>NZ_QLNF01000026.1:0-192376 GCF_003261015.1 Agrobacterium sp. MS2 | reverse complement strand
CTTTCCGTGCAGGCGGTGGCGGATGCGGCGGGAGTGACCAAGGGCGGGCTGTTTCACCATTTTCCTTCCAAGCAGGTGCTGCTCGAAGCCGTCATGACTGACCTTCTGGCGGCGCTGGACAACGAGATCGATGCTCTCATCTCACAGGATCGTGAAGCTTCTGGAAGCTTTACGCGGGCCTATGTAAACGCGGTTTTCTCTGATCGGGGCAGGGATTCGGGTCGGCAATGGGCAGCGATCTCGGTTTCCATGGTCGGCGAACCGTCGCTTCGGCGCATGTGGAACAGCTGGATCGAGGGTCGTCTTGTCCGTCATAAAGAAACGGATGACGGGGTGGTACTGGAGATGGTGCGGCTGGCTGCCGACGGCATCTGGTTTGCCGATCTGCTGGCCGACGACGGCAAAGCGGGTGGCGACAGGGCGGCTCTGAGGGCCCGGATGATCGCCCAGACGAAGAAGGATACCTGACGATGAATACCGCGGTCTTCACTTATGGCGCGCTTGTCGCAGCCATTGTCTGCGAGGTAATCGCCACCTCCTTCCTGCAGCAATCGCAGCAGTTCACCAGGCTGGTGCCGACAGTGCTGATGGCGTTGTTTTACGGTGCAGCCTTTTATCTTCTGTCGTTCACGCTGCGGGCGCTGCCGGTCGGCGTGGCCTACGCGATCTGGAGCGGGCTTGGCATCGTGCTGATTTCCGGCATCGGATATTTCGTGTTCCGCCAGACGCTGGATATTGCCGCCGTCATCGGCCTCGGCTTCATCATCACCGGCGTGGTGATCGTGAATGTATTTTCGAAAACGGTGGGGCATTGAGGGGCTGGGTGGTGTAGCGCGAAGGCTATACCAACCGCCTCATCCCGGCCTTGAGCCGGGATCCGGCGCGATCAAGTCTTTGATCGCGAGAGACTCTTTCGCGGCGCAGACGCGCCGCGGCTGGATGCCGGATCTAGTCCGGCATGACGATAGAGAGGTCTGCGAGCTGCGGTTGTCACGCCGGAAGTTCTGCCCTTCTGACATCACGCCAGAATGCTGCGATCCACATCGGTAATCAGCCGCTTGCCGCAGAGCGCCATGCTGACATCCATTTCCTTGCGGATGATCTCGAGCGCTGTCGTCACGCCCTGCTTGCCATCCGCACCGAGGCCATAGAGAAAGGGCCGGCCGATATAGGTGCCCTTTGCGCCAAGCGCCACGGCCTTCAGCACATCCTGACCGGAGCGGATGCCGCCATCCATGTGCACCTCGACCCTGTCGCCAACGGCATCGACGATTTTCGGCAGCATGGCGATGGAGGAGTGCGCGCCGTCGAGCTGGCGGCCGCCATGGTTGGAGACGATGATGGCATCGGCGCCGGTATCGAGTGAAGCGCGGGCGTCTTCCTCGTCAAGAATGCCCTTGAGGATAAGTTTGCCGCCCCAGCGTTCCTTGATCCATTCAACGTCTTTCCAGGATAAACGCGGATCGAACTGCTCGGCCGTCCAGGAAGAGAGCGACGAGAGGTCGGAGACGTTCTTGGCGTGGCCGACGATGTTACCAAAGCTGCGGCGCTTGGTGCGCGCCATGTCCAGGCACCATTTGGGCCGGGTCGCCATCTGCCAGATGTGTTTCGGGGTGAATTTCGGCGGGGCCGAGAGGCCGTTGCGCAGATCCTTGTGCCGCTGGCCAAGGATCTGCAGGTCGAGCGTCAGCACCAGCGCCGAGCACCCGGCGGCCTTGGCGCGGTCAATGAGGTTGTTGACGAAGTCGCGGTCCTTCATCACATAAAGCTGGAACCAGAAGGGTTTCGAAGTGACGGAGGCCACATCCTCGATGGAGCAGATGCTCATGGTGGAGAGCGTGAAGGGCACGCCGAATTCCTCCGCCGCCTTGGCAGCCAGCATTTCGCCATCGGCATGCTGCATGCCCGTAAGGCCGGTGGGGGAGAGTGCGACCGGCATAGAGACTTTCTCGCCGACCATTTCGGTGGCGAGCGATCGGTCGGTCATATCCACCAGCACGCGCTGGCGCAGCTTTATCTTGGCAAAATCATCCTCATTGGCGCGGTAGGTGCTTTCCGTCCATGCGCCGCTATCGGCATAGTCAAAGAACATTTTCGGCACACGGCGCTGCGCCTGGTTTTTCAGGTCAGCTATGGTCAGGATTTTGCCCATGGATAAAGCCTTCACATTTGAATGATGGCTTCACTTAACATGAATAGCACGGTTGCGACATCGAAATCGTCGTTCGTGTTTCACCAAAAAGCGCGCATGGACAGTTCGCAGCCAAGCACGAGCAGGCAGATGAGGAACCAGCGCCGAAATGTCGCCGGGCTAACGATATGGCGGATTTTCTGGCCAAGCCACATGCCGAGAAGCGCTGGCAGGACGGCGAGTGCGGAAAGCGACAGATGCTCGACATGAAAAGCGTTCTGAGAAGCGAGACCGGCGGCAAGTGCAAGGGTGGAAATGGTGAAGGAAAGGCCGAGTGCCTGCACCAGATCGTCTCGGCTAAAACCCAGCGATTGGATATAGGGCACAGCGGGTACGACGAAAATTCCGGTGCCGCCGGTGAGAAGGCCCGTCACCAACCCCATGATGGGGGAGAGTTTTGGTTCCAGCCTTGCCGGTATTGAGATCGGTCTGGCAAGCAGGCTGTAGGCTGCGTAAACCGCGAGGCACAGGCCGAGCGCTGAGGTGGTCCAGACGCCGGTGCCCGCCGTCATCAGCCGGATGCCGATGAGGGTGCCAAGCGCAATGGCGATCATCATCGGCCACAGCCGCTTCACGATGGCCCGGAAATCAGGCCCGGCCAGCAATTGCCAGATATTGGTGATGAAGGAGGCCAGGATGAGCAGGCCGGCCGCGATGACCGGGGGCATGAAGAGGCCGAGCACGCCCATCGCAACAGTCGGCAGCCCCATGCCGGTCACGCCCTTGACGATGCCGGCAACGATAAATGTCGTGAGGATCATCAGCAGGGTGGTTGTGTCTAGGTTCGGCACCGGGCACTCCAGAGGTCATTCGCATTCGGCCGAAATGGCGTCAGGCAATCATGTGGAGCGAGCGAGTGCCACTTGTCTCTTCTCCCCGCCGGGGAGAAGTCCGCGGCAACGGGATGAGGGGGCACGCTCTCCGAAATCCGGCAACGTTGCCCCCTTATCCGACCCTTCGGGCCACCTTCTCCCCGGGGGGAGAAGAAAGAGGCGGCACACGCTCGATCCAATATGTGACGGATGTAAACGAGTTAGCAGCTTTATGTTTCGGCCGCAGCCGAACTATGCCAGCACGCTCTTCATCGGCTGGCCGGCCACATAGGTCTCTACCACTGTGCGGTCGTCGCCCATGGTCAGCATCAGGAACAGTTCTTCCGTGAGACTTTTCACCACTTCCATCTTCAGGGCCATGGCTGACGTCGAGGAGGCGTTCAGCACCGTGATGTCGGCATCCGTGCCGGCCTCCAACGTGCCGATGCGGTCGACCATGGAGAGCGCTTCGGCATTACCACGGGTCATCAGATACCAGCTTTCCAGCGGGTTGAGACGTTCGCCCAGCAATTGCTGGATCTTGTACGCCTCGTCCATGGTGCGCAGCATGGAATAGCTCGATCCGCCGCCGATATCGGTGGCAACCGCGATACGAACAGGCTTTTCGCGCCTTTGCAGCTTTTTCATCGGGAAGAGGCCGGAGCCGATGAAGAGGTTCGATGTGGGGCAATGCACTGCCACCGCGCCGGTTTCCGACAGCACATCCGCCTCGCGATCGGACAAATGAATGGCATGGCCGAGAAGGGTCTTTTTGCCCATCAGGCCGTAACGCACATAGATGTCGGTATAGTCGGTCGCTTCAGGGTAAAGCTCGCAGGTATATTTGATCTCGTCCAGATTTTCAGACAGATGCGTCTGGATGAAGAGATCGGGAAACTCCTGCGCCAGCGCCTGTGCTGCTTCCATCTGTTTCGGCGTGGAAGTGATGGCGAAGCGCGGGGTGATGGCGACGTGGTTGCGGCCCTTGCCGTGCCAGTCGGCGATGACCTGGCGTGTCTCGTCATAGGAAGTTTCCGGCGTATCCAGCAGGCCCTGCGGGGCATTGCGGTCCATCATCACCTTGCCGCCGACCATCAGCATGTTGCGCTTCATGGCTTCCGCGAAGAAGGCGTCGGCGGAGGTTTTGTGCACGGAGCAATAGGCGGCGGCCGTTGTCGTGCCGTGGCGCAGAAGCTCGTCGTAAAAATGCGTGGCGATGCGTTGAGCATGCGCGGTTTCAACGAAGCGGCATTCTTCCGGGAAGGTATAAGTGTTCAGCCATTCCAGCAGGTTGGCGGCATAGGAGCCGATGACCTGCATCTGCGGGAAATGCAGGTGCATGTCGATGAGGCCGGGCACGATGAGATGCGGGCGGTGGTCCTTTTCCTCGACGTCTTCGGGTGCTGTCTTACGGATATCGCCGTATTCGCCGATGGCGGCGATCTTGCCGTTTTCGAGAAGCAGGCCGCCATCTTCGATATAGAGATAGCTTTGCGTATCGTCGATTGCGAGCGGCGCGCGGCGGAAGCTCAGCAGGCGGCCACGCAGCAGAACCAGGCTCATTCAGTCTTTCCTTCGGCTTTTCCAGCCCCGGAAACCGCACTTTCATACCATGCGGTTAGCACCTTGCGCTCATCCGGGGTGATGGCGGTGATGTTGCCGGGAGGCATGGCATGGCTGCGCCCGGCTTGCAAATAGATTTCACGCGCATGGGCGGCGATCTGTTCGTCGGTTTCGAGCTTCACCGATTTCGGCGTGAACGGCACGCCTTCCCACGCCGGCTCGGCGGCATGGCACATGGAACAGCGACCCTGAACGACGTCACGGGCCTTGGTAAAATGGGCATCGCTGACGAATTGCTGCTGCATGGGTGAGAGGGTGGCGGCCTTCTCTTCCTGTTCGCCGGTCAGCACTTTCGGCACGGTGGAAAGCCACATGATGACGATGAAGATGAGGGCGGTCGCAAGCCATGTCCATGTCGGCTTGCCCTTGCGGGCATGGGTGGTGTTGAACCAGTGGCGGATGGTAACGCCCATCAGGAACACCAGCGCTGCGATGATCCAGTTAAACTGCGTGGCGAAGGCCAGCGGATAATGGTTCGACAGCATGAAGAAGATGACGGGCAGCGTCAGGTAGTTGTTGTGCAGCGAGCGCTGTTTGGCGATGCGGCCATATTTCGGGTCCGGCGTTCGCCCGGCGATCAGGTCTGCGACGACGATCTTCTGGTTGGGGATGATGATGAAAAAGACGTTCGCCGACATGATGGTGGCGGTAAACGCACCCAGATGCAGGAAGGCGGCGCGACCGGTGAAGACCTGCGTGTAACCCCAGGCCATCGCCACCAGCGCGACATAAAGCACGATCATCAGGCCCCAGGTATTGTTGCCGAGCGGCGATTTGCAGAGGAAATCATAAAACAGCCAGCCGATGGCGAGCGATGCCAGCGACAGGGCGATGGCCTGGAACTGGGTGAGATCAAGCACGGACTGGTCGATGAGGAACAGGTCCGCCCCGCCATAATAAACGATGCAGAGCATGGCGAAGCCGGAAAGCCAGGTGACGTAGCTTTCCCATTTGAACCATGTCAGGTGCTCGGGCATCTGGGCAGGCGCGACCAGATATTTCTGGATGTGGTAAAAGCCGCCGCCATGCACCTGCCATTCCTCGCCATAGGCCCCCGGCGGCAGATGCGGCCGTTTGACCAGCCCGAGATCGAGCGCGATGAAATAAAAGGATGAGCCTATCCAGGCGATGGCGGTGATGACGTGGAGCCAGCGGACGGCAAAGGCCATCCATTCCCACGCAATGGCGTATTCGTACATGCGGTTCCCCTGATCCTTGTGCAGCGCACCTTGCGAGAAATTTGGCCTTTAGGGAAGGGAAAAGCAGAGACCGGGCAGAGATTGTTCACAATGCAACGCGGTTGTGTCTGCAATCCTGGGCCGGTCCGTTCCGGCTTGGCGATCACGCCCTCGAAAGCTGGAAACGGTCTATCCTGTCGTTGAGTTTGTGCTTAGCTGGCTAAGGCGACTCAGCTATGATCCTGTGTGCAGCCTGCTGATGTGCTAGAATATCAGGCTGTGGACTCTCGCGCCGATGCGCAGGGCTCCCATGACATGTTTCGCTGGCGGTTTTTCCGAAAGCGGGCGCTGCGAACCCTGGGCGGAGCAGATCAGGGGGCAGGTGTCGCAGTTCCCGGTGCCATTGTGTCCGGGTGTGAGTGATATGAGATTTTAAGTTAAGGGACGCAATGACCTTCCGGCTGCCGCCGTTGTTTTCAACGGAGACCGTGCCGATGCGCCTTGTTCTGACGGTTCTTTTTCTGCTTTTTGCATTCAGCGCCACCGCGCTTGCCCATGAATCCCACAAGGGATTCAAATATGAAAGCTACTGCTGTAACGGCGATGCCGAAACCGGCGATTGCCAGATGATCCCGACGCGCAGCGTTCGGGTGACGTCTGATGGTTACGAGGTCTCGCTTGCGCCCGGCGATCACCGCATGGTCACGCGACGTCACGTTTTCAACTGGTCCCAGAGTCAGGCGCGTCGATCCGAAGACGGCGAGTACCACCTCTGTCTGTTTCCGGATGAGGATACGCCGCGATGCTTTTATGCGCCGGATATGGGGTATTGAGGCTGCTGCTGCGGCCGGCTTTCCTCGATCCGCTTCAAAATCCAGTCGCGGAACAGCCTTATCTTGCGAATGTTCCGGCGGTTTTCAGGGTAGACCAGCCAGTAGTTCTTGCCCTCGCTGCTAAGATGCTCGAAGGGTTGATAAAGGCGGCCGAGCGCAATCTCATCGGCATAGAGTTCCGGGGTGAGCATGGCGACGCCCTGGCTGGCGATCGCCGCTGCGGCCTCGAAGGCCTGCACATTGAGGCGGCTGCGGGGATAACGGTCAAGGCCCGGATTTTCGACGCCGACTTCCTTGAACCACTGGCTCCACCAGATATCGCCGGGGTCGATGATGCGCAGGCGCAGCAGATCTTCCGGGCGGTGCAATCCGCCGATGCTGTCAGCAAGACTTGGGTGCAGCATCGGCGTATAAACGCCGCGCAGCAGTTGATGGTAGATCAGCCCTTTACCGTTATCTTTGCTCCAGCGAATGGCGACATCGCAGTCTGATTGGGAAAAATCGATCAGTGAGCTCGATGTATCAAGCCGCACCGCGATTGAGGGATGTTCAAGCTGGAAAGCGCCCAGATGCCGCGAAAGCCAGCGCGACGCAAAGGTGGCGGTTGAGTGGATTGTCAGCGTTGCGTCGGGCGCGTCGCGCACGCTATCGACAGCCTCCTTTAAGGTATTAAAGGCTTCCGCAACTTTCGGCGCTAATTTTTCTCCAGCCTCGGTCAGCGAGACTTGCCGCGCCTTTCTTATGAAGAGCGGCTCTCCGATATTCTCCTCCAGCAGTTTCACCTGATAGCTGACTGCCGTCTGCGTCATGCCCAATTCCTCGCCGGCCTTGGTGAAGCTCATGTGTCTTGCGGCGGCTTCGAACACCCGCAGGGCATTCAGGGGGAACTGGCGTGACATTTTCATGGATAAGTTCTCTTTATGCCAATTGCCGAAGGTTTCATTGGTTTTTATTCGGAAATCAGAGCATTTTTAGCGCAATTCATCAACTGAGCTTCTGACATTTTTGAACGGAGACGAACATGCGCACAGCACTCTTGCGCGCGTGGTCCCGCCTGCGCGCGGGCCTGCGGACAGCGGAACGGTTTATCCTAGAGAGCCTCCAACCCGACAATCTGGCGGATGAAAGCCTGCCGGACGCGCTCAAGCGAGATCTAGGCCTTGAGGATGGCCGTATTGATTACCGCTGCGGCGGGTTTCGGCAGCGGAAAATGCTTGAAGCAACTCGGCTGCCACAAGGGCCGCTATAACGGCGGGACGCTTGTCCCTGACGCCGCTGCCGCCGATGGGTAGGATGAGTTTCGCAAGGCGGGAAGGCGGCTCGTCTTCCCGCTCCAGCCAATGGGCAAAGGTAGCGCGTTTGGTCTTCGAGCCGATCATGCCGACATAGGCGAGATCGTTGCGGGCGAGCGCCTCCTTCGCGATCATGAAATCGAGTGCATGATCGTGGGTAACGATGACCGCGGCCCCATTTGCCGGGATTTTCCGAACGAATGCTTCCGGCATGGGGGTGAGTATGGACGCCGCTGCCGACGGAAGATCGCGCAGTTCGTTTTCGCGTGTTTCGACCACGGTCAGGGTCAGGGGCAGCAGCGACAGGGCCTCAGCCAGCGCCTTGCCCACGTGGCCGGCACCAAAAATGAAAACGGCGGGCTGCTGCTCAGCTTCGCCCTTTTGCCTTGCCTCAAGCGCGGCGGCAATATCCGCCGTGACCAGCCGAAAGCGCAGGAGCGTGCGCCCGCCGCAGCATTGGCCGATTTCGGGGCCGAGCGGTATATCCATGCGGTCTTCGGCAACACCGCTGCGCAGCATGGCGCGGGCATGGTCTATGGCCATATATTCGAACTGGCCGCCGCCGATGGTTTCCCAGATTGCCTTCTGGCTGACCAGCATGAAGGTGCCGGCCTCGCGCGGTGACGAGCCTTTCACGGCTTCGATTTCCACGAGGATTGTGGAGGTGTAGCGGGCGAGGAAAGTGGAGAGGGAGGCGTCAGGCATTGGGGCTGGCCCCCTCATCCGGCGCTGCGCGCCACCTTCTCCCCGGCGGGGAGAAGAAACTTCTGGCAAGCTTCATGCTACGATCGCAGCCGTTTTGAATTGCCTCGACAGCGCGGCATCTTTCTTCTCCCCGACGGGGAGAAGGCGGCCCGAAGGGACGGATGAGGGGGCTCGGCCGCATGGGTACGTCCTCCCTCAAACCTTCTTCAACCGTTCCACCGCCATCAGCACCCGCTCCGGCGTCGCTGGCGCGTCGAGCCGCGGGCAGACCTTGTAATCGGCGACGGAAGCGACGGCCATGGAGAGGGCTTCGAGAACCGAGATGGCCAGCATGAAGGGTGGTTCGCCCACGGCCTTGGAGCGGCCAATGGTGGGTTCGGCATTTTCCGACCATTCCGCCAGCCTGACGTTGAAGCTCTTCGGCCGGTCGGAGGCGAGCGGGATCTTGTAGGTGGAAGGCGCGTGGGTGCGCAGCCGCCCCTTGCCGTCCCACCACAATTCCTCCGTGGTCAGCCAGCCCATGCCCTGCACGAAGGCGCCCTCGATCTGGCCGATATCGATCGCCGGGTTGAGCGATTTGCCGACATCGTGGAGGATATCGGTACGTTCCATCAGGTATTCACCGGTCAGCGTATCGATCGATACTTCCGAGCACGCCGCGCCATAGGCGAAATAATAAAACGGCGTGCCACGGCCGGCGGCGCGATCCCAGTGGATTTTCGGCGTCTTATAAAAACCGGCGGCGGAAAGCTGCACGCGGGCGAAATAGGCCTTTTTGATGAAGTCGTTAAAGGCGATTTCTTCGAAGCCGATGCGCACGCGGTTCGGCAGGAAGACGACTTCCTCTTCCGGCACGTTCCAGTTCTCGGCAGCGAATTTGATCAGCCGATCGCGGATCTGGCGGGCGGCGTCATAAGCGGCCATGCCGTTAAGGTCGGTGCCTGACGAGGCGGCGGTGGCTGAGGTGTTCGGCACCTTGCCCGTGGTCGTGGCGGTAATCTTCACCCTGTTGATATCCACCTGGAAGGCATCGGCCACCACCTGCGCCACCTTGGTGTAGAGGCCCTGGCCCATTTCGGTGCCGCCATGGTTCAGGTGAATGGAGCCGTCATTATAGATATGCACCAGCGCTCCGGCCTGGTTGAAGGCGGTCATGGTGAAGGAGATGCCGAATTTGACAGGGGTGAGCGCAATGCCCTTGCGGATGACCGGGCTGGTTTTGTTGAATTCGATGATCGCCTCGCGTCGTGCGCGATAGTCGCTTGACGTCTCCAGCTCTTCGACAACGCGGGCGATGATGTTGTCCTCGACTTCCTGATGATAGGGCGTCGTGGTGCGGCCGGAACCGGTCTCGCCGTAGAAATTCAGCTTGCGGATATCGAGCGGGTCCTTGCCGACGGCATAGGCGATTTCTTCGATAAATCGTTCCGCGCCGAGCATGCCCTGCGGGCCGCCGAAACCGCGAAAGGCGGTGTTGGAGACGGTGTGGGTTTTGAGCGGCCGCGAGGTGAGGTGCACATGCGGATAGAAATAGCTGGAATCCGCATGGAACAGCGCTCGGTCCGTGACCGGGCCGGATAGATCGGAAGAAAAACCGCAGCGGGCGGCATAGGTGGCATCGACGGCGTGGATGCGGCCCTCGTCATCGAAGCCCAGCTCGTAATCGACGCGGAAATCGTGGCGTTTGCCTGTTGCCGTCATGTCCTCGTCGCGGTCCGGCCGGATCTTCACGGCCCGGTTCAGCTTCTTGGCGGCGATGGCGCACAGCGCGGCGAACTGGTTGCCCTGCGTTTCCTTGCCGCCGAAACCGCCGCCCATGCGGCGCACCTGCACGGTGACTGCATTGGATGGCACCTGCAGGATGTGGCTGACGATGTGCTGGATTTCGCTCGGATGCTGGGTGGAGCTCCACACCGTCACATCATCGTCTTCGCCCGGCACCGCCATGGCGATGTGGCCCTCGAGGTAAAAATGTTCCTGTCCGCCGATCCGCATCGTGCCGGTGAGGCGGCGTGGCGCGACATCCATTTCCAGCTTCGCATCGCCACGCTTCAGCGTCATCGGATCGATGACGAGCGCGCCGCCGTTTTCAATCGCTGTATCGATGTCGGTGAAATGCGGCAGATCCTTATAGGTGATCTTTGCTTTCCGGGCGGCCTTGCGAGCAATATCGCGCGTCTCGGCGAAGACCGCGAAGATCGGCTGGCCGTGGAATTCCACCTTTGTTTCGGCAAGCAGCGGCTCGTCGTGACGGCCGCCGGAGGAAATGTCATTTTCGCCGGGCACGTCCTTGCCGGTCATCACCCAGAGAACGCCTGGTGTGGCTTCGACCTCGGAGAGGTCCATCGACACAATTTCCGCGTGGGCACGGTCCGCCATGCCCAGCGCGCCGTGGATGAGGCCCGCGGGTTCGGGAATATCGTCGATATATTCGGCGCTGCCCGTCACGTGCTTGTGGGCGGAATCGTGACGGAGCGAGGTGTGCATCGGGCCGTCGATTTCGGTCTTGGTCTTGTCGAAGCTTGTGGTGTCCATGGTTCAAGCCTCCTCCAGCGAGAAGCGGGCAAGTTCCTGCTTTTCCCCTGCTGTCTCGAGGAAAAACCGTGTCAGCAAATTCTTGGCCGTCAGTTGCCGATATTCGGCGGTCGCCCGCCAGTCGGTCAGCGGGGTGAAATCCTCATCCAACGCATCGCGCGCGGCATCAATCGTGTCCTGCGACCACGCTTTACCGAGAAGCGCCGCCTCCAGATGTGCAGCGCGTTTCGGCGTACCGGCCATGCCGCCGAAGGCGATGCGGATGTCTTCGACTGCGCCCTCAGCATCAAGCGTCAGATTGAACGCTCCGCACAGCGCGGAAATATCCTCGTCGCGGCGTTTGGAAATTTTGTAGACGGCATAGTGGCTTTCCGGCTTCTGGAACGGAATCAAGAGCTTTTCGACGAATTCGCCGCTCAGCCGGTCCTGTTTGCCGTAATCGACGAAATAGCTTTCCAGCGGCAGGCTGCGGTTTCCCGAGGAAGAACGCAGGGTCAGCGTCGCGTTAAGCGCGATCAGCGCCGGCGGTGTATCTCCGATAGGCGAGCCATTGGCGATGTTGCCGCCGATGGTGCCCATGTTGCGCACCTGCTCGCCGCCGAGACGATCGAACAACCGGGCAAGCGGCGGGAAATGCTCTGCGATGGTCTTGAAGGCCTGGCTGTAGGTGACGCCCGCGCCGAGCGTGATACCGTCTTCCCCCACCGTGATGGTCTGCAGGTCGCCGAGATTGTTGATGAAAATGACAGGGTTCAGCGCCCGCATCTGCTTCGTCACCCACAGGCCGACATCGGTTGAGCCGGCAACGATGGTTGCTTTCGGCTCCGCGGCGTAGATTTCGGTAAGATCAGCAAGCGTTGCCGGAATTATGGTGCGGTCTTCGCCGCTGACGATCGTGATAGTCTCGTTTTCGCGGATCGCCCAAAGCCGTGCCATGATATCGGTGCGGTCCCGTTGCAGCGGGTCGAACAGGGCGCTCGGGCGGGCGGCAGCGATTTTTTCGGCGGCCTTCACGATCGGCTCGTAACCCGTGCACCGACAGAGATTGCCTTGCAGCGCCTTCTCGATATCGGCGCGGCCTGGGTTTTCGCTGGTCAGCCACAGGCCGTAAAGCGACATGATGAAGCCCGGCGTGCAAAAGCCGCATTGCGAGCCGTGGAAATCCACCATGGCCTGCTGCACGGGATGCAACGTGCCGTCGCGGGCTGCCAGATGCTCCACTGTCACGATATGGGTGCCGTGCAGCGAGCCCAGAAAACGGATGCAGGCATTGACGCTTTCATAACGCAGCGAACCGTCCAGCAGCCGCCCGACCAGCACCGTGCACGCGCCGCAGTCGCCTTCCGCGCAGCCTTCCTTGGTCCCGGTCAACCGCTTGCTGATGCGGAGGTAATCGAGAAGCGTGTCTGTCGGTCCGAAATCCCTAAGCGAGATCGTTTCGCTGTTGAGGATGAAGCTGATCGCGTCGTTCATGCAATGCCTTGCTTTTTGTCCGGCCGCCGAGCCGGTTTCTTGTTGTTCATCTATGCACGCCCCGGCAGGCATATCGATTTCCGTTTTGGCAATTCATTCTTTCCATAACGGAAAGAAAATTTGGCGATTATTGTGCCGTCCATCCACCGTCGACGGAAATATGCGTGCCGGTGATGTTGCTGGCGGCGTCGCTGGCCAGGAATATGGCCGCGGTCGCGACATCATCGACGGTGACGAATTGCTTCGTCGCCTGCAATTCCAGCATCACGTCGTTCTTCACCGCCTCTTCGCTGATGCCACGCACCTTGGCCATCTCAGGTATCTGTTTTTCCACCAGCGGGGTGAGCACATAACCGGGACAGATGGCGTTGACGGTCACCCCGGTCTGCGCAAGCTCCAGCGCCGCCGTTTTCGTCAGGCCCATGATGCCGTGTTTTGCGGCCACATAGGCCGATTTGAACGGCGAGGCGACGAGGCCATGGGCCGAGGAAATGTTGATGATGCGGCCTTTGCCAGCCTTCTTCATCAGCGGTATCGCGGCGCGCATGGTATGGAAGGAACTGGTCAGATTGATGGCGATGATCCAGTCCCATTTTTCCGTCGGAAACTCCTCGATGGGCGCGATATGCTGGATGCCGGCATTGTTGATGAGCACGTCGACCGAGCCGAGCTTATCGTGCGACGACTGGATGAGATCGGCGATCTCGTCCGGTTTCGTCATGTCTGCGGGATGGTAAAGCACGCGCCCGCCGCTTTCGGCTTCCAGCACCAGACGGAGTTTTTCGATCTCGTCCTCGTCGCCGAAACCGTTCAGCACGACATTTGCGCCCTCCCTTGCAAATCTCTGGGCAATGGCAAGGCCGATGCCGCTCGTGGAGCCTGTCACGATAACTGTCCGATGCATGCTTTCCCCTTTTTGCATTACTTCGCACATATTTAACCAGCGTATGCCCAAGAAGGCAGGCTGGCAATCGCCATTTCTGTCCGGGGTCACAGGACACGGATCCGGCGGCGCCCATCCATTTTTTCGAAGCTAAACTTCCATATTATGCGTTTGTCTGCGGGGGCCTCAGTCCCTATCTCTCGGACAGGCAAACAGAGGTATGTTCATGGAACTCGGTCTTTACACTTTCGCGGATGTCAACCCGAACCCCGCCGATGGCCGGGGGCCGGAAGGCGCGCGCCGGCTCAGGGAGCTTCTGGAGGAAATCGAACTTGCCGACCAGGTAGGTCTCGATGTGTTCGGGCTCGGCGAACATCACCGCCCGGACTATGTTGTGTCCTCGCCCTCCACCGTGCTTGCTGCGGCGGCGGTGAAGACGAAGAACATACGTCTGACGAGCGCCGTTTCGGTGCTGAGTTCGGATGATCCCGTTCGCTTGTTCCAGCAGTTTTCCACCGTCGATCTCCTGTCGAACGGCCGTGCCGAGATCATGGCGGGGCGCGGCTCCTTCATCGAATCCTATCCGCTGTTCGGTTATGATCTGGAAGATTACGACGTGCTGTTTGCCGAAAAGCTCGATCTGCTGCTGGCGCTGCGCGAACAGGAAATCGTCACCTGGTCGGGCACCAAGCACCCGGCCATCAACGGTCGGGGCGTTTATCCGCGACCGCTGCAGGAACGTCTGCCTGTCTGGATCGCCGTTGGCGGCACGCCGCAATCGGTCGCCCGCGCCGGCGCCATGGGGCTGCCGGTAGCGCTCGCCATTATCGGGGGCGAATATCGCCGGTTCGCGCCGCTGTTCGATCTCTACCATGAGGCGGCGCGCCGGGCCGGTCAGGACAAGACGACACTGCGCACCAGCATCAACGTGCATGGCTTCATTGCCGATACCACCGACAAGGCGGCCGATCAGTTTTACGGGCCGCAGGCGGAGGTGATGAACCGCATCGGCCGCGAGCGCGGCTGGGGGCCGACCAACCGCGCCCATTTCGATGCAGCGCGTGGCCCGGAAGGCAATCTTTTTCTCGGCGAGCCGGAGCTGGTGGCAGAAAAGATCATCAAGGCGCATGGGGTATTCAGGAATGATCGCTTCCTGCTGCAGATGGCCATCGGCCTGATGCCACATGATCAGATCATGCGCGGCATCGAGCTTTATGGTACGAAAGTCGCTCCGATCGTCAGAAAAGAATTGACGGGAAGCGCCGATCCGGTGAAAGCCACGGCCTCATGATTACCAAGGCGGGCGCCACGAGACCCGCCATTCACAATGACGGAAAGACATATGGTTATCTCCACCGACGAAGAACTGGTCATGCTGAAGGATATCGGCCGTATATGCGCCGTTGCCATGCAGACCATGGCGGATGCGCTGGAACCGGGCATCACCACGGCCGAACTGGATGCCATCGGCCGCAAGGTGCTCGAGGATAACGATGCGGAATCGGCGCCGGAGTTCTGCTACAAGTTTCCCGGTGCGACCTGCATCAGCGTCAACGAGGAAGTGGCCCACGGCATTCCGGGAGCGCGCATTATCAAGGC
Organism: Agrobacterium sp. MS2; assembly: GCF_003261015.1. Classification (NCBI taxonomy): domain Bacteria; kingdom Pseudomonadati; phylum Pseudomonadota; class Alphaproteobacteria; order Hyphomicrobiales; family Rhizobiaceae; genus Agrobacterium; species Agrobacterium sp. MS2. Next base: position 177,252 of record NZ_QLNF01000026.1, on the reverse strand, counting down.
GGGCGACCTCGTCAATATCGATGTCTCGGCTGTGAAGAACGGTTTTTTCGGCGACACGGGTTCGTCTTTCGCCGTGCCGCCGGTCAAAAAGGAAATCGAGCGGCTGTGCCGCGATGGCAAGCGCGCCATGTGGACAGGCCTGCAGCAGGTGAAGACCGGCCGTCCCTTTGCCGATATCGGTAATGCCATCGGCGCTTTCGCCAAGAAAAACCGCTACACGCTGATCACCAACCTGGCGAGCCATGGCATTGGCCGTTCGCTGCACGAGGAGCCGAAGGAACTGGCGACGTGGCCGGACAAGGATGAGCGGCGCGTCATGCAGGAAGGCATGGTCTTCACTGTCGAGCCATTTCTTTCGACGGGGGCTTACTGGGCGGAAGACGGCGATGATGATCCGTGGACGCTCTACAGCGATCCGAGCGCGCCGACGGTACAGTATGAGCATACCGTGGTCGCGACCAAGAACGGGCCGCTGGTGCTGACGCTCGCGGACTGACGACGTCTCCTTAGCCGCCTTGTTTTCGCTGCCGGAGCGGGCGCGTGCCGATTGTTTCTTCTCCCCGAGGGGAGAAGTCCGCGGCAGCGGGATGAGGGGGCAAGCTCTCCGAAATCCGGCAACCTGGCCCCCTCATCCGATCCTTCGGGCCACCTTCTCCCCTGCGGGGAGAAGAAATCCGCGGCACCCTCGATGCTCACCGCGTGACCGATAACGACCGCTTATAACGCCGATCAAAATAACTCGCTTGTCCCTTATCCTCCCCGTTGCGATAAGCCATGCATGAGCATCGACAAGCCACTTTCCGCCAGACATCTGACAGCGCTCGGTTTCGCCGGTGCCCTGATGATGGCCTCCGCCATGGGCTTCGGCCGTTTTTCCTTTACGCCGATCCTGCCCGGCATGATGGCGAATGTGCCCCTGTCCGCGGGGGATGCGGGGATCGTGGCGGCTGGTAACTTTGCCGGTTATCTGGCGGGTGCGGTTCTCGCCGCCTATTCATGGGGCTCGGGACGGGAAAGGCTGGTGGCGCTGAGCGGCCTGTTTGCAACCGGAGCGCTTTTGTTGGCGATGGCGGCTTTCAATTCCGTCGCCGCTTTCACAGTCATCCGGTTTCTCGCCGGTATCGCCAGTGCGCTGACCATGATCTTCACCTCGCAGATCGTCATCGGCCATGCCGTCAAGGCCGGCAGGGACAATATCCAGGCGTTGCATTATGGGGGCGTTGGCGCGGGGATCGCAATCTCCTCGCTTGCGGTCTATCTCATCGGTGTCGTCTTCGATGGCGGTGGCGCCTCGTGGCGGGAGGAATGGATCGCCGGCGCCGTCTTCTCCTTCCTGACCTTTATGCTCGTCTTCAGGATATTGCCGGCAGGCCCGCCGCGGCATGCTTCCGCGGTGGCGGAACCGCCGCTCAGCTGGACACGACCGCTTTTCCTGACGACGTTGGCCTACGGTCTTTTTGGCTTCGGTTATGTCATCACAGCCACCTTCATCGTGGCGATAGCGCGCATGGCAGCAGCCGGTGTTTTCGTGGAGTTCCTCGCCTGGTTCATCACCGGCTGCGCCGCTGCGGTATCCCTGTTCCTCTGGAAGCCGCTATTGAGGGCGCAGGGGCTGAAACGTGCTTTCGTGATCGTTCTTGCCGTGGAAGCCGTCGGCGTCTTCGCCTCCGTGATGCTGCCGCCCGTGTCCGGTGTACTCATGGGTGGTCTGCTCCTGGGGCTGACCTTCATGGTCATCACCGCTTACGGGCTACAGCTCGGCCGGGAATTTGCGGGTCCGAGCCCGCGTCGCGCCTTTGCGCTGATGACAGCCGCTTTCGGGACGGGCCAGATCGTCGGGCCGCTTGCCGCCGGCTGGATTGCCGAGGCGACGGGAAGTTTTACCGCGCCCAGCGTTCTCGCCTCCGCCGTGCTCGTCGTCAGCATTCTGCTGATGCTGCCGGTGCTCGCCACGGAGCGGCGTGGTTAAGGCCGCGGGCCGCTGTCTCTTCCCCTTTCATCCTGCGTTTCCGCTGGGTATCGTCCACGGACTCTGCCTTACATCTTGTTAAGGTCAGCGCTTCGCCGTTGCTGTGCACAAATTTCTGCCCTAGGTTCGGGCAATCTAGTGCTTCGCCAATAATGGCTGATTTCAAACGCGCGTGAGTTCGAAACGTGTTTCATTCCTTCTTTCCCAAACCGAAATTGTTCTTCACGTCTGCCTTCGTCTGGGCGATGGCCATGATCGGCGTTTGGTATGCCGGCGGCCGCAATTGGGGCGCCGCCATTGGCCTGCCGCCTTTGCCTGCCGGACAGGAGCCTGTCATCGGCGTTTCGGTTTTCTGGTCCACGCCGTTCCTGTGGTTCTACATCTATTACGCCGTTGCCGCGCTGATCTTTTCCGCATTCTGGTTCTGGTATCGGCCCCATCGCTGGCAAAACTGGTCAGTGCTCGGTTCGGCGCTTATTATTTTCGCGACGTATTTTTCGGTGCAGGTGAGTGTTGCGGTAAATGCCTGGTACGGGCCGTTCTACGACCTCATCCAGCAGGCTCTGGCGCGAACGGCGCCTGTTACGGCTGAGCAGCTATACATGGGGTCGCTTGGTTTCGCAGGCATTGCCTTCGTCGCCATCTTCGTTGGCGTTCTAAATCTGTTTTTCGTCAGCCACTACATTTTCCGGTGGCGCACGGCGATGAACGAATTCTACATGTCGAACTGGGATCGTCTGCGGCATATTGAAGGTGCCTCGCAGCGTGTGCAGGAAGATACGATGCGCTTTTCCTCCACGGTCGAGGGGCTGGGCGTGGGCTTCGTGCGCGCGATCATGACTCTGATTGCATTTCTACCTGTCCTGTTCACTTTCTCGGAAACCATCACGGACCTGCCGTTTTTCGGGACCGTGCCGCATGCGCTGGTATGGGCTGCGATCGTTTGGTCAGTGTTCGGAACCGTTTTCCTGGCGCTCGTGGGCATCAAACTGCCCGGCCTCGAGTTCCGCAATCAGCGCGTCGAAGCGGCGTATCGAAAAGAACTTGTCTATGGTGAAGACCATGAAGATCGCGCGGATCCCCTGACCATCAGCGAGTTGTTCGCGAATGTCCGGAAGAATTATTTCCGCCTCTATTTCCACTATCTCTACTTCAACGTCGCCCGCATCTTTTATCTGCAGGCGGACAACATCTTTGGCACACTGGTACTCATCCCGTCGATCGTTGCCGGCAAGGTAACGCTCGGGCTGATGAACCAGGTACTCAACGTTTTTGAACAGGTCCGTGGCTCGTTCCAGTACCTCGTCAACTCATGGACGACCATTGTTGAACTCCTGTCGATCTACAAACGTCTTAAAGCTTTCGAAGCGGCCATCGAAGGGCAGGAACTGCCTGAAATCGACCAGCGCTACCTGCTTCGGGAAGCAAGAGGCGGCGAGCTGGATGCTGATCGACCCTGACAAACAAAAAGGCGGCCAATCGGCCGCCTTTTTTCATGAAGAGGCTTCAGCCCTCGGTCTTCAGCTTCTTGCGCGCCTCGATCATCGGCATGGCTTCAGCATAGCTCACACAGGCGACATCGGTCTTGAGGCAAACCTCGCGCAGCAGCCTTTCATAGGCGTTCCAGTAGGCGCCGCCATTCATTTTCACGAAGTGAAAGCCCATCTGCAGGGGAATGCGTTCGCCATTGTACTGCCTGTCGAACGCGTTGCGGAAGGCAGTGTAGGCGCGCTCTTCGAACTCGCTCGAGCGATCGGGCGTTTCGACGCCGACGGAGTGGCGGATGAAGAGGTTGTAATCCATGGCAATGATCGGGCGGTTGCCCGGGCCTTCGGGTATCAGCGGCAGGCCGAAATGCTGGATACCTTCCCGCTCCACCGGCCATTCCGGTCCCTTGGTGATGCTGGTGGCGTCGTAAACGAAGCCGTGCTTTTTCTGCGCGGCGGTCAGCGCCGGACCCTGCGACAGATAGGGCGCGCGGAAACCATTGATCTTTTTGACCATGTCGCGCCAGCCTTCGGGCTCCTCGCCCTTCTTGCCGATCATCTGCCAGGCGTTTTCCAGCGTGCTGGTGAAGGTGGTGAATTCGCCGTCCCACTGGTCGGCGGTCCATTGCCCGCCGTCGAAATGGCCGCAGGTGTGGTTGGCGATCTCGTGGCCTTCGCGATAGGCGGCCCAGATGTTTCTAAGCCTTGCCTCCACCTCATCCGGCGACTGGCCGAAGCCGACATTGGAGCGGCCGGCCTTCTGGCCCGGTCCCTGATAGGTCTTGGCGCTGGTCTTGCGATCCATCACCAGCGTACAGGCGAGAAAATAGGTGAAATGCGCCCCGACTTCTTTCGCCGTCGTCCGGCTTCTTTCCCACAGGGTATTGTCGCCCGCACCGTCGAAGGAAACGATGACAAGCTGCTTCGGCCTCTGCACCTCTTGCGCAAAAGCGGGAAGGGCGGCGAGAAGCGACAGGGAAAAGGCGGCAAAGGGGCGAAACATCAGTCTTCCGTCATATGAACACCGTGGCCTTTTGCGGGTGGAATAAGGCGAAGCTTTGAATAGTCTGGCGTTTTCATGACTTTCAGCCTAATTCCTGTTCTTGACTGCGGTGATTGAGCCGCTTCGTTCCACTCCGGGGGCCGTGTTCCATGCTTTTTCTCGCACTCTGTCTTGCCTTGTTTTTGCTCACCCATCTCCTGAAGGTGATCGCACCGCAGTTTCGCGCGCGCATGATCGCGACGATGGGTGAAGGGCCATTCAAGGGCGTTTATTCCGTCGTCAGCCTCATCACGCTCGGCCTTGTCATTTACGCTTTCGGCGAAGCGCGGCAGGAGACGGGCATGCTGTGGTATCCGCCGGTCTGGATGAGCCACATCGCCATTACCCTGATGTTGCTGGCGATGATCTGTCTCGTGGCCAGCCTCATCCCGGCTGGCCATATCGCAACGAAGACCAAACATCCGCTCATTCTGGCCGTCAAAATCTGGGCGCTCGCGCATCTTCTCGCCAATGGCGAAACGTCTTCGATCCTGCTTTTCGTGTCGTTCCTTGCCTGGGGCGTGGTGATGCGGATTTCGCTGAAGCGCCGGGAGCGGGCAGGCGAAAAAGTGGTCCGCGACTTCGTTTCAAGCCGCTACGATCTGGTGGCGGTCGTCGGCGGCATCGTTCTGTGGGGGGCTTTCATCCTGAAACTGCACGAATGGTTGATCGGCGTTCAGCCCATCGCCATGTAGGAAATCGACGTTTCCCCCTTACATATCAGGCAAAATAGGCTAGAAGGCCGACCATGACCCGGTTGGCCTTACTTTTGCCGATCCGGGTAAGCGGCTTGGTATGTCCGCGGACGGATGGATCGGGACACGATCTCCGCGCGGGTAACGGAGAATTTGATGGCAAACGAGAATGATACCTTTATCCGCGAAGTGAACGAGCAGATCCGCTCCGAGCAGCTGTCGCGCTTCTGGGGCCGTTACGGTATCGTGGTCGTGGGTGCCGCCGTCCTCGTTGTTCTCGGTGCCGCCGGTGCCGGCATCTACGAATACTGGAACACCAGCCGTGCCTCCAATTCCGGCGATCAGTTCCTGGCGGCCCTGACGCTCGCTTCCGAAAACAAGACGGATGAGGCGCTGAAGGCCTTCGCCGATCTCGAAACCTCCGGTCACGGCAACTATCCCGTTCTGGCGAAGTTCCGTTCGGCAACGCTGCTGTCACAGAAGGGCGATGCGGCCGGTGCGATCGCCGCCTTCACCGCGATCGGCAACGATAATTCCGCGCCGCAGGTCTTCCGTGATGCCGCCAAGGTTCGCGCCGCCTGGCTGCTGGTCGATAATGGCACCTATGATCAGGTGGCTGCGCTTGCCGAACCGCTCAGCACTGACGGCCAGACCATGCGCGCTTCCGCCCGCGAGGCGCTCGGTCTTGCCGCCTATAAGGCTGGCGATTTCGCCAAGGCCAAGCAATGGTTCGAGCAGATCGTCGGCGACACGCAGGCGCCGCGCAACGTCACCAACCGCGCGCAGATCATGCTCGACAATATCACCGCTTCGGGCAAGGCTGCCTAACGCCGCTGCCCCGCCCGAGATCGCGCCGACAATCTTCGCATTGCCAAAGCGATCCAACGCATTATTTTACGCATGTCCTTTGCCCAAAACAGGTAACGTTTTGGGCAGACGTGCTTTAAGGAACCAGGATCAATGAGCTTCACCGTCGCCATAGTCGGGCGCCCCAATGTCGGCAAGTCCACGCTTTTCAACCGTCTCGTCGGAAAGAAGCTGGCGCTGGTGGATGATACGCCCGGCGTGACCCGCGACCGCCGGCCTGGCGAGGCAAAGCTCGTCGACCTGCGTTTCACCATCATCGATACCGCCGGTCTGGAGCAATCCGGGCCGGAAACGCTTCAGGGCCGCATGTGGGCCCAGACGGAAGCGGCGATCGACGATGCCGACGTGACACTCTTCGTCGTGGATGCAAAGGCAGGCCTGACGCCGGCCGACGAGACGCTGGCGGAAATGCTGCGACGTCGCGGCAAGCCGGTGGTGCTGGTGGCCAATAAATCCGAAGCGCGCGGTTCCGACGCCGGTTTCTACGATGCCTTTACGCTCGGTCTTGGCGATCCTTGCCCGATCTCGGCCGAACACGGCCAGGGAATGATCGACCTGCGCGACGCCATTGTCGAGGCGATCGGCGAAGACGTCGCCTTCCCTCCGGAGGTGGACGAGGCGGAAACGGATATCGTTCTGCCACGCAGCGAGCCCGGCAGCGAGGACGAGGAAGACGAAGAGCCCGTCTATGACGAGACCAAGCCGCTGCGCGTCGCGATCATCGGCCGGCCGAATGCGGGCAAGTCGACGCTGATCAACCGTTTCCTCGGCGAAGATCGCCTTTTGACCGGCCCCGAAGCCGGTATCACCCGCGACAGTATTTCCGTCGAATGGGACTGGCGCGGCCGCACTATCAAGATGTTCGATACGGCTGGCATGCGCCGCAAGGCCAAGGTGACGGAGAAGCTGGAAAAGCTCTCTGTTGCGGATTCGCTGCGCTCCATCCGCTTCGCCGAAACCGTCGTCATCGTGTTCGACAGCACCATTCCGTTTGAAAAGCAGGATTTGCAGCTGGTCGATCTCGTCATTCGCGAAGGCCGCGCCGCCGTGCTCGCCTTCAACAAATGGGATCTGGTGGAAGACCCGCAGGCCTATCTCGCCGATCTGCGGGAAAAGACCGAGCGTCTGCTGCCGCAGGCGCGCGGCATTCGCGCCGTGCCGATTTCCGGACAGACGGGGTATGGCCTCGACCGGCTGATGCAGAATATCATCGATACCGACAAGGTCTGGAACCGCCGCATCTCCACCGCAAGGCTTAACCGCTGGCTCGACGCGCAGACCACGCAGCACCCGCCGCCGGCCGTCTCCGGCCGCCGCCTGAAGCTGAAATATATGACGCAGGTCAAGGCCCGCCCGCCCGCCTTCATGATTTCCTGCACGCGGCCGGAAGCCATTCCGGAGAGCTATACGCGTTATCTCGTCAATGGCCTGCGCAAGGATTTCGACATGCCGGGCGTGCCGATCCGCGTGCATTATCGCGGGTCGGACAATCCGTTCGAGAGCAAGGCGAAGAAGAGACGTTGATTCTGGCGTGAGACGTCGCGGCAATTTTCTTCTCCCTGCCGGGGAGAAGAAACAAGCGGCGGACGCTCATCCAACGCCTTGTTTTGAAGAGTAAAAATCATGCTGATCAAGCAGACCGACTATCAGCGGATCTACCGCGTCATCAACAGCCTGCTCCTCGCCCAGAACGCCGATCCCGCTTCGGCCTCGATGTATTTCAGCACTTTCGGCGCCTTCATCCTGCAGCAGCACTACAAGGTGAAAGCGGTGCCGAAGGGCGGGCTTGCGGCCTATAATCTTGGCGGAAAGGTGCTCCTGTTCGCGGATCATCGCGACGATGGTTACGTGACAGGTGCGGGCGAGAATTTCCACTGCTGGATCGAGGCCGATGGCTGGGCGATCGATTTCATGGCGCCGGCTTTTGCCGATAGCGCCCGGGGGCTGTCGGTGCCGGCGAAAATGTTCCAGCGGCCACTCTCCGCCATGGCGGCATCCATCAACGATCTCGGCCAATCCGGCGATTTCTTCTATCGTTCGGAGCCTGAAGCAACAGCCAGGCGCTTTGCCGAATGGCACAAACAGGCGGCGATCGGAGATATGGCAAGCGTCGCCGCCAACTGGTTCCGCAAGTCACCCAAGCAGATTGCCGCATCTCTTTCGGTCAAGGACCGAGACGGAAAGGAACGGGCCGTGCCGCTGACGGGCGAATCTCTGGTCGGTGCCTGGTAGGCACCGGTTTATCGGACTAAAGGACGGCCAGCGTAATCTCGCGGCAGCCGCCTGACGTCAATCAGCAGCCCGACCCCGTTCTAAAGATAACGGCAGTCGCGTCCTGATCGCCTTGTGACATTCCCGATCGGTTTCGTCCACTATCCCTGAAGAAAATCTCGGGGATCGACTCATGCAAGTTGGGAGCGGGAGAGCAGCGGCAGCGATTTGCCAGCGGCATGAATGACATTGTCGAGGAATTGCCTGGATGCCTTTTCCCAGCTGTAGCTCCTGGAGAGCGTCAGCGCCGCCTGGGGCGAACAATGAAGCGCGGCAAGACAGGCATCGCGAAGATTGTCGTCCAGCGCTCCGGCCGCCGGGTTGCCGCCAAGGATGTCGATTGGTCCGGTAACAGGGAAGGCGGCCACGGGCACGCCGCTAGCCAGAGCTTCCAGAATGGTGTTGCCGAAGGTGTCTGTCTTGGACGGGAAAACGAAGACATCGGCCTGCGCATAGGCGTCGGCAAGATCCTCGCCGGTCTTGACGCCGGTGAAACGGACGTCAGGGTATTTTTCCTGCAATTCATGGCGGGCGGGGCCGTCGCCGATGACGACCTTAGATCCCGGCAGGTCGAGATCGAGGAATTCCGGCAGGTTCTTCTCCACCGCTACACGTCCCACGGTCATGAAAATCGGTCTCGGCAGCTCGAAGGGCAGCTTTGCCTTCGGGCGGGGATGGAAAAGCTCGGCGTCGATGCCGCGGCTCCAGCGCTTGAGGTTGCGCACGCCGCGCGCCTCCAGTTCTGTCTCAAGGCTTGGCGTCGCCACCATGCAGGTGTTGCCGCCATTGTGGAACCAGCGCACGAAAGCATAAAGCCAGCTTTCCGGCACGGGAAAACGCGCCGCCACATATTCGGGAAAACGGGTGTGATAGCTGGTGGAAAAACGCATGCGGTTCTTTACGCACCAGCGCCGCGCCATGAAGCCCAGCGGGCCTTCTGTGGCAATATGCACGAAGGAGGGCTGGCTTTTTTCGATCTCTGCCGCCACGCGGCGATAACCGGCGACCGAAAGGCGGATTTCCGGATAGGTGGGGCAGGGGATGCTGTAAAAACTCTGCGGCGTCACCATGCGCACATCGACGCCGAGCCGCGCGAGTTCGGTATTGGTGTTTTCGATCGAGCGAACCACGCCGTTGACCTGCGGGTGCCAGGCATCTGTGACAATCGTGATTCTCGTCATGAACACCGATCCTGCTCATCTGCGCACGGGCGAATCCCCATTGCCCGGCTTCCGCCCGTATATGCGGCGCGCGTGTTACAGGATCATGTCAGGGTCTGTGACGGCTGCAAAACCTTGTTTGCTGGCCGGGCGTGGCGGCTATCCGACGAGAGGGAGCAATTCGGGGCTGATCAGCGCGCCGTGGTGGCCGATGACGGTTGCCGCCGCCCTTGCGGCGAAAGTGGCCGCTTCTTCCGGAGAGCTTCCGGTCACATAACGGGCGAGGAAGGCGCCGTTGAAACTGTCGCCGGCGCTCGTCGTGTCAACCACCTCAACGGCCTTCATCGCCGGGGCGTGGCTGCGGCTGCTGCCAAAATCGAGTGTTGCGCCCTTGGCGCCGTCCTTCACAACGATGTTTTCAACACCGAGCGAACGGTAACGGGCAATGGTCGCTTCCACGGAGGTATCGCCGAAATGGCTCGCCTCGTCGTCGAAGCTCGGCATGACAAGCGTCGCGGCGCGGGCGCCATTGGAGATCGTCTCCAGCATGATGTCCTTGTCCGCCCAGAGGCGCGGGCGGATGTTGGGATCGAAGACCACGGGCTTGCCCGCCGCCTTGGCGCGGCGCAGTTCCGCAAGGAATGTATCGACATCATGGGCGGAGGCGAGGATGGCGAGCGTAATGCCGGAGAAATAGACCACGTCGGCGTTTTCGACCGTTTTGCGCAGGTGGTCCGCGTCCGCAGCGAGCTGTCTTGCCGCCGCGGCATTGCGCCAGTAGCTGAAGGTGCGTTCGCCGTCTTTCAGGTTGATCAGGTAAAGGCCGGGCGTGCCGCCCTTGATGCGGCGGATTTTTTCCGTGCCGATGCCGGCTTCCGCAATGAATGCCAGCATGTCTTCCGAAAGCGGATCGTCGCCGAGTGCGGTGAAATAATCGACGGACCAGTCCTCCGGCAGGCAGGCGCGCGCATACCAGGCGGTATTGAAGGTGTCGCCGGCAAAACCCTTACGCAGCAGCCCGTTGCCGGCCTGCGACAGTTCCACCATGCATTCGCCAATCGACAGAAATCGTCCGCCCACGCCGTCATCCTCCCGTTTTTTCCAGCCATGCGGCTTACGACGAGTGCGCGCTGCTGACAAGGTGGTTTTGGCCGTTTGTGCAGGTGCGAAGTTAAGGTTTACGCGGAGGCGGCTGCTTTATATTCTCTCCGTCAGACACGATCAGGAGATTGCCGATGACGTTATCCCATGCCCCGGTCCACAAACCCCAAGCGCAATCGGACTGGTGGAAGGGAGCGGTGATCTATCAGGTCTATCCGCGTTCGTTTCAGGACACGACGGGCGACGGCTATGGTGATCTCGCCGGCGTGACCAAGCGCTTGCCATACATCGCCTCGCTCGGTGTCGACGCAATCTGGCTTTCGCCCTTCTTCACCTCGCCCATGGCGGATATGGGCTATGACGTCTCGGATTATTGCAATGTCGATCCGCTGTTCGGCACGCTCACTGATTTCGATGCGCTGATGGCCGAGGCGCATCGTCTCGGCTTGAAGGTCATCATCGACCAGGTCATCTCGCACACGTCGGACCAGCATCCCTGGTTCGTGGACAGCCGGGCGAGCCGGACGAACAGCAAGGCCGACTGGTATGTCTGGGCCAATCCCAAACCGGACGGCACGGCACCGACAAACTGGCTTTCAGTTTTTGGCGGGCCGGCCTGGGAGTGGGATGGCGTGCGCAAGCAATATTACATGCACAGCTTCCTGACGTCACAACCGGACCTGAACTTCCACAATCCCGAGGTTCAGGATGCGCTGCTGGAAACGGTACGCTTCTGGCTGGATCGCGGCGTGGACGGTTTCCGGCTCGATACCGTCAATCACTATTTCCACGACAAGCTCCTGCGTGACAACCCGCCGCTGTTCGACGAGGAAAGCTTCGGGCTCGACGCTTCCGACGTCAATCCCTACGGCATGCAGGACCATCTCTATGACAAGACCCGGCCGGAAAATATCGGTTTCCTGAAGCGCTTCCGCGCACTACTCGATGAGTATGAGGGCCGCGCCACCGTGGGTGAAGTGGGTGACGGCGCGCGGTCGTTGAAGACCGTTGCTGCTTACACGTCCGGCAACGACAAGCTCAACATGTGCTACACCTTCGACCTTCTGGGGCCGGATTTCACCGCCAAACACATCCGCGGGTCGGTCGAGACTTTCGGCAAGGTGGTGACGGACGGGTGGGTCTGCTGGGCCTTTTCCAACCATGACGTGGTGCGCCATCTCAGCCGGTTTTCGGAAGGCGCCGAAGAACAGACGCGGGTTGCCAAGCTTGCCATCTGCGTTCTCGCCAGCCTGCGCGGGTCCATTTGCCTCTATCAGGGCGAGGAACTTGGCTTGACGGAGGCTGAGCTGGCTTTCGCTGATTTGCGTGACCCCTATGGCATCCGCTTCTGGCCAGCCTTCAAGGGGCGCGATGGATGCCGCACCCCGATGGTGTGGGAAACAGGCAAGCAGAATTCCGGCTTTTCGACCGCTGACAAACCGTGGCTGCCGGTGCCCTATGCGCATGCCATGCACGCCGCGGATGCGCAGGAACGAAGGCCGGACTCGATACTGAACCATTACCGGGCGGTTCTGTCGTTCCGGAAAAGCCATGGCGCGCTGCGTGACGGGGACATGACGTTCCTGAAAACCAATCTCGACGTGCTGGCCTTCACGCGTCACAAGGGCGAGCATACGCTGCTTTTCGTTTTCAACCTGACGCGCAAGCCGGTGGAGTTTCCCATCCCCAAGGGCATGAACGTGACGACAATCCTGCCGATGCCGGGTTTCGAGCCGCTATTTGATGGCGGCATCGTCAAGCTTGAGGGGCTGGACGTGTTTTGCGGGAGCATTGAATGAGCGGGACTTTCGACGTCCGAAATGCTGGCGACTATCCGGATGACTGGTGCCTTCTGCGACACCGTCTCTGGCCCGATACGGCGCCTGAAGACCATCGGGCTGAGTTGCAGGACGTTTGCGAAACCGGGGCTGGATTTATCGTTCACGATCTTGACGGATCGGCCATTGGTTTTGCCGAGGTCAGCCTGCGGCGGGATTACGTCAACGGCTGCGATACGTCACCCGTGGCGTTTCTTGAGGGAATCTACGTGGAGGAGGCGTCTCGCAGGCAGGGCGTCGCCGCCCTTCTGGTGAAGCAGGTGACCCGATGGGCCATCGACCAAGGCGTCAGCGAACTTGCCTCCGATGCCGATATCGCCAATCTTAGCTCCCATCGCATGCATGCGGCCCTGGGATTTGAGGAAACGGAGCGCGTCGTTTATTTTCGCAGGTCGCTGATCCCGAAGCGATAAGCTGCCTGTGCTGATCCGCGAAGAGTCTCTGGCTGCGGGGCGGGTTGCCACCGCCGCATGTAACGTCATGGCTTTGTCTTAATGACGTAACGAAGTTATTTAAGTATATTCATAATTTAGAATGTTTATATTATCGTTTTTCCTCCGCATAAATAATGGTTTCGCATTTATTTCGGCTGTACTGCAAGTCCTGGGCAAGCTTTCGGCGTCAAATATCGAGTCCTGCATATTTCCATCACCACTCGTTAGTGAAGCAGGAATTGTCATGTCCGTTTCAATCAAGAATTTCAATCGACCCAACAGCGGTAATACTACATCCTCAGGCGGCAAAGCGAAGGCTGCCCTTCCGTCCATCCGCGATGTATTTCCTTCCGGGAAATCGGCGGCCCGCACATCCTCATCGACGCCAGCGGCAAAAACCTCTTCGGCCGACTATATCGCGTCGCCCGCTTTCATGCGGAATCTGAAAGCGAAGCTCTCGTTGGCTGGCGACGATCCGGCGCAATATCTGCGCGCCCGGGCAATGGTAGGCGCTCTCGAGCGCGGGGCCCTGCAGGTTACCAATCCCACTCAGGGTAAAACGATCAATGCGTGGGATCCCAACCAGAAAAAAGCAACGCCGACCACAGCTACCGATACCGCCAAGACCAACTGGGTCGACTTCCTCAATACTCAACTGAAGCGCAGCGAAGACGGTGCGCTTTCCAAGGACGGAAACGGGAGTTATGTCGAAAAGGCGACGGGGAAAAATGCCTATTTCGGCAGGGTCGCGGGCAAATATTATTATGTCACCTGGCCTGCGGAGACGAAGGCATGAGGCCGCGCCAGCGGCCTCAAAAACGGAGGCGAAGCGTTCTTCGCTGCCGCTAGTCGCCAAGCCACCATCAGATCAGCGCAAACCGGTCCACATCCACCATGCCCATGTCGGAAATCTTGAGATGGGGGATGACGGGCAGGGGCAGGAAGGCGACCTGAAGGAAGGGTTCTTCCAGCGTGGTGCCCAGCGCATAGGCTGCTTTTCTCAGGGTGTGCAGCGTATCGCGAACGGTCTCGTAGGGTTCAAGGCTCATCAGCCCGGCGACGGGCAAAGCGATTTCGCCTGTCACCCTGCCGTCTTCCACCACGACAAAACCGCCCTTGATTTCGCCCAGCCGGTTAGCGGCCAGCGCCATGTCGTCTTCGCTCACCCCGACAACGCAGATATTATGGCTGTCATGACCGACGGTGGAGGCGATGGCGCCCTTTTTCAGGCCGAAACCTTGAACGAAACCATTGGCATGGTTGCCGTTCTTGCCGTGGCGTTCGATGACGGCGACCTTGATGATATCGTTTTCGAGATCGACGGTGGTTTGGTTGCCGTCCGTCGGCAGTCTGTAGCGACGGTGCTCGGTAATGATCTTGCCTGGAAGCACGCCCATGACAGGGCTTTCGCCTTCCGTGACCGGCACGCCAAAATGCGAGGCGAGCACGGGTCTCGCCTTAACGCTGTCGAGACCGACCGGTGCGACCGGTTTGCGCGTGGCAAAGAGCGCATCGTTGACGATCCGGCCGCCGGAAAGAACCATGCTGGCTTTGCAGCTTTGCAGACTGTCGATCACCACAAGATCGGCGCGCCAGCCCGGCGCGACCAGGCCGCGATCGCGCAGGCCAAAGGCTTTGGCGGCGGAAATAGAGGCGGCGCGATAGATGGCGAGCGGTTCCACGCCGCTGGCGATCGCGGTGCGGATCATGTAGTCGAGATGGCCCTGTTCGGCGATGTCGAGCGGGTTGCGGTCATCGGTGCAGAGCGCCAGATAGGGCGACAGCCGCTCGGTTATGATGGGCATCAGGGCATGCAGGTCTTTCGAGACCGAGCCTTCGCGCACCAGAATGTGCATGCCCTTGCGGATTTTCTCCAGCGCTTCCGTTGCACTCGTGCATTCATGCTCGGTGCGGATGCCGGCAGCGAGATAACCGTTCAGCGCTGTTCCGGAAAGAAGCGGTGCGTGCCCGTCGATATGCTGACCCTGAAAAGCCTCCAGCTTCGCCATGCACACCGGGTCCTTGTGGATGACACCGGGGAAATTCATGAATTCAGCAAGGCCGATGACCTTCGGGTGGTTCCGGAACGGCAGCAGCTTTTCAATCGGCAGGTCGGCGCCAGCGGTTTCCAGGTGAGTGGCGGGCACGCAGGAGGAAAGCTGCACGCGGATGTCCATGATGGTTTCCATGGCGCTGTCGAGGAAGAACTGAAGCCCCTCCACCCCGAGCACATTGGCAATTTCATGCGGGTCGCAAATGGCGGTGGTGACGCCATACGGCAAAACGCAGCGATCGAACTCATGCGGTGTCACCAGCGACGATTCGATATGGAGATGCGTATCGATGAAACCGGGGACGACGATTTTGCCGGAAATATCTATTTCCCGGTAACCCTCATAGCTTTCACCGGTTCCCACGATCGTATCGCCACAACTGGCGATATCCGAGGCAACGAGTTCTCCGGTGACGAGATCGAAGAAGCGGCCGTTCTTGAGAACCATGTCTGCCGGTTCACGGCCCGTACCCTGGTCGATGCGCTTTTCAAGTCTGGAATTCATGCGGCTTTCTTCGGCTCCTGATTTACGTCGTATGCGAGAATCTTCATTATTTACATTCGAGGGTTGTTTCTGGATCAATTCGAATTGATTCTTTGAGTTTTAAATATATCGAGAGTAAAAAATTTTCATATTTGTGGTATCTAATCTTCGAGGTTCAAGTTTAGGCGGGATTGGGAAGGCTTGACTTCACCTTTATAGTTCAACCGGTTGTGCACCGGCATTTTTACGAATTGCGGTTTTAGGTTATATTCCCGGGAAGGAAAATAAAAGCGTCTGATGCTCAAACGAATTTCCACCCAGCAACTGACACTTGGCATGTTTATCGAAGCGGTCGAAGGAACGCTTTCGAATCAGGGATTTTTAAAGCGGCACCGCTTTCTTTTGCGGCAGGAGGAATTGATGCGGCAACTGAAATCAAGCGGCGCCGAAAGCATCATCATCAACACGGCCAGGGGATACGATACCGAAGGCGGCAGGCGTTCGGCTGCGGTTTCGCTGGCGCCGGACAATTGCCCGGAAACCATTGCCGCCGTAACCCATGCGGTCCGATTAGCGGCAGGCACTATTTCCGAGACCTTTGCTTCCGCAGAAGCCGGCGGCCTTGTGTCGCTGAAGGGCATGGCGGCGGCGGCGGGCAAGATTTCCGATGCCGTGCAGTCGAACCCGGCGATCTTCATCGGGGTCACCCGCCTGAAATCGAAAGATGAAACGACTTTCGTGCACTCGGTTTCCGTCAGCGGGCTGATGATCCTTTTCGGTAATTATCTCGGGCTCGACCGCGGAACGGTCGATCTGCTCGGCGTCAGTGGCCTGCTGCATGATATTGGCAAGGTGGAAATCCCCTCGTCCATTCTCAACAAGGCGGATGGGTTGAGCACCGACGAACGCAAAATCATCAATCTCCACCCGGCATTCGGGCGGGAAATATTGTCGCGAAACGAGCAGATGCCTGAGATGGTGCTTGATGTCTGCTTCAATCATCATGAGCGAATTGACGGCGGCGGTTATCCCAGCGGGCGTGCCGGCAGCGAGATCAGCCTTTACGCACGTATCGCGGCCATCTGCGACGTTTACGACGCCGTGACTTCGGTCAGACCCTACAAGAAGCCATGGACGGCGAATGACGCGCTGACCTGGATGCTGCGTCGGGAGGGACATTTCGACCTGCAGCTGCTGAAGAAATTCGCGCTTTGTATTTCCGCTGCGCTGCCGAGGGGTTAGTTACCGAGGATGATCGCCATGTTCAGGCTGTCGATATAGCGCCCGTCGATCAGAACGGCATCGCGGGCCCGGCCCTCTTGCACAAAGCCGATTTTTTCGTACAGCGCTATGGCTCTCGCGTTGTCCGCATGCACGCTCAGCTCGACACGATGCAGCCCGCATTGACGGGCGGAATCGAGCGCTCGCCGCATCAGCTGCGCGCCAAGTCCCTTGTCACGGTAGGCCTGTAGGATACCAATGCCGAGTGTGCCGCAATGGGCGCGGGTTACTCTGTCCTGGCGGCGAATGTCGCACCAGCCCGCCACTTCGCCATCCGCAATCGCTACAAATTGCGGATGGTTGTTCTCGATCATGTCGAGAACGAAGGCGCGCACCGCATCGAGCGGCGGCGCCTCCAGGAAGCTCAGATATTTCCGCTCGCGCGATACCGCATCGAGCGCACGGTGAAAGCTCTCAACGTGCTCCGCCCGTATCGGCTCGATGTTGGTGGTATCGGCGGCAGCCATCACGCGGCTTTCGTCTTCGCCTTGCGGGTGAGATGCACCACGACGTTCTCGATCATGCGCATGCCGGCGTCCTGGCCAAGCGTCATGATCGATTCCGGGTGGAACTGAACGGCAGCCACGGGTTCCTTGGCATGTTCGATGCCCATGATCGTGCCGTCCTCGCTTTCGGCCGTGATGATGAAATCACGCGGCAGGGTGGAGGGGTCGGCAAAGATCGAGTGGTAACGGCCAACGGTCACTTCCTTGCCGAGACCGGAGAAGACGAGGCCCGGTTCCAGCACACGGATGCGCGAGGGTTTGCCATGCATCGGCACCGCAAGCTGGCGAAGCTCGCCGCCATAGGCTTCCGCCAAAGCCTGAAGGCCGAGGCAGACGCCGAAGACCGGCAATTCGCGGGCGCGGGCCGCCTTGATCGTCGCCTTGCAGTCGAAGTCCGTCGGGTTGCCCGGTCCGGGGGAAAGCACGACGAGATCGGGCTGGAAGCGATCGAATACGTCGGCTGCGACCGGCGATCTGACGGTGGAGACGGTCGCACCGGTCTGGCGGAAATAATTCGCCAGCGTGTGGACAAAGCTGTCTTCGTGATCGACAAGCAGGATCTTCACGCCAGTACCGACCTTGGCCGCATCGCGCTTGGTGGAAGCGGCGTTGGTGGCTTTCGCGTCGCGAATGGCTGATATCATGGCGGACGCCTTGAGTTCGGTTTCGGCTTCTTCTTCCTGCGGATTGGAATCGTTAAGCAGGGTCGCACCCGCACGCACCTCGGCAATGCCGTCCTTGATCCGGATGGTACGCAGAGTGAGGCCTGTATTCATGTCGCCATTGAAACCGACCATGCCGATCGCACCACCATACCAGGCGCGCGGGCTCTTTTCATGGCCTTCGATGAAGCGCATGGCCCAGAGCTTCGGTGCGCCGGTGACGGTCACGGCCCAGGCGTGGCTGAGGAAGCCATCAAAGGCGTCCATATCGTCCCGAAGGCGGCCTTCAATGTGGTCCACCGTGTGGATGAGGCGCGAATACATCTCGATCTGGCGGCGGCCAATGACCTTGACCGAACCGGGTTCGCAGACGCGGCTCTTGTCGTTGCGGTCCACATCCGAACACATGGTCAGTTCGGACTCATCCTTCTTCGAGTTGAGCAGCTTCAGGATCTGCTCGCTGTCGGCAATCGGATCGTCGCCGCGCTTGATGGTGCCTGAGATCGGGCAGGTCTCGATGCGGCGGCCGGAGACGCGCACGAACATCTCCGGCGAAGCGCCGACCAGATATTCCTGATGGCCGAGATTGATGAAGAAGGAGTAGGGGGACGGGTTGATCGCCTTCAGGCGGCGCGAAATTGCCGACGGGTTGCTTTCGCAGCGTTCCATGAATTTCTGGCCGGGAACGACCTCGAACAGATCGCCGCGGCGGAAGCTTTCCTTGGCCTTCACGACAAGTTCGGAATATTCGCCGGGACGGTGATCGCCCTTGGGCGGGATCGTATCGGTTGTCTTGAAGGGATCGGGTGCTATGTCGAAGGACTTGCCGTCCGTCGTCACGCCGCCCTTTTCGAAATCGTAACGGTCGATCCAGGCCTTGGCGGAATAGTGATCAACGACCAGGATTTCATCGGGCAGGAACAACACCATGTCGCGCTGGTCTTCCGGGCGTGCCAGCGACAGCTTGATGGCGTCGAACTGGAAAGCGAGGTCGTAACCGAAGGCACCGAACAGGCCGATTGCCGAATCCGCGTTCGAATAGAAGAGGTCGACTATGGCGCGCAGCGCAGTGAAGACGGTCGGGATTTTTGAGCGTTCTTCTTCGGTGAAGACGCGGTCCGGTTCGTTGACGGTAAGATCAAGACGACGCGTGGTGGAAGCGCCGAGCGTGAGATCGGGCGTCGCCTTCAGCTTTTCGGTGATGAAGGAAAGCAGTACTTCGCCGCGGCCATTATAGGCCTCAATCCACATCTTGCGGCCAAAACAGGAAATTCCGAGCGGCGGGTCGATGATGGCCGTGTCCCAGCGCGTATAGCGGCCGGGATATTCATAGTTGGACGAGAAAACCGCGCCGCGATGGGAATCGAGCTTTTCGACATAATTGTCGATGGCGTTGGCATAATCGGCAGGCCGGCGCTTTCGGCTGACCTTGATGCCGCCTTTCGTCTCGTAGGTTTCCGCTCCGTCATCCTGAATGATCGTTACC
Organism: Agrobacterium sp. MS2; assembly: GCF_003261015.1. NCBI lineage: Bacteria > Pseudomonadati > Pseudomonadota > Alphaproteobacteria > Hyphomicrobiales > Rhizobiaceae > Agrobacterium > Agrobacterium sp. MS2. The sequence continues at coordinate 157,916 of NZ_QLNF01000026.1, read as the reverse complement.
ATTTCTTTCGCACTTCCCGTTGTTCAGGCCCGATGACAGGCGGCAAGATAACAAAAAAGCCGCCTGAAAATTCGGGCGGCTTGGACTTTGTCTGAAGACATGACTGGTCAAGGCCGCGTAAAGCTGCTCCACCACCAGTTAGCAATGTTCTTAGACACGATGTTCATGCGAAAATTGTTAGCGTGCACGACCCGCCTTGGCAAGCGGATTTCGGCAAGGGAATGAACCTTACGGGCCGCCGCGGCGTTGCACCCCTGCCGAAACGGTCAGGAGTGCCCCGTCAAATGCTTCATCGCCTGTGTCTTCTGGTAACCACCCTCGCACTGATTTCTGCCTCAGAACCGCCGGCGCAGGTGCCGGTGCCGCAGCCGAAACCGGGTGAGGGGCAGTCCTCCACCCCCTCGGAAAAGCCATCCGACGAGACGCCGCAAAGGCCGGCGGAAGCACCCAAACCCGTTCCCAAGCCTCAGCCCGAGGAGAAGCCGGTCGCGAAACCCGATGCTTCCGGAAACCAGCAATCCGATGGTGAAAAGACACCCGCAGACAAGGGTTCCGATGACGCCAAGAAGGAGGGCGAGGACAAGGATGGCGTGGAGCAGAAGAAACCGACTGTCGAAACGGCGAAACCTGATGAGAAGCCACTGGAGCCGGTGAAGCCGGAGGACCCGGCCGCACTCCAGGCATGCCTTGCCTCCTTGAAGGGGATCGGTGCAGAGTTCAAGCAGCTTGAGCCGATCCGCGATACGGAACAGGGGTGCGGCATCGACGCGCCTGTCGAGCTTTCCGTGGTTCTGCCTGGCATCAAGCTTGAGCCATCTGGAACCATGCGCTGTGAAACCGCGCTTGCGCTTTCACGCTGGACCAAGGAGATGATGGTGCCGGCGACGGCTCTCGCTTTCCCGGACAGAAAGGTGACCGCGATCGCCAACGCTTCGACCTATATTTGCCGAAACCGCAACAGCGCGGAAAACGGCAAGATTTCCGAACATGCCAAGGGCAATGCCGTGGATATTTCCACCATTTCCTTCGATAAGGGCGAGCCGCTGGTGATGAAGCCGCGCGGTGAGGACGGGACGCCGGAGGGTGCTTTTCAGCGCACGATTACCGCTGCCGCCTGCCTGTTTTTCCGCACGGTCCTTTCGCCCGGCAGCGATGCTACCCATCAGGATCACCTGCATCTCGACGTGCTGGAGCGAAAAGGCGGCTATCTCTATTGCCGCTGACAAAAAGGGGCGACCCGAAAGGCCGCCCGGCTGGAGTTGATGCTTCCGCCCCGGATTTAGAACTTCTGGGTCAGGGAGATTTTGAAGGTGCGGCCTGCTTCCGTGTAGAAATCGACCGGCTGATTGACCGTGCTGACCGAATTCGGGTTCACGTCGCGGACGCCGACGGCATTCCAGTATTTCCTGTCGAACAGGTTGTAGATGCCGGCCTGGATGCGCAGGCCCTTGGTCTGCTCGGGTTCCCACCAACCGGTCAGGTTGAAGACGCCGTAACCGGGGGCGTCGAAAGTGTTGGCCACCCTGTCGTCACGCATGCCGGCGGAGAAAACGCCCGTCAGTTCCGTGCCCCAGACATCCTGCGCATAACCCACGCCGAGGACGGACTTGAACGGTGCCACCGTGCGGATGAACTCGTTGGTGTCGGTGTCCTTGCCATAGGCGTAGGCGAGCGAAGCGTGGGCGAAGAAGCCGTTTGCCAGATCCTTGCGGACCTTGGCCTCCACACCGGAGATTTCGACGTTGTTGCGGTTGCGATAGGTAAAGAGCGATCCGTTGCCCCTGCCGCCGAAGCCGGGGAAGAGCGTTGTCGAGGTCGTATATTGTTCGATGAAGTTCTTGTACTTGTTGTGGAACAGCGTCAGGCTTCCCGTCAGGTCGCCGGAGGCGTAGTTCGCACCGATCTCGAAACCGTTGCTGGTCTCGGGATTGAGGGCGGAGTTGCCGACAACAGCGTAACCGGAGCTGACGTTGGAGAAGTTCAGATACAGTTCGTTGATCGTCGGGGCACGATAGGCCATCGACCATTGTGCGAAAAGCTGCAGTTCGGGCGTGACGTCATAGGTGGCAAGAAGCTTCGGCGAGAAGCGCGAGCCGCTATTGCCGCTCGGCAGGCCGAATGTTCGGTAGCCGCTGTTGCTGGAAACGGAGCCATCGGGATCGTAATCGTAGGAATCGAAGCGCAGGCCGGGGGTCAGTCGGAAGCCGTTGCCGAAGGCGATTTCGTCATCGAGATAAAGGCCGAGGCTCTTGCCGCTCACGTCAGGCATGTCCGATTGCGACGATGAGGTCGAACCGGCCGTATTGGCGAAAAGCTCCTGGCTGAAATCGGTGGTCATGGCGTTGCCGCCGAAACGGACGGTGTGCTGCACGCCGCCAAGCTCGAACCCGGATTCCAGGCCGCCGACGATACCGAAGGCGCTGTTGCGCATGCTGTCTTCGCGAATATAGAGGGAATTATTGGTCAGCCGGTCGCCGGCGCCGGATTCCTTGGAGAGGCGCGTCCAGTAGAGCGACAGATTGGCGGCATCGATCATGCCGTCAGTCGAGGGCGCCTCGTATTCATAATCAAGCGAGACGCGGTCGCGCTCAGTGTCCTCGTAACCGCGGTAATCGCCGATGCGATAGGTCGAGCCCGATACGCTGACACCCTGAAGGGTTTTCATGTCGCTGCGGTCTCTCAGCGAATACCGTTCGGCAGTAAGTCCTATGCGGTGGCCACCTTCCAGATCCTGGCGGATCTTGAACATCAGGTTGCTTTCATAGGTATCGGCGGGGTTGGGCTTGGTGCGGCGCGTGCCGTAGATGTCGGCCGTACCCTTGTTATCCGTTTCATTGCCGCGTTTGTAGGAGCCCTGGAACAGGACCGAGGTGTTCTCGATCTTCTTGGCGACGGCGAGCGATCCGCCAACGCTCCTGTCCTCGCTGTCATAGGTGGTCTTGGCGACACCGCCCCAGTCCCTGCCTTCACCGATCAGGTCCTCCGGTTCGAGCGTGCGCAGTACCAGAGCGCCGCCAAGGGCACCGGAGCCGATGCGGCTGGAATCGGCGCCACGCACCACATCGACCGTCGAGAGCGAGGAAAAATCGAAGCTTGAGCTTGTGTCGCTGAGGGTGGTGGTTGCCTGACCCTGACGGGCGAAATTGTTGAAGTAAGGAACGGGAATATTGTCGATCAAAGTGACGACGCGTGCGCCGCCGAGGCCGCGAATGAACAGGCCGCCGGGCCGGCCGGGCTTGGCATCGACGTAATCGACGCCCGGTTCCGTACTGTTGCCGAGGTCCTTGATGCTGCCGATGTCCTTCTTGCGGATGTCTTCCGCAGTCGTCTGGCTCGCCAGCGGCGTATCGGCGACGGCATTGGCGCTTTTTACGCGCTTGCCCTTGACGACGATTTTTTCGAGCGTGGTGGTGCCATTGGTACCGGAAGCGGCATCCTGTGCCTGTGCGTGGCCGGTCAGGGGCAGAAGAGACATGGCGGTGCAGAGAAGCAGCGCGGAATGCGTGCGTGAGATGGACATTGATTACCCCCGAATATGCGCGCACAGGAGCTACGGCGCGCAAAAACGCGCCGCGCTCAGGCGCGGCTGGATATGTTCTGATTGGTTACGGGCGAGCCGATAAGCGAGGACTAAAAAACATGACGATAACTGTCAACATATTATATATGACTTTTTGCATCATGTTTTAAAGCGGGGCGCTATGTTGCAAAAATATTACGTTTGCGGTCCGTGGCCAAAAAAGATGGGTCAGGGCGAAAACGCCACGATGCGGTCAAAGTGCCGACATTGATGCTTGCTACGATCTTCGCGGCCAGTTTACATGGCGAAAGAAAGCATACCCGAAAATAACAGTTTAATAATCGGATACGGAAATGAAGTCTCTTGAACTGCTCGTCGAGCGGATCATTCTCTCCAGCCGCTGGCTGCTGGTCGTTTTTTATCTCGGCCTGGTCGCGGCACTGGCTGTCTACGCCTTTTCTTTCGCGCTCAAGTTTCTGAAAGTTGCGAAGAACGTTTTTACCTACGACGAAGCCGACATGATCCTTGCCATGCTGGGCCTGATCGATGCGGCACTCGTCGCCAGCCTGATCGTCATGGTGATGATTTCCGGTTACGAGAACTTTGTCAGCCGTTTCGACGATGCCGATGCGGAGGTTTCGTTTCTGGGCAAGCTTGATGCCGGAAGCCTGAAAATCAAGGTCGCGTCGTCAATCGTGGCCATTTCGTCCATTCACCTGCTGCAAATCTTTCTCAATGCCAATCAGTACTCGGACAGCAAGCTGATGTGGTTCACGATCATCCATCTGGCTTTTGTCGCCTCGGCGGTCATGCTTGGTTTCCTGGAGAAACTGATGGCCAAGCCGAAGGACAAGGCCGAAAAGCCGGTGCTTTAGCAGGGTAATCCAGACGATATGAAGGTCGCAACCCCGTCATGGCCACGCATTTTTTCGCTCCTGGCGTCAAGACCCGGCGCGGAGAAGGGGCGTGAATGGTGAAGACGGAGCGTCAGGCGAGGCTATGCGATGATCTGTCGGCTGCTGCCGACAAGTCCCAATGGCTGGAGGCGCTGCAGGAAGTGATGCACGCTTTCGGTTACGCCTATGTGACCCTGCTGCTCCTGCCCGGCGGCCAAAATGCCTATGGCTTGCCGACGGTCATTGAAAGCAGCCTGCCAATCTGGGTCGTGAATGCGATGACCAGCGACGGTGCGCTCGGGGATTGTCCCGTCATCAGGCGCGGCGCATCATCGATGATGCCGCAATATTGGTCGTTGCAGGACCCGGACATTGCGTGTGAAACGCTTCAGGATGCCGTATCCTCCGTGCGCAGCATGGGCATCACTTCGGGTCTCATGGTCCCGGTACACGGCATGAACGGCAATCGGTATCTGATGAATTTCGCAGGCGATCGCGATACCCTGCAACAGGCCGCGCTGAACGAGCTGGGCATGATCGCGCTACATGCGCTGGAGGTCTATGACCGGCTTTGCCGCACCGGCTCCAGAGGGCCTTCACCGCTGACGAAGCGGGAACTCGACGTGGTGCGGTGGACGGCGCAGGGGAAGACCTCTGTGGAGATTGCCGAGCTTCTCTCCATCTCGGAACATACCGTCAACGCCTATATGAACAACGCCATCCGCAAGCTCGACTGCGTGAACCGCACCCAGCTGGTGGCCAAGACCATACGCCTTGGCCTGATCGTCTGATCGGTCCCGCCCTTCGGGGAAACCTGCGCCTTATCGGTCGAGAACCGAGCGAAGCTCGACGAGATTGGAGCGAACCCGCAAAACGTAAAATCCCATGGTTGCCAGGTGCGACGGCATGATCCAGCCGCTCTCGTCACCATTGGAGATGATCGCCGGCTGGATGCGCAAGGCTGCGCGGGTCTGCAGGAGCGTGTCGTTCCACAGGTTCGTGAGGTTGCGTTCGCGGATGACCTGCGCGAAGTCGGATCCGGCTGCGGAAAGTACGCCATAATAACCGTAGAGCTGGCCATAGGCGAACCAGAAACGGTCGTCGGCGCGGGTATCGAACCAACCGCCATTATAGTTTTCCGAACGCTCACGCAGGATGGCCGATGTCGAGCCGATATCGCCGGCAATGCGGTCGATGAACTGGATCAGGTTGTCGGCGCGGGTGTCGAAGACGGCCTTGCAGGCGACGAGCTCGCCATTGAAGGCCTGGAAGCTGCGGATCGCGGCGCGGTAATAGCTGGGGGTCGGCGTCTTCGGGCCGAAAGGATCGAGACCGAAATACCAGGAATATTCGCTGAACTGCATATTGCCACGCGCTTCCTGGAGGTTGTTGTTGATGCCCGATGTCCCGCGCACGCGCCCGAGCGTATCCACCAGCTCCACCGAGGTGCGGCGCACGGCTTGGTTCACGCCGCGCTGGAATGAAGCCTTGTTGTCGAGAAACGGTGTGCTATCCCAGTCCATGCCGAAGAGACCGAGGCGATAGAGCAGCATGGAGGAAATCCATGCATTCTGGTTGACGTTGAAATCGGTGAGATCGGCGGCAGCGTCAACGATGGCCGAGCGCTGGCACACCGGCGCGGATGTGTTGGCGGCTGCACCGGTTGCGCCAGCGGGCGACGTCGGGGAGGCGGCCGGCAGTTCCTGTCCGGGCGGCACGGTCCGTTCAGCAAGCTTGTAACGGGAAATGTAATCCGGATCGAAATTGCTCCAGACCTGCGTTTGCCAGACGAAATATCCGTAGAAGCCGGCAAGCAGGATGAGAAACAGAGCGATCGGGCCCTTGATGAGCCAGTTGCGGCCGCTGTACCAGCCATGGGCGGCCATGAAGGGCCATAAAAGCCAGGCGACGAGAAGACCGGCGGCCCTGCCGATGGCACTGAAGGCTGCCTGAATCGTGGCGGTGATCCGGTCTATCATGTCGTCATAGTCTCCTCTGCCCGTGGGGCTGGATGCCGGAATAAAACCGCCATCCGGTGGGGCGCCCTTCGGCGCCTGGTCGGACTCCGGTCATTTACTGTCCTGCAGATATGTCCCGGTCAACCGGGATACAACATGATTGCGAAACTTTTCTCAACCTGCGGTCCGCGCTGGCCATCATCGCTCTCCATACGGACTGCGACGTAATGGCCGCCGCGGAGCCGGAGGGCAAGCAGTCAGAGGCCGAGCCTGGCGATCTCCTCATTCAGCCGGTCGCGTGCCTTTTTCGGCAGTTTGCCGCTCTTGACGGCATCGAGGTTGGCCGGCACGGCGTCGCCCACGACAACAAGCGCGACCATGCCCATGCCGAGATGCGGCGTGCATTTGACGACGTAGGCGCCTTCCTTCTCGACCGTCAGCTTCACCGCCTCGTTCATCTTGCCCTTGAACTCGGAAACCCCCTCGGGGATCATATCCTTCACGGCTGCCGCGTCATGGCCCTTGTCCACCGGAATGAAGGTGATGACGTCACCTACGGCAGCCTTGACGGTTGCGGGCTCGAAGACCATCGCCTGACCATCGCTGCCCTTGTTGAGCATCTTCACTTCGATTTCGGCAGACAGGGCGGGGAAGGCAAAAATTCCAGCAATGACGAGGCTGGCAAATCCGGCAATTTTGTTCTGCATAATTTTGCTCCTGAGAGAAAGCACATCCAAGCGGATGTCCCCGCCGTTCTAGCGCAGGAGCCGGGCGGTCATCTTTGCGAAAAATCAAATGCGGCAACCGGACGCAGCCGCTCAGCCGCCGTTGAACATCTCCACCCAGTGGCGGCGGCAGAAGGAAACATATTTTTCGTTGCCGCCTACCTCAATCTGCGCGCCTTCCGTGACGACATTTCCTTCATTGTCGAAGCGGGCCACCATCGTCGCCTTGCGGCCGCAATGGCAGATGGTGCGGATTTCGCGCAGCTCGTCGGCAATCGCAAGCAGTTCTTTCGAGGCAGGGAAGAGCTTGCCCTGGAAATCCGTGCGCAGACCATAGGTCATGACCGGGATGTTCAGCCGGTCGACAATCTCGGCAAGCTGCCAGACATGGTGTTCTGAGAGGAAATTGGCCTCGTCGACGAAAACGCAGGCGACGGGCGCCTGTACATGCAGGGCCGATACTTCAGCGAACAAATCGGTATTTTCATCGAAGGTCAGGGCGTCGGAGGACAGACCGATGCGCGAGGCGACACGGCCGACGCCGCCGCGGTCGTCAAACGCGGCCGTGAAGATCAGCGTGCGCATGCCGCGCTCCTGATAATTATAGGACGCCTGCAGCAGCATGGTCGATTTGCCGGCATTCATCGTCGAATAATTGAAATAGAGTTTTGCCATTATCCACTCCCGGAGCGCCTTCGCGCCTTTCGGACGCCTCGCAACCTCACGAAACGGCGCGCCGGATTTCACCAGGCGATCACAAAGCCCGGTCCGATGCCGCATCAGGCGTCTTTTGACGAGGAAGATGTGGATTGAAAAGTGCGCAGGCGCGAAAAACACAGATTTCTGCGGTCTGCTTTTTCCCATCTGCAGGTTCGAATCCCGACGTTTTTGCCGTTTTTGTCGCAAACGGGCGGGCCAAAGCACGCAAATGCACGCGAGTTGATTGTGGCCGGAAGATATTGATAATGGCAAGGGAACGAAAAAAAGGGAGCAAACAATGTTTGCAAATAGACGTCGCTGTCTGGTTCTGGCCGCAGCAATCTCCTCCATGACGTTCAGCGCGGCCGGTGCCGCCGAACCGGCAAGCTGCGGCACGGTGCGGTTTTCCGATGTGGGCTGGACCGACATCACCGCCACAACGGCCACCGCCACGGTGCTACTGAAAAGCCTCGGCTATGAAACCGACGTCAAGCTTCTTTCGGTTCCCGTTACCTATACATCCCTGAAAAACAAAGACATCGATGTCTTCCTCGGCAACTGGATGCCGACCATGGAAGGGGATATCGCGCCTTACCGCGAAGACAAATCGGTCGAAACGCTGCGGGAAAACCTGACCGGCGCCAAGTATACGCTGGCGACCAACGCCAAGGGTGCCGAACTCGGCATCAAGGATTTCAAGGACATCGCTACGCACAGCGACTCGCTTGGCGGCAAGATTTACGGCATCGAGCCCGGTAATGACGGCAACCGCCTGATCCTCGACATGGTGGCCAAGGATACATTCGGATTGAAGGCGTTCGAAGTCGTCGAATCCTCCGAGCAGGGGATGCTGTCGCAGGTCGCCCGCGCGGAAAAATCCGGCGAGCCGATCGTTTTCCTCGGCTGGGAACCGCATCCGATGAATGCGAATTTCAAGCTCACCTACCTGACGGGCGGCGATGAGGTCTTCGGTCCCAACTTCGGTGGTGCGACGATCTACACCAATGTTCGCAAGGGTTACGTCGAGGAATGCCCCAATGTCGGCGCCTTCCTCAAGAACCTGCAATTTTCCCTGCCCATGGAAAACGAGATCATGGGCAAAATCCTGAATGACGGGCTTGAGGGCGAAGCTGCCGCCACCGCATGGCTGAAGGCCAATCCGGCTGCGGTCGAACCCTGGCTCGCCAACGTCAAGACCAAGGATGGCAGCGCCGACGCCCTGCCCGCCGTCAAGAAGGCGCTTGGCCTTTAAAACGCAAGACTATGCATGACTGTATCCGGCCTGTGCGACAGGCTGGATGCAGCGGGAAATATCGATGCCCATGCATGACCTTGCCCGCGCATTTTCAACGCATTGCAGGTCATGCGCCAGCACCGCGTCCGGCCGCCGTCTGCCGGTCGTTGTTTCTGCATTTGTTTAAGAAAGGTCTTTTCTTACCGTGGAATGGCTCAGCGCTCCTGAAAACCGCCTGCCCGTCGGCCGATATGCCAAGGAGGCCATCGACTGGCTGACCGGCAATCTCGCTTTTTTCTTCGATTGGCTTTCCTTCATTTTCCAAAGCGTCATCAACGCCCTGCTTTATGTTCTCCAGGCGCCGCATCCGCTGGTCATCGTGGCAATTGTCACGGCGCTTTCGGCCTGGACGCGACGCTCGATCGGCATGCCCGTCTTCACCGCACTCGGCCTGCTGCTCATCATCAATCTCGGCTATTGGAAAGCGACGACGGAGACGCTGGCGCTGGTGATCGCCGCCAGCGCCGTGTGCATGATCATCGGCATACCGCTTGGCATATTGGCGGCGAGACGCAAATGGATCTATGCCGGCATGCGCCCTGTGCTGGACCTGATGCAGACCATCCCCACCTTCGTTTATCTCATTCCGGCGCTGGTGCTGTTCGGCCTTGGCATGGTTCCGGGGCTGATCGCCACCGTCATCTTCGCCATTCCGGCTCCGGTGCGGCTCACACGCCTCGGCATTGTCTCCACGCCGCCAGCGCTGGTCGAGGCGGCCGTCGCCTTCGGAGCAACGCCGTCGCAGGTGCTGCGCAAGGTGGAGCTGCCCTTTGCCGCGCCGCAGATCATGGCCGGTCTTACCCAGACGATCATGCTGTCGCTGTCGATGGTGGTCATTTCCGCGCTTGTCGGCGCCAATGGTTTGGGCGTGCCTGTCGTGCGCGCCTTGAACACCGTCAATATCGCCATGGGCTTCGAGGCGGGATTGTGCATCGTCATACTGGCAATCGTTCTTGACCGGCTTTTCCGCCTTCCCGGTACGGAGGATGATCTATGAGTGACGCCATCATCTTCGGAAATGTCGATATCGTCTTTGGCGACCGGCCCGATGCCGCGCTGCCGATGATCGACAGAGGCAGTACGCGCGACGAGATCAATGCCGAGACCGGGCTGGTGCTCGGTGTCGCCAATGCATCGCTGTCCGTCAGCGAAGGCGAGATACTTGTGCTTATGGGGCTTTCCGGCTCGGGCAAGTCGACGCTGCTCAGGGCCGTCAACGGGCTTGCGCCCGTGGTACGCGGCAATGTGGGGGTGAAGACCAAGACCGGCTTTGTCGATCCCTATCGCTCAACGGCCAAATCGCTCCGCGACCTGCGCATGCATACGGTTTCCATGGTGTTCCAGCAATTCGGTCTTCTGCCGTGGCGTAACGTGGCCGACAATGTCGGTTTCGGGCTCGAGCTTTCCGGCGTACCGGAAGCGGAACGCAAACGCATGGTGGCCGAGCAGCTCGAACTGGTCAATCTTTCCGCCTGGGCCGACCGCAAGGTGGGAGAGCTTTCCGGCGGCATGCAGCAGCGTGTGGGACTGGCGAGAGCGTTTGCCACCGGCGCGCCGATCCTGCTGATGGACGAACCATTCTCGGCGCTCGACCCCCTTATCAGAAGCCGCCTGCAGGATGAGCTTCTCGAATTCCAGAGCCGGCTGAAGAAAACGATCCTCTTTGTCAGCCACGATCTGGATGAGGCTTTCCGCATCGGCAATCGTATCGCCATGATGGAAGGCGGACGCATCATCCAGTGCGGGACGCCGCAGCAGATCGTCAAGCAACCGGCCACGCAATATGTCGCGGATTTCGTGCAGAATATGAACCCGATCTCCATGCTGACCGCTGCGGATGTGATGAAGCGGGGCGTAGATGAACGCAACGGCCAGATGACCGTTGCGGCCACCGCCCGCCCGTCATCCCCCCTGATCGACATTCTCGATGCGCTGGCCAAACATTCCGGCGCAATCGGTGTCGTCGACAATGGCGCGATCGTCGGCACGATTTCCGCTGACGAAGTCGTGGCAGGGCTGACCCGTCATCGCAAAAAATAACTGGCTTTTGCCAGGAAACAAAAGGGACCTCCCTCACCGGGGGTCCCTTTTGTTTTTCCGCAGATATTCCGGGCAAGTTACCTTCCCCCTGTTGGAAAGAGTATCTTTGACATCATAAGTTATGCATGAAAATTATTACTAATAAAAACCATATTGCAAATTTCGAGAAAATTGCGCAAAGTAAAACTAGATTCTGTAGCCCGTTGCTAAATTTAAGGTGGTATAAGCTTAAAGCCTCAAAATCGGTCGCGGGTTATGGTGATTTGGGAGCTGAAATTTTTATCATTTGTTGCTTATGAATACTTATTCTAATACATGTTTTTATTGTCAATGGGATAAAAATCAGGCAGAACGCCGATATTTTAGGTGAAGTGTCTTAGATGGATAATTAGTGAAGAATAGTCTTTGAAAGGGACACGATATAAGCAAGATTTAGGTATATACAACGTATCCACCGAATTATAAAAACACCTTTTGGAACACCTATAATAGCCACCATGACCGTCTTTCCGACTGTCATCAGGAGACTTGAGCGTATGGATAACCAATCTCTGTCGGAACATAGCATCGCCGCTGCAGACTTGCTCTCAGCGATGGCGAATCCCAAGCGCCTGATGATCTTATGCACGTTGGTGGATACGGAAGTGCCGGTCGGTGTTCTCGCCTCTCAGGTTGGTCTCAGCCAGTCCGCTCTTTCGCAGCATCTTTCGAAATTGCGGGCCCAGCGGCTGGTAAAGACACGACGGGATGCGCAGACCATCTATTATTCCAGCAACTCCGAATCCGTTAAGAAAATCCTGGCCTCCCTTGAGGAAATTTATTGCCAGGCGCAGAAGAGCAGCAAGACAGCCGCCTGATCCGGGGCCGTCAGGCCTCCGGCAGCATTGAATTGAAACCGGCGCTTGACGCCGGTTTTTCGTTTGTGAGTTACCTGGCCGGGCGGGTGATCCCGCAAGGAGCGCGCTGGTCTTTGCGCCGGGTGCGATCAGCGGGCGGGCACAGTCTGCATCTGCTGCTTGAGCAGGGTTGCTGCAGCCGCATATCCGCCGTCAGCGCCGTCCACGAAATGCATGTGATCCCGTGAAAGCGGGGAGGGTACGATACAGGTCATCAATGCGGCGTCCTGCTCATGCAGGCCGAAATAACAGCTTCCAGACAGGCGGCCTTGCTCCAGCCGGTCGCGAATTTTTTCGAGCCTTCCGGCGTCGATGTCCACGGTCATCTTCAAACCGTCGTCGAATTTCCTGAAATCGGTATTGCTGGCGACGGAGCGCCGATAGCGCTCCGCATTGAACCGTCCGAGCGAAAGACCCGTCAAGCCGAGCAAATTGATAAGCAGGGTCTCGCCGAGAATACGGGACGAACGGCGCAACTGGCCCCAGACGTCGCGATGGGCCGCTCCTGCGCGTGCCTCGAGATTCAGTCCCTCCCGCACGAAACCGAGCTTCGGGCCCTCCTCAGGCACGGGGTGGCCATGCCTTCCGTCCTGCTCGGCCAGATCGACAAGATCGGTAACAAGCTTGCGGAATGCCGGCATGTCCCGCGACGGCCCCGGCACCGCTATGATGGATACAACCTTGCCACGGGTCGCCGGAATGGGATTCCAGCGGCATGAGAGGCCGGTCAGATCCGGGCGTTCACCTGCGGCTGCGGTGGGCAGGATATAAAGGCCTTCCTTCATCCGTGCTTCAGCCCAGCTATTGCCGCCACCTGAAAACATCGCATAGGAAACATCGTTGCTTGCCTGAAAACGCGCGACGCGCACATCGAAGCCATTCTCACGAATATCCTCAACCGGAACCAGCGCTACCCGCATCGTAAGGTCGAGATCGTCCTTCACCCAACGCTGAACGGAAGAAAGAGCGGCGCTGGCAAGCGGCAGCCCGCCCGGGGGCACGGTGACGGCGGCGCCATCGCCGCCGAAAACGAAGGGCAGGTCGTGACGTCCGAGACTGTTCGACACACCGGAAATGACAGCCGCGCCGGCCATGTTCACCGCCTTGTATCGGCCGGTCTGGATCGCCGTCGTTGAATCGACGATATCGGCGATGGCAAGCCCCCATCCCGGTGGCAGGGCACGATAAAGCGCCGGATCAACCACGTCCTCAAAGCGCTGGAAAACGGGCAGGCCCGTCAGAAATTCGTCATCTGCTGTGATCATGCCGCGATTATCCTCCAGCGGCGGCCAAACGCCAAGCATTTCCATGGGTCGATACCGTGCTTCGGAGTGATAGGATCATGGCCCGCTTCGCGTTTGATTTACCTCTAATAGACCTAATCCAGCAAAGGTGACTTGCATAGATCATCAATCCTTCCGTATGAGTTGAGTGGAAGGCTCGGAATTCAAAAATGGAACGAGTTTTCGCCGGGAGGCGTCCGATAGTTTCATTCGGTCGGCGCCCATGGCGCTCACCGGGTCCCGCGACCCCCTTTAAGGAGACACCAGGATGAAACTGAAGACATTGACCAGCGTGACGCTTGCAGCGTCCTTCGCATTCGCACCCCTTGCCCATGCCGAAATCGTCATCGGCCTGATTGCGCCGCTTACCGGTCCTGTCGCCGCTTATGGCGACCAGGTCAAGAACGGCGCCCAGACGGCAGTCAATGAAATCAACAAAAAGGGCGGCATCCTCGGCGAACAGGTCGTGCTGAAGCTGGCCGACGATGGCGGCGAGCCGAAGCAGGGCGTTTCAGCCGCGAATCAGCTGGTTGCCGAAGGCATTCACTTCGTCGTCGGTCCCGTGACGTCCGGCGTCGCCATTCCCGCTTCGGACGTCTTTGCCGAAAACGGCGTGCTGATGGTGACGCCGACGGCGACTGCGCCGGGCCTTACCAACCGCGGCCTTTCCAACGTCTTCCGCACCTGCGGTCGCGATGACCAGCAGGCCGAGGTTGCGGCGAAATACGTTCTCGCCAACCTCAAGGACAAGAAGGTCGCCATCATTCACGACAAGGGCGCTTACGGCAAAGGCCTGGCAGATGCCTTCAAGGCGACGCTGAATGCCGGCGGCGTGACCGAAGTTCTCTATGATGCCCTGACGCCGGGCGAAAAGGACCTCGGCGCGCTGACGGCACGTCTGAAGTCCGACAATGCCGAGATCATCTATTTCGGCGGTTACCATCCGGAAGCCGGTCTTCTGGTGCGCCAGTTGAAGGATATCGGCTCCAAGGCTGCCGTTATCGGCGGTGACGGCCTGTCGAACAGCGAGTTCTGGAACATCGGTTCGCAGGCTGGCGAAGGCACGATCTTCACCAATGCTTCCGACGCGCTGAAGAACGCTGATTCCAAGGCTGCCGCGGAAGCGCTGAAGGCCGCCAACATTCCGGCGGAAGCCTTCACGCTCAACGCTTACGCGGCTGTCGAAGTCCTGAAGGCCGGCATCGAAAAGGCTGGCGCCAAGGATTCCGAAGCGGTTGCCAAGGTTCTGAAGAGCGGTGAAGCCTTCCCGACCGCAATTGGCAAGGTCACCTATGGCGAAAGCGGTGACCTGACCTCGCAGACCTTCTCGCTGTTCAAGTGGCAGGACGGCAAGATCGTCGCAGCCGAATAAGCTGACCTTACCGGCCGCACCTGTTGCGGCCGGTTTCATTTTATGGCCTGAAGAGGGTGAAGGCAGCATGGCCGATGCCGGGACGCGCATAGACGGAGATATCGCTTTCGAGCGGATATTCCCCATCCTCAGGATGTTCGACGAGGCCAAGGCACGGGAGTTCTATATCGATTTTCTCGGTTTCGAGGTCGACTGGGAACACCGCTTCGGCGAAAATTTCCCGCTCTACATGCAGATTTCACGCGCCGGAATGGGGCTGCATCTCAGCGGCCACCACGGCGATGCGACGCCGGGCTCGAACATCTTTGTCACGATGCACGGCGTTCATGCCTTTCAGCGCGAACTGGCAGCGAAGGATTATCGCTTCATGAAGCCGGGTGTCGAAGAGTTGCCATGGGGCGACGTGATGGAGGTGACCGACCCCTTCGGCAACCGCATACGTTTCTGCGAACAGAAAAGCCGGCCATGAGGCCTTGAAGGCCGCTACGGCTCTTGACCTTTGCCATGGTTTGAACGATAGAACGCGCAAATTGCGAACCGCGCGCACGGGTACCCCCGTGCGCGCGGTTCGTGCGTTTTGGGACTTGATGATGCAATTCGTTCGCATCCGCACGGGGACAGAAAATGAACGTTGAAGGCAATGCGCTGGTCAGGAAGCTCGCATTCTGGGGCATTCCGCTTTCTTTCGGTGTACTCGGCCTCAAGCTTGTGGCCTGGTGGGTTACCGGCTCGGTCGCGCTGCTGTCCGACGGTCTGGAATCGACCGTCAACGTGGTCGCGGCTTTCATCGCCTATTTCGTCATTCGTTATGCGCAGAAGCCTGCCGATGACGACCACCAGTTCGGCCACCACAAGGCGGAGTATATTTCCGCTGTCGTCGAAGGGGTGCTGATCGTTGTCGCCGCCCTGCTGATTGTGCAGGAGGCCTGGGGCGCACTCTTCAATCCGAGACTGCCGGAAGCGCCGGTACTTGGTCTTGCCATCAATGCCGCGGCCGGGATCATTAACGCTGTCTGGGCGACAATATTGATCCGCGTCGGCAAACAGCATTCTTCGCCGGCGCTTGCGGCGGACGGCCACCACATCATGTCTGATGTCGTGACATCGGCAGGCGTACTTGTCGGCCTCGTCCTGGCATTGCTGACGGGCTATGCCATTCTCGATCCCGCGCTTGCCATTCTCGTGGCCGTCAACATTCTGTTTCAGGGCTCGAAGGTCATCCTGCATTCGCTGGGTGGCCTGATGGACCGGGCAGTGGAGCCCGAGGAGGATGAGGCGATCAAGAAGGCGATCGCAGCCAATTCCGGTGGCATTATCGGTGTCCATGATCTCAGAACCCGCCGCGCCGGTTCGGCCGCCTTCATCGATTTTCACGTCGTCGTTCCTGCCATCATGACGGTGCGTGAGGCGCATGATATTTGCGACCGCCTTGAAGATGCCATAAGGGACGTCATACCGGGCGCCAGCCTTGCCATTCACGTCGAGCCGGAAGGCGAAAAGGCGCATGGCGTCAAAGTGATCGTTTAAAAAACAGGAGTTTTCCATGTCCGTGACGGATGTTTCCGGCCTGTCGCAGCTGGGCACGAAGGTCGATACGCCAGAGAGCCCTGAAAAGGCCGTTCTCGAAAAGGTGCCCAACGGCAATGCCGGCACCGATTATGTAGTGCGCTTTACCGCGCCCGAATTCACCTCGCTTTGCCCGATGACCGGCCAGCCGGATTTCGCCCATATCGTCATCGATTACATTCCCGGCGACTTTCTGGTGGAATCGAAGTCGCTGAAGCTGTTCCTGCAGTCCTTCCGCAACCATGGCGCATTCCATGAGGATTGCTCGGTCTATATTGCCAAGCGCCTTGTGGAATTGCTGCAGCCGAAGTGGCTGCGTATCGGCGCCTATTGGTATCCGCGCGGCGGCATTCCGATCGACGTGTTCTGGCAGACCGGACCGGCGCCCGAGGGCGTATGGCTGCCGGATCAGGGCGTTGCCACTTATCGCGGCCGCGGCTGATCCGGCTCTTTAGGTGATAAAAAGTTCAGGCGAACGAGCTGTCGTCGCCTGAATCGAAATCGGCATCATCGGCGCTGTCGTCGTAATCGGCCTGCTGGATATCGTCGTCATTGTTATCCTGCGGGTTCGCGCTGTCACCATAATAGTTGTTGATGACCGTTTCTTCGACTGGCGCATTGCCAGTGCCGCTATTGCCGCCGAAGGGCGAGCCGAGACCGAGCGACGACATGTGGCTGCCGAAGATGCCGCTCAGCGAGTTCGCAAGCAGCATGCCACCTGCAACGCCGGCTGCGGTGCCAAGCGCGCCCTGCAGGAAACCGCCGCCAGACCGGCCGGCTGCTGCGGGCTGCTGACCCCACGGTCCACCGGGCTGCTGCTGGGCTGCCTGCGATCCCCACGGACCGGCCGTCTGGCCAGCGGTATCGTTGCGCCACGAGGCCGGCGCGGCAGCAGCAGGTGCTGGTGTCGGAGCTGGCGGCTGCGGCTGGCCGGTGCCGAAGATGGAACTGAGAAAGCCGCCCTGCGCTGCGGCCTGAGGGGCCGGGTTGGCGCTTTCCAATGCGTGGATGCGCTCTTCGAGCTGCTTGATATGGGCTGCTGCCGCCTCCAGTCCCTTCTCCTGCACGATCACCGCCTGAGCGAGATAATAGGGAGCTGCGGGCTGATCGCGCACGGCGTCTGCGATCAACGTTTCCGCCTCGCGGTCACGCGGGGTGGCGGATGCGGCCTTGGTTCTTTCGAACAGGCCCTTGAGAAGCTGGCTTTCTTCCGGTGACATGTGCTGCCTCCTTACCGTGAAGCGAAATTCTACGATAAGGAGGTAGGCCACAATTTTGGCTTTTCAAAGCGGTCCGAATTTTAAATTTCGGTAATGATCCTCAGCCGCCGAAAGCGAGCGAGAGGCCCGCAATCGCCGTGAGCGCGCCAACCGTGCGGCTGGCGACCGAGCCGAAGCGGGCGATGCCGAGACCGAGGGCGATGCCGGCAAGGTGCAGGATGGCGGTGGCGATCATGAAGCCGATGCCGAATTGCAGCGCGCCCGCGCTGCCGAGTTCGCCGCCATGCGCATGGCCGTGGAAAAGCGCGAAAGCGCCGACAACGGCCGCGGCTGCTGCGGTGGGAAGCTTTGCCGCCATGGCGACCAGAAGGCCAAGGCCGATGACGGAGGCGAGAATGGCGGGTTCGACGAAGGGAAGGTCGATGCCGTAAACCGCCATCAGGAAGCCCACAGCCATGGTGCCGACGAAGGCGGCGGGCACGATCCACAGCGCCCTTCGGTCACTTTGCGCGACAGCAATCTGGGAGGCCCAGATGCCGACCGCCACCATCGCCAGAATATGATCCGCACCGAAGAAGGGGTGAGACACACCGGCCATGAAGGAGCCGTGTTCTTCCGGGTTCAAATGCGCGAAAGCGGGCAGGGTGGTAAGGCCGAGCGCGGCGGCTGCAAGGCTTAGTCTTTTCAGCATGGTTCCCTCTTAAGATTATCGCCGCTCACCTGCTGTCTTGGGGTTCCGCAGCGTGCGGCACTGCAATGAGACGCTGACGATATCGCGAAGACGAACGAGCTGTCCATGCGTCATCTGCCGGGGGTGCTGTTTATTGTTCGGGCGCGAACCTTGTCTTTTTTGCTCATTGCCTTACGTAACAAGTCGCACTATGTCCGAAGGGCATGCACGAATTTTGCTGGAGAGAGCCGTTGATGAACGAAGACGAAGACGACAAGAGCAAGGAACTGCCGATCGGCAAGGAAACGGAAGCGAATCTTTTCAAGTCGCGTTCGATCTTCATCTATGGTGGCATCACGCAGGAACTGGCGCAGAAGGTCTGCACGCAGCTCGTGGCCCTTGCCGCCGCCAGCGACGACGACATCCGCGTTTACGTCAATTCTCCGGGCGGTCATGTCGAATCGGGTGATTCCATCCACGACATGATCAAGTTCATCAAGCCGAAGGTTTACATCATCGGCACGGGCTGGGTCGCCTCCGCCGGCGCGCTGATCTATGTTTCGGTGCCGAAAGAACGTCGCCTTTGCCTGCCGAACACCCGCTTCCTGCTGCACCAACCCTCCGGCGGTACGCGCGGCATGGCGTCCGACATCGAAATCCAGGCCCGCGAAATCATCAAGATGAACCAGCGCCTGATCAAGATCTTCTCCAAGGCCACCGGCCAGAGCGAAGAAAAGATCGCCAAGGATATCGATCGCGATTACTGGCTCGGCGCGGAAGAGGCCAAGGACTATGGCCTCGTCGGCAAGATCGTCGAAAGCCAGTCGGAACTCTGAGTTCCGGATTTTCAGTCGAGAAAGCCCGTATCGGTAAAAACCGATGCGGGCTTTTTCCTTTCGGGCCGTTGTTATTTCATCATATCGCAGGCCTTCATCATGTCGGCTTTCTTCATCTTGTCCATTTCCATACCGGCCTTGTGCATGCAGGCCTTCTTGCCGGTCACGGACATGCCATCTTTTTTCATCGTCTCCATTTTCATCGCGTCGGGCTTCATCGCGTCGGGCTTCATGGCGTCGGTCTTCATGCCGTCGGCATGGGCGATGCCCGTGAGGGAAACAGTAGAGAGCAGGGAGGCGGCGGCAACGGCGGTGAAAATGCGGGTCATGAAGGGTCTCCTCTGGACGTTATCGAATGTCCGCCGGCATCATGTCGGGGATCACGATTGTCCATTCGGGAGAAATGGACGGTCGTTACAGCTTCACACGTTTGTGACAACATCTTCGGGCGAGATTTTTCAAACCACCGTGTAACAATATGCTGCCGACCGCGAATAACCCGATAGTGACAATGACAGGCAGCCTTTCAGAAGACACTTTAAAGACGCTGATGCTGCGTTCCCTCGACGGGGACGAAGGCGCCTACAGGCATTTGCTTCATGCCCTGCGCCGGCTGCTGACTGCTTACTACGGTCGGCGCATGGGCGCCGCTTCAAGGGCAGAAGTGGAAGATCTTGTGCAGGAAACGCTATTGTCGCTGCATGCGAAGCGGGCGACCTATGATCGCTCAAGACCGTTCACGGCCTGGTTTTTTTCGATAGCGCGCTACAAGCTCATCGATCACTATCGCGGCAGGGGCGCGCGCATGCGGGGGGAGGTGGAGCTGGATGGGACCCTGGAGGCGGATTGGTCTGTCGACGCCGTCACCGCGCGGATGGATATCGAACGGTTGCTCGAGGATTTGCCGGAGCGGCAACGCGAGCTCATTCGCAGCGTGAAGCTTGAAGGGCAGTCCATTGCCGAAGCGGCAAAAAAAACCGGCCAGACCGAGCTTGCGGCACGAGTCGGCATTCACAGGACATTAAAAACCCTGGCGGCGAAGTTGCGAGGCGACACGTGAAGAAGACGGAAGATATTATCGAGCGACTGGCAGCAGATCTCAGGCCCGTTCCGGCTTTTGCGCTCGAGCGTCGGCTGGCCTTTGCAGCCCTGCCGGCGCTTGGCGTTTCACTTCTGCTGATGTTCATCATTTTGGGACCGCGCGGCGATATGCGGGATGCGGTGAGCGAGCCAGCTTTCTGGGTGAAGTCTTTCTACAATGCCCTGCTGGCGATGGTCGCTTTTTTCGCGGTCAGGCGTCTTGCCCGGCCGGAGGGAGAAAGAAGCTGCCTGTTTGTCGGGATCGCGGTGATCGTTTCGGCAATGGCGGTGATGGCCTTCGTGCAGCTGGGATTTGCCCTGCCTGAAGCCTACCGCAGGCTCATCCTGGGTTCTTCAGCCCTGCATTGCCCGCTCTTGATCGTCGCCTTTTCTGTTCCGGTGTTTTTTGCGAATTTTGCCGCTCTCAAACGATCTGCTCCTGCCGATCCCGCCCTGGCAGGTTTTGCTGCGGGACTTGCGGCCGGAGCGGCCGGAGCCTGGGTCTATTCCTGGTTCTGCAGCGAAAACGGCCTGGCCTTCGTGCTGATCTGGTATTCGCTGGGTATTCTCCTCACCGGTCTGATCGGGGCCTTCGCCGGTTCACGTCTTCTCCGCTGGTGAAGGCAGGTTTCCTGTTGTGTCGTGTCCGCTCATGCCGGCGCTGTGGGCTGTCGGGGGCCGGCACGATCCTTATCGTGTGTTACTGACCGAGGTTTGCCGGCACTGCGAAGGCTGCAAACTGGGTGAACTGCTTGCCCGGGTTGAAATTATCGTCCGAGGCGATGACAAAGAGCTGTTTGTCATTCACGACCGGTCCAAAAGCAAGGCTTTCGATATTGTCTATGTCGAGGCCGAAGTCGCCTTCCTTGATTTCGAACCATGCCGATTTGGAAACGGCGGCCACGGATGCCGGATCGATCCTGTCCTTGCCGAGAATATTCTCGGCGCGGGAGAGGTCGACGACGAAGAAGCGGATATGGTTGCCGACCCCGGAGGCGAAATTGCGCTCGGCGGCGACGAGGCGGCCGTCCGGCAGGGCCGCAAGAGCGGAGAGGCCATTGTCATTGTATTTCGGCTCGGCGGCTGTCGGTGTGTTGGAGATCGCCTCCGTCACATAGACATGTTCAGCGACCGGCTTCAGGGTCGCGGTATCGATGACGAGAATACGGGCCGGGCTGCCCGCCTGCGGCGTCGCCTTCGGACCATCCTGAGTGAGCGCATTTTCGGTGGCGGCGATCAGTCTGCCAGGTGTCAACGTCAGGCCTTCGAAGCCAAGATTGTTTTGCACGCCCCTGGTCTTCGCGTCATCGATGAGATAGGCGTCGGGCAGCTCTAGCCGTTTGACATCGCTTCCATCGAGGTTTGACACATAAATCGCCGGCTGGTTTTTCAGGTCGCGTTCCGAAGACCAATAGAGCTTGCCGCCCTTGCGGTCGAGTGTGATGCCTTCCGCGTCGATGCCTTTGGGAGCGAAGGCCGCGCCGGTCTCATCCTTCAATTCATGCATGGCGGCGATATTGAGGGTGGCGACGCCTTCCGACACCGCCAGTTCCAGCTCGTAATAACGGGCCGGGCCCTTTTCCACGCGGTCGTCGGAAATTGCGAGATAACGCCCGGTTTCGCTGTCGAAAGCGAGATCGGAGAGTCCGCCGAAGGTGACTCCATCGATGGAGAGGCCAGAGGGAACGACGATCTGGCCCAGAAAGGCCGGCTGCGGCAGGGTCTGGGCAGCCGCCGGAAGGGCTGCAAAACCCAGGGCTGCAATGGTGACGATACGATACATGAAGCTCCCTCCTGTGGCGGATGATCCGTTGCGATGCAGGGAGGATTAGCGTGCTGCCGCTAAACTTTGATGACGTTTTCCATGCCGGCGTACCCGAAGTCCGGCGGTTCATCTTGCCAAGCCCCGTCTTTTTTGATCCTGAATATAGCCATGCTTCATCCAGAGCGTGCTGCTATCTTCAGATTCGCGCTTCACGCTTCAAATTTGTTCGTGTCCGTCGCCAGTGCAGATCGCTGCGGTTTCTTGCGACGGGCAGCAGGCCGCAGAGTGCTTCATGCTGAGAGATTTTTCCGTCCAGAGCCTGTTCATGGGCTGCCTCACCGCCTTTGTCGGTTTCGCCAGTTCCTTTGCCGTCGTGCTGCAGGGCCTCAAAGCCGTGGGCGCGACCGATTTCGAGGCCGCGTCGGGACTGATGGCGCTTTCGGTGGCGATGGGGCTTTGCGCCATCGTTCTTTCCGTCGCCACCCGGCTGCCGGTCAGCATTGCATGGTCGACGCCGGGCGCCGCACTTCTGGCCACGACGGGCGTGATCGAGGGCGGTTTTCCTGCGGCTGTCGGCGGCTTCATTGTCTGCGCCGTCCTGATCATCGTTGCCGGCCTGTTCAAGCCGCTCGGTCGGGCGGTTGCCTCCATTCCGGCGCCACTCGCCAATGCCATGCTGTCGGGTGTCATCATCGGCCTGTGTTTCGCCCCGATCAAGGCGATCGGCTTCAACCCGGCGCTTGGCCTGCCGATCATTCTGGCGTGGATTGTCGTGGGGGCTTTCAGGCGGCTGTTTGCAGTACCTGCGGCCCTTGCCGCCTTCGTGCTGGTGATGATTTTCGGCGTCGATATTCCGGCGGGTGCGTTCGATAGCGTCGCGCAATCGCTGACGCCGCCGATGGAATGGGTAACGCCCGTCTTCAGCCTGCATGCCGTCGTCTCCATCGCGCTGCCGCTCTTCATTGTCACCATGGCCTCGCAGAATATTCCCGGCATTGCGGTGCTGAAGGTCAATCACTACGACCCGCAGCCCGGCCCGCTTTTCGCCGCGACCGGCTTCTTCTCGCTGCTTTCCGCGCCCTTTGGCGGCCATGCGGTCAATCTTGCGGCAATAACGGCGGCGATGTGCGCGGGCGAGGATGCCCATCCTGATCCAAAGCGGCGCTATTGGGCGGCGATCATCGGCGGTGTCGGCTATATTATTTTCGGTCTGCTAGCCGGCGTGGTCACGGCCTTCGTGGCGCTTGCGCCGCCTATCCTCATTCAGGCGGTGGCGGGGCTGGCGCTGGTCGGCGCTTTTTCCGGCTCCGCGGTCGCCGCGTTCAAGGACCCCGAAACCCGCGAGGCTGCGGCCATCACTTTCCTCATCACGGCCTCCGGCCTCTCCTTCGGCGGCGTTTCCGGTGCTTTCTGGGGCTTGATCGGCGGCGGGTTGATGATGGCGTTGCAACGGTTGGTAAGGCGTGTTTAGATAGTGGAAATGGTATAGTTTTTATATTATATTCTCATGGAATTCGAATTTGATCCGGCCAAGAGCGCTGGCAATAAAGACAAGCACGGGATTGATTTTGTCGATGCTCAGGCGTTGTGGCACGACAAATTCGGTTTGACCGTTACCGCGCTGGGCGTCGGTGAAGAGCGGTTTGCGCTCATCGCTCTTCTCGGCGGCAAATTATGGCTCGCAGTGCATACGCTGCGGGATGGGCGTATTCGAATCATTTCCGTTCGGCGCGCCCGTGAGTTAGAGAGGCATCATTATGAAGACAATAAGCGCAGAAGAATTCGACAGAATGGCTGATGATGGCGAGGACATCGGTGAGTATCTCGACTGGACAACGGCGCGGCATCTGAATATCGAGCCCAAACGTGTCAACATCGATTTTCCGACGTGGGTCGTCAACGACCTGGACAATGAGGCTCGGAGACTTGGGGTGACCCGGCAGTCGCTTGTCAAATTGTGGATCGCGGAAAGGCTTGAGATCGGCCGACACGCAAAATAGGCCTGCACCGCACAAGATCACTTGTCAGACCGCCAGCCGCTGTTTATACACATCGCCATGAGCAACAGCATCGTAACCATTTCCGGCATGAGCGCGCAGATTTCTGCGAAGGCCTCGCCGTGCGGTGCACTCTCGCTTCTTAGCCTCGACCTTACACGCGGTTGCCGGGTCCAGTGAGGAGCGCCCGGCGGCCGAAAGCCCGCTGGTGCAAACGCTCCTCATCTCGAAATCTCATTTTATACTGGATTTAGGCCCTCAGGGGCCGCGCATCCGCCGATGGCTTCAGACGCCCGCGGACCGCGCAAGGAGGAAGCGATATGGACGGCAAGATCACTAACATTTCCAAGGGCATGAGCGACGCGAGCGTGAAGTATCGCCCTTACCCGACCATCAACATCCCCGACCGCACCTGGCCTTCCAAGACGATCACCAAGGCGCCGATCTGGTGTTCGGTGGACCTGCGCGACGGTAATCAGTCGCTGGTCAACCCAATGGGTCACGACCGCAAGGCCCGCATGTTCAAGCTGCTGCTCGAAATGGGTTTCAAGGAAATCGAGATCGGTTTCCCTTCCGCGTCGCAGACGGATTTCGATTTCGCCCGCTGGTGCGTGGAAGAGGGCAATGTGCCCGATGACGTCTCGTTGCAGGTTTTGGTGCAATGCCGCCCGGAACTGATCACCCGCACGTTCGAAGCGCTGGAAGGCGCCAACAAGCCGATCATCCATTTCTACAATTCGACATCGGAACTGCAGCGCCGCGTGGTGTTCGGCAAGGATGTGCACGGTATCAAGCAGATCGCGGTCGATGCGGCCAAGATGATCACCGATATGGCTGCGAAAGCCGGTGGTGGCTACCGCTTCGAATATTCGCCTGAGAGCTTTACCGGCACAGAGCTGGAAGTGGCGCTGGAAATCTGCAACGCCGTCGTCGAGGTTGTGAAGCCGACGGCCGACAACAAGCTGATCCTCAACCTGCCATCGACGGTGGAAATGGCGACGCCGAATATCTATGCCGACCAGATCGAATGGATGTGCCGCAATATCGACAATCGCGAAAACGTCATCATCTCGCTCCATCCGCACAATGACCGCGGCACGGGCATTGCGGCGACCGAGTTGGGCCTGATGGCGGGTGCGGACCGCGTTGAAGGCACGCTGTTCGGCAATGGTGAGCGCACCGGCAATGTCGATGTCGTGACGCTGGCGCTGAACATGTATACGCAGGGTGTGGACCCTGAGCTGGACTGCCGCGATATCGAGCGCATCAAGGCGGTCTATGAATATTCCAACGAGATGACGATCCCCGAGCGCCACCCTTACGTAGGCGAACTGGTCTACACGGCGTTTTCCGGCTCGCATCAGGACGCCATCAACAAGGGCATGAAGGCTATCAAGGTCGCCAATCATCCCGTCTGGGAAGTGCCCTATCTGCCGATCGATCCAAAGGATGTGGGACGCTCCTACGAGGCGATCATCCGCATCAACTCGCAATCCGGCAAGGGTGGCATCGCCTATATCCTCCAGCAGGATTACGGCATCAACCTGCCGCGCAATTTGCAGGTGGAGTTCCGCGAGGATATCCAGCGCATCACCGATGAAGAGGGTGTCGAGCTGCCGGCCAAGCGCATCTATGAGCGCTTTATCGAGCGCTACGTGACGCAGCCGAATGCGCGCCTCAAATTCGTCGATCACCACACCTATCCGGCCGGCGATTTCAAGGGCGTGCGCATCGTTGCCGCCGAGATCACCGACAATGGTGAGGTGAAGCGCATTGAAGGCAAGGGGACCGGTCCGATCGACGGGTTCATCAATGCGCTGTCGGTTTATCTCGGCATTGATCTCTCGGTGAATGATTATTCCGAGCACTCGCTGCAGCACGGCTCGAATGCCTCGGCCATCGCTTATGTCGAGATGGAACATCCGGGCGGCAAGCTGTTCGGGGCAGGGGTGAATACGAATATCGTGGCGGCTTCGCTGGAAGCGATCGTTTCTGCGGCCAACCGAGTGTTGGAAGAGCGGGTGAAGTAAGGCTTGCATTGAGGGTGGGGCAAAGCACCCCCCTCTGCCCTGCCGGGCATCTCCCCCTCAAGGGGGGAGATCAGCAGGAAGCACTAACATAGCCTCGTTTGCCAAGGTCGAGATGACCGAAAGATCGCCACGAGTCGATCTCCCCCCTTGAGGGGGAGATGTCCGGCAGGACAGAGGGGGGTAAGCTGCACGCGCTAAGGTTTACTCCTCCGGGCTCTGCTCCGCAGGCCGCGAAAACCCCAGCGGCCGCCCGTTTTCATAAAATACCCTGATATCCTCAAGCGCGACACCGGTTGCCGTCTCATTGAGGCTGTGCCGCTCGCAGGTCACGTTCCAGGTGCCGGGACCGCCGGAGATGTTGAAGAGATTATAGGCCGCGCGCGGTTTTTCTCCACCGGGCCCCTGGCTGGCAGAGGCGATGCCGACCACGGGAATGTGGTCTTCACCATGGTGCGTGTTCAGCCAATAGACTGTGTTCAAATGTGTATGGCCATGCAGCACGAGCTCCGCACCGCCGACGCCAAGCGCCGCGGCGAAACGGCGTATGCCGATCATGCGCTTGTGCGTTGGGGCGGCGCCACGGATCGGCGGGTGATGGATCATCACGACGCGGAACAGCCCCTGTTCCCCGGCTTTTTTCAACAGTTCCGCCGTGGCGCGCGCCTGCCGGTTGCCGAAATAGCCGGTGGCCGAGAAAGGTGGCGTCGCAATCGATGTGGAGCAGCCGATCAGCGCGATGGGGCCGCGCACGCGCATATAGGGGAATATCTTGCGGTCGTCGTCCCACTCGGCAGGGTCGCCATCGCCACGAACATAGGGGTACCAGGCCTGCATGGCCTTGTCATGCGCGCCGGACACATAGGCGTCGTGATTGCCGGGAACGACGGAGGTCTTTTCGGGGTCACCCACCTCTTCCAGCCAGTCGGCGGCGGCGCGAATTTCAATGCCGGTCGCAAGATTGACGAGATCGCCGGTGATAGCCAGATGATCCGGTGATTTTGTCTCCAGATCGTCCAGCAGCTTTTCCAGCGTATCGGTGAAGAGATGCTTGCGGCGGTTGCGATGCCAGTTGACGAAACCGGTGATACGCTTGGATGCAAGTTCGCGAAAAGTGAGTTTTGGAAGTGGCCCCAAATGGACGTCTGAAATATGCGCAAGTTTGAACATGGCGGCAGAGATAACCTATGATATGCCGCACGTCCAACAAAAGCCGGCAGGCGGGGAGAAACAGGGTGAATGACGAGACAACCGGGCGGCAGGCCCGTCCGTTCCATATGCGCGTCTTCATTCGTTTGCTGCATTTCGTTTTTCTGTTCACGCGCGGCGCAACTCTTGGCGTGCGTGCCGCCTGCTATGATGGAACCGGCAGGATTTTCCTCGTCCGCCACACCTATCTGCCGGGCTGGTATCTGCCGGGTGGAGGGGTGGAGCGGGGTGAAACCCTGCTCGCGGCGCTTCACAAGGAAATTCGGGAGGAAGGCAATCTCGAAGCCACGTCAAAGCCTGAGCTTTTCCATGTTTATCTCAATCTGGAAGGCAGCAATCGCGACCATGTCGCGCTTTATCGGCTTGAGGTTACCCAGACCAAGCCGAAAAAGCCGGATCATGAAATTGCCGAAAGCGGCTTTTTCGATCTTTCAAATCTGCCCGAAGGGGTGACGGCCGCAACCCGTCGCCGCCTTGCAGAACTTGCCGGCGAGGCGGCACTCGCCGATCACTGGTAGCAGTGTCCACCCTCGTCAGGAAAGCGAGTCGCGGCCATGCGCCTTTGTCAGGTCCAGCTCGGGGCCGATGGGCACGATGCCTGTCGGGTTAATGGTGCGGTGGCTGCGGTAATAATGTTCCTTGATATGGCGCATATCGACCGTGTCAGGCACGCCCGGCGTCTGGTAAAGATCGCGCAGGTAACCCGTGAGGTGCGGATAGTCGTGGATGCGGCGGATATTGCACTTGAAATGGCCGACATAGACGGGGTCGAACCGAACCAGCGTGGTGAACAGGCGCCAGTCCGCTTCCGTCTGCTCCGAACCGAACAGGAAACGGCGGTGCTTCAGCCGGTCTTCCAGCATGTCCAGCGTTTCGAAGACTTTGACCGCATTCTGCTGATAGGCATCCTGCGCTGTGGCAAAGCCAGCCTTGTAGACGCCATTATTGACGGTGTCGTAAATCACGTCGTTCAACGCGTCTATTTCGGCGCGCAACGTCTCGGGATAATAATCGGTCTGCGAGCCGGTGAGGTCGTTGAAGGCGGAGTTGAACATGCGGATGATTTCCGCCGATTCGTTGGAAACGATGGTGCCGCGCTTCTTATCCCAGAGCACCGGCACGGTCACGCGGCCGGAATATTTGGGATCCGCTTTGGTGTAGACCTGCCAGAGCGCGGATGAACCGAAGAGGTGATCCTCGGTCGCACCTGGCGTCCGCTCACCTTCAGGCTTAAATTCCCAGCCGTTTTCCAGCATCAAAGGGTCGACAACCGAGACCGAAACAAGCTCTTCCAACTTTTTCAGCTTGCGAAAAATCAGGGTTCGGTGCGCCCAGGGGCAGGCGAAGGAGACATAGAGGTGGTAACGGTCCTTCTCCGCCGCGAAGCCGCCTTCTCCTGAAGGGCCGGGTGCGCCATCCGCCGTTATCCAGTTGCGAAATTGCGAGGCGCTGCGCTTGAAATGCCCCTTGGTTTCCTTGGTGTCGTACCAGACGTCTTTCCATACGCCTTCCACCAGCATGCCCATGACGATCTCCTTGATTGTTTCCTTGGCGGCAATCCTACCCGTTTCACTCGTTGTCGCGAACCCGCAAGGCATTGAACAATGCGTTTCCGTGCTGCAGAGCTGGAATGGGGCGGCGACGAGATTTGTTCTGGACGGGTCGTTATTTTCCTGATAATTGCGATTTTCACAAATCTGAGGAAATTTTTGATTATGATCGAACTACGGATGCTCCGACGACGCTGACGCTCCTGAACGCCCTAACCGGCGCAGCCGTCATCTATTGTCGCATCCGCATTCTGGAAGTTTCGGTCTCTTCATGTCCAAGCACGATCTTGTCTACCTCACCGAGGACGCGTCGCACGACGCCATCATCGAAGTCATCAACGAAGAAGCATTTGGCCCCGGCCGGCACACCCGTGCGGCAGCGCGCATTCGCGAGCAGGGTCCGCATGACCGGTCGCTCTCCTTCGTCTGCGCCGACGATGGCGAGACGATTGCCTCGGTGCGCATGACGCCGGTTCTGGCAGGCAATGTGAAGGGTCATATGCTTGGCCCGCTTGCGGTTCGGCCCTCTCACAAGAACAAGGGCATCGGCCGGGAACTCGTCCGGATCGCCATTGCGGCGGCAAGGCGCAAGGGCTCCGAAGCCGTGATACTGATCGGCGATCCGCCCTATTACATGCCGCTCGGGTTCGAGAAGATCGCTTATGCGGCGCTTGATTTTCCGGGGCCGGTTGATCCGAACCGGGTGCTGGTCGTGCCGCTTGGCAATGACGTGCACCAGCGGCTGAAGGGCAATATCGGCTGGCGCAAATGCGAGGCCGTGATGCCGGCTGCGACAGTGGAAGATGAGGGTTTCGAGGCGCCTCTTCGGGTTTACGGGTGACGGGGTATCCGAAGAGCTTTTTGCTTCTTAGCGCAACACAAGCCCCGTCATTCCGGCCTTGAGCCGGAATGCAGCCAGGCCAAGTCTTTGGGCTGAAAAGGACTCTTCCCACAGCGCAGACGCGCCGTGACTGGATCCCGGCTCGAGGCCGGGATGACGGAAGGGGCGTTGCGCGCTATGGCAGACATCGAGACTGCCGTGCACATCTTTTCGTCTGGTAAAATCTTCTTCCGGTAGCCTGTTTCGAAACAACGAGTCTCCCTCCACAGAATTCAATTCCGTTTCCTCCCCCCATACGATAGCAAGTGAAAGTCGGTTTTTGCGAAGGGACGAGGCATGACGGCAATCACCATGAATGATGCGCTGGAGCGCGCGGGCGCAGGCGCCTATCAGCGCAGGCTGATGGGCATATTCGGCCTCGTCTGGGCGGCGGATGCCATGCAGGTTCTGGCCGTCGGTTTCACTGCGGCCTCCATTGCCGCAACCTTTGGGCTGACGGTGCCGCAGGCGCTGCAGACCGGAACAGCGTTCTTTTTCGGTATGTTGCTGGGTGCTGCGGGTTTCGGACGGCTGGCGGACCGTTATGGCCGTCGCCGGGTGCTGATCGTCACGGTGGCCTGTGATGCCCTGTTCGGCGTGCTTTCGATATTCTCGCCGGATTTCACCATTCTGCTTGTCCTGCGCTTTCTCACCGGGGCCGCCGTGGGCGGCACGCTGCCGGTGGATTATGCGATGATGGCGGAATTCCTGCCCGCCAGGAATCGTGGGCGCTGGCTCGTCTTTCTGGAAGGTTTCTGGGCTGTCGGGACGCTGATCGTGGCGCTTGCAGCCTGGGGTGCCAGCCTTGCCGGTGTTGCCGATGCCTGGCGATATATCTTTGCCGTAACCGCGTTCCCGGCTGTCCTCGGCCTTGGCCTTCGCTTTCTCGTGCCGGAATCGCCGCTTTATCTCCTGCGCACGGGTCGGTCGGAGGAAGCAAAGGCCGTCGTCAACCGTATGCTGGTCACGAATGGCCGCGCTCCGCTCGATGCCGGGGCAGGGCTTTTCCAGCCTGAAGTGTCCAAGGGGCAGGGGATATTTTCACCGGCGCTGCGCCAACGCAGCATCATGATCCTCGCCATCTGGTTTCTCGTCTCCGTTTCCTATTACGGTGTCTTCACCTGGATGCCGGCGAAGCTGGCGGGAGATGGCTTCGGCTTCGTGCGCGGTTATGGTTTCCTTGTGCTGGTGGCGCTGGCACAGATCCCCGGTTACGCGCTTGCGGCCTATGGTGTCGAAAAGTGGGGTCGCAAGCCGACGCTGATCGGCTTCTGCCTGCTCTCCGCGCTCGGATGCCTGCTTTTCACGCTTGCTTCCGGCGGTGCGATGATTGCCGCCTCGCTTCTCATCATGAGCTTTGCGTTGCTCGGCACCTGGGGCGCTCTCTATGCATTCACGCCGGAACTTTACCCGACGGAATCACGGGCAACCGGCATGGGTGCCGCAGGGGCGATGGCGCGGCTTGGGGGCCTGCTGGCGCCGTCACTCCTCGGTTATGCCATTGCGCAGGGTTTTGGTGTCGCGATCGGCATATTTGCCGGGCTGCTGGTACTGGCCGCCATTGCGGCGACGATGATCAATGCGGAAACGCGCCAGGTGGCGCTGACATAGGGTGTCGGTGCGGGACGATGGCCTGACCCTTGAGGATCAGGCCATTCGGTTCGGCTTTATAGCGTCGTGTAATTCACCGGCAGCCAATCATAATTGGTGCTGTCGGTGCGCACATGACCGATGCCGGGGAAGGCGATATGCGCGCCTGCCACCAGATATTTGCCTTCCACCGCCTGTTTAAATGCCAGATCACGCGTGGCGACGGCTGCCTTCTGATCGACGTCGAATGCGACGGCGACATCAGGTTCATCGAACTGGAGGATATCGCCATGGGTAATATCGCCCCAGAAGACGATTTTCTGGCCGTTGCTTTCGAGAACGATGCCGCTGTGGCCCGGTGTGTGGCCGGCGTAAAGTACTGAGCCGAGACCCGGAACCGGCGCGGCATTGTCGCCGAACGTCTCGAACTTGCCGGCATCGATATAGGGCTGGATGCTTTCTTTGGCTTCGGCATAGCCCTTCTTCAGCGCCTCCGGTGCTGCCTTGGCCTTCGCCTCATCGAGCCAGAAAGCGGCTTCGCGCTTGTTCACGCGCAGGGTCGCGTTGGCGAAGACGCGCTTGCCATCCGCGGAGAGACCCCCGGAATGATCGGTATGGATATGGGTGAGAACGACGTCATCTATCTCATCCGCTTTGTAGCCCGAGGCTTCGATATTGGCGACGAGCCTGCCGAGGCTTGGGCCAAGATAGGAGCCGGTGCCGGCATCGATCAGCACCAGCCTGTCACCAGTGTTGACGAGAAACGCATTGACGGACGTAGGCGTCTCTTCCGGAAGGAACGCATCCTGAAGCGCCTTCGTCGCATGTTCCGGTGTGGTGTTGGTGTAAATTTTGGCAAGCGGCAGCGCAATGACCCCGTCCGAAAGCGCAGTAACTTCCACCTTGCCGACCATCAGCCGGTAGAAGCCGGGCGCCTGCGTGGCGACAAGCGGTGCCTTCGCAAATGCGACGGTGGGCGCAACAAAGGGGGTGGCGATGAGGGCGCTGGCGGCGCCTTTGAGAAGTGAGCGACGTGATGGCATTGAAGGCTCCTGGGTTTAGGAATGTCTTGAAACTTTCCGATCTCCAGTTAAGTGTAGGCAGGTTAGCAATCAAATCGATGTGACTTATGCAAACTATCGATCATTTCAATCTCCGTTCCTTCGACCTCAATCTCCTCGTCGCTTTCGATGCGATGATGGAAGAGATGAACGTCACGCGCGCGGCACGGCGGCTGAAAATCCAGCAACCTGCCATGAGCCATAATATCTCCACCCTGCGCACACTGTTTCAGGATGAGCTGTTCATTCGCGTGGGGCAGGAAATGAAGCCGACGGCGCGGGCGCTCAATCTGGCGGGGCCGGTGCGGCAGGCGCTGAGACAAGCGCAGGCGGCGGTGCTGACGGCTGATGTGTTCGATCCGGCGACCGAGCGGCGGACGTTCCGGCTCGGCATGTCCAGTGAGGTGGAGCTGCTGCTTTTGCCGGATCTGTCCGCGCGGCTGCGCGAGATCGCACCCGGTATCCGTATCCTTGCGCGCAACGGGCAACAGCAGGAAATCACCGCTATGCTGGATACAGGCGTGATCGACATGGCTGTCGGATGCACCTATTCGAAGGAACAGCGGCACCATTGCGAACCGCTTTATTCTTCCAGCGTGCTCTGCTGCTTCAACCCGGCTCTGCTCGATCTGCCCAATCCCGTTGGACTGGACGCCTATCTGTCGGCCAAGCACGCGGTCATATCACAGACCGACAGTCTGCATGGCTGTATCAAGGACGCGCTGGAACTGACCGGACTGGAAATCGACGTCGTCGCCGCTGCGCCGGATTTTCTTTCCGTGCTGGCAACGGCGCGCTCCTCAGCCGTGCTGGCGACCGTGTCTTCGCGCATTGCTCAGCGTTATGCGCCCATGCTGGGACTGGAAGTGAGCCCGGTGCCGGTGACGTTGAATTTCCCGCCTGTTGCCATGGTCTGGACATTGCAGACCGATGCGGATGCGGGAGCCGTGTGGCTGCGTCAACAGATTCGCGACACCATGGGACGCACGGTCGACAGCGAGGTGTCGGGCATCGCCGCCTGAAATTTGCGTGGCCGGCGCTCTAGAACCGTTTCTCCAGCCAGGTGATGGATTGGCCGCTGGAGAGTGGCCCAAGCGAGCCGATCTTGGTGAAACCGTACCGCTCGTAAGTCCTCAGCGCATCCGGGTTCATCGTGTCGATATAGGCGCCCATACAGCCGCGCTTTTTCGCCTCGTCTTCGGCCATGGCCAGAAGTTTCGAGGCCGTGCCTTGTCCGCGCATCGTCTCCGGCACGAAAAGAAGCTGCACATAAAGCCAGCCGCGGGCGGTGTGGCCCACCAGACCGCCGGTGACCTCATTGTCGTCATTGCGGATGGTGATGATAATGTCGCGTTTGTCGCTTTCGCCGAAACGAGCAAGATTATAGGCCACCAGGGGATCGCGGATGGCTTTTTCGGCCTCTGGATCGGCGGCATCGCTTAAAACGAAATTCATGTTCATCTTCCCCGGCCGCCGGGCGGTGGCCGTTTCCCGTTTACGCGCCGAGACGAGGGGAAGGCTCCACGATCTTTGCTGGAACGACCTTACCTGCCTTCACGCCACCATAGAGCGGAGAAGGCAAGCAGCAACGCGCCTAGCCCGGCGAAACCTGCAAAGAGCGGCAGGGTGTTGACGCCTTTCAGCACCGTCTCGTCGGTCATGCGTATCAGCATGCGATCCTCATCGGCAACCCTGATATCGCCACGAACCGGCAAAATATCCGGCAGTGTGACCCGGCCGGAATTATCGGCGACACGGTGCACGCTGCCTTTGGTGGCATCTGCCAGCGGCTTCAGCGTTTCGGTCGTTGAAATCATCGCCTTGAATTCGGGTGCGTCCACTGCGCCAACATGGACGAGGGTGGTGAAATCGCCGTTCTTGATTTCGAACAGGCCGGTCTCATCCATGCGGCGTTCGATCCTGTAGAGACCGGGCTCGCTGCTGGTGAAAGCCATGTTTTCGGTTTTGCCGGAAGGGAAACGCACGCTGGCCTGACCGGGATCGTCGCCGATGGTCTGACGGGTGATCTGCAGGGTGCGGCCGTTGGCGCGTGCCGTCAGCGCCTCTTCCTCAAGCTCGGGTTCTTTCATCAGCCAGTGGGCGATGCGGCGGTAAAGCGCCACATGCGGGCCGCCGCCCTCATAACCACGCGCCCAGAGCCAACCCTGATCGGACAGCAGCATGGCGACACGGCCTTCACCCTGGCGGTTGAGCACCAGCAGCGGGTCCTGACCATCGCCCAGCATCACGGTCTGGCCCTGCGGCGGGTCGACGCTGATGGTGCGGAACCAGCGGCCCCATTGCGGCGGCTCATTGCCCGATCCCTCTAGCCCGCGGGTGACCGGGTGTTTCTTGCCCGCTTCCGAAAGACGCGGATAGAAGGCAGCCTGATGCACCTGACCGGTCGGCTGCGCCGGCAGCACGGAGGCCAGAGGCGTCATGGCGATCGAATCCTGACCGGCATGCTCCGGCCCGGCGGCAATCAAAAGTGCGCCGCCTTTTTCGACATATTGGGCGATGTAATCGTAATAGAGGATCGGCAGCACGCCGCGATGCTGGTAGCGATCGAAGATGATGAGATCGAAATCATTGATCTTCTCGACGAACAGCTCGCGGGTGGGGAAGGCGATCAGCGAGAGTTCGTTGATCGGCGTGCCGTCCTGCTTTTCCGGCGGACGCAGAATGGTGAAATGCACCAAATCGACCGAGGCGTCGGACTTCAGGAGGTTGCGCCATGCCCGCTCGCCGGCGTGCGGTTCGCCGGAGACGAGCAGCACGCGCAGGTTCTGACGGATGCCTTCGATCAGGTGAACGGCGCGGTTATTGGCAACAGTCACTTCGCCCGGGATTTCGGCGACGGAAAATTCCATGACATTGTTGCCGCCGCGTGGGACCTTGAAGCGGAACGGCGTCGGCTGACCGGGTGTCGCCTGTAGTGTGGCGATCTCTTCGCCATTCATCTTCACCGTCACCTCAGCTGCGCCACCGCCTGCCGGGCGTCCGTCATCGAAGACGCGCAGCGTCAGTTGCTGTTCCTCATTGACGATGCCGAAGCGCGGGGCGCGAACGATTTCGATACGGCGGTCGAACTCATCAGCCTTGCCCGTGATCAGGCCGTGCACGGGCGCGCGGAAGCCGAGCGCCTGCTCGGCGTTGGGCAGGGCATTGGGAATATCGTGAATCTGGCCATCGCTTAGGAAAATCGCGCCACCCACGCGGGAAGGCGACACATCGGAAACGGCGGAGGACAAGGCCGAAAAAAGCTGGGTCGAGGGCGAATCGCTCTCGCCATTGTCGCGCACTTCAACGATGCGCGGCTCGATGCGGGGGAAACGGGACAGCCGGTCTTTCAGCGCATTGAGCGCCGTATCCGTCATCTGCGGCCGGTCCTGCACGTCCTGGCTCTGCGAACGATCGACGATGACGGGGACGATGGTGGAAAGCGGCTCGCGCTCCTCCTGCGTCAAAAGCGGATTAGCGATGGCGGCAAGCAGGGCGGCGAGCGCGAGCCCGCGCAGCCATGCGCCACGCACGCCGCGCCACAGGCCGATGAAGGAAAGGAGAAGTGCTGCGACGGCCAGAACGGCGATCACGATCCATGGCAGGAAGGGGGCGAAGGTCAATGTCATGTCACTGCCCCAACCGTTCGAGAAGTGCCGGAACATGGACCTGATCGGCCTTGTAGTTGCCGGTCAGCATATACATCATGATGTTGACGCCGGAGCGGAAGGCATGTTCGCGCTGCATCTCGTCAGGCGGAACGGTGGGCAGAACCGGTGCGCCCTGCGCATCGACGGCCCATGCGCCAGCGAAATCATTGCCTGTAATCATGATCGGCGTCACGCCGTCCCCGGAGGAGGAGAGGCCGGAGGTGGTCTTGGCGGCACCCTGACGCGATTCCACCCAGAGCGGCGAGCCATTGTAACGGCCGGGGAAATTGGTGAGCAGGTAGAAGGAACGCGTCAGGACGTGATCCTCCGGCACGGGCTCCAGCGGCGGAATATCGATATTGGCGAGGATCGCCTGCAAACGCTCGCCATTGGCGCTGGTCGCGCCGGTATCGAGCGAGGAGAACTGGTCGCGTGTATCGAACAACACCGTGCCGCCGGCGCGCATATAGGCGTCGATGCGCGAGATGGCGGCGCTGGACGGCATGGGCGCAGAGGCCGAAACCGGCCAGTAGATGATTGGGTAGAAGGACAATTCATCCTTGGAAATATCAAGGCCGACAGGCTGGCCGGGCTCCAGCGTCGTGCGCCAGGTCAGGAATTCGCTCAAACCCTGCAAACCCTGTTCTGAAATGCGGTCGACATCGTCTTCGCCGGTGCGGACATAAGCAAGATGGGTGGTGTCCAGCCGCTCGAATATCTGCTCGTCGCCGGGTTTGGGATCGTCGGCACGGGCATCGGTTGGCGACACCGCGGCAAAGGCACCAAGCGCCAGCAGCATTGTGGCCACTGTGGCGCTTCTGGCTTTCGGCAGGCGGGCGAAGGCGCCGTTCATGAAGAGCACGATCAGGCTGTCGGCGATCAGCATCAGGAAGGCAGCGATGAAGAGGGTGGGACGCAGCGATTTCGCCGTCTCGCCGATCAGCGCTTCACTTGACGTGCTGACACCGGCGGCAGAGGTATCGAGCGGGCGCAGCGTCGCACCCGCCGGCAGGAGATTGAGAGCCACGAAACCGTCCTCTGTGCCGTAAAGGCCGGGGGGATTGTCGAAGCCGGTGCGCGGAAGCTGGCCCGCGCGCATTTCTAGCGGCCGGGCAGTGCCGATTTCGGCAGATAGCGCGCCTTCCGCCGTCAGCAGCCGGAAGGGTGGTAGAGCGGCGGCCGGGGCATTGGCGGAAGCCGAAGCGCCGCCCGCCTTGGACAATTGCACGATACGGCGAAGCATATCGACGAAGTGGCCTGATATCGGCAGGTCGGACCAGCTGGCCTCGGCGCTGACATGGAACAGCACGATGCGGCCCGCCTCGACGTTGCGGGTGGTGACGAGCGGCGTGCCATCGGCGAGGCTTGCCCAGGTGCGTTCGGCGAGGTCCGGTGTCGGCTCGGCCAGAACCTGACGTTTGACGAGAATGCCATCGGCCTTCGGCATGCCGGCGAAAGCGCCGAATGCAGGGAAATCGGCAAGCGGTTGCGGTTCAGCCCAGGAGAGTGCGCCGCCGAGCGCGCGTTCGCCCTGTCTCAGCGTCACCGGCACCAGCGGGTCGTCGGCGGGGGCTGCGGCAAGGCGCGGCCCGGCGAAGCGGATCAACGTGCCGCCGCCCGCAAGCCATTTTTGCATCGGCTCATAGGTTTCCTGCGGCAGGCGGCCGATATCGGCCATGACAATGACGGAGGGGTTGGATTGCAGGATTTCCGGGATGGCCTGCGCCAGATCGGCCTGCCGCTGCGGAATGAGATCGACGAAGGGCTGAAGTGCGCGGCTGATGTAATAAAGCGGTTGCAGCAGCGGCTG
Source organism: Agrobacterium sp. MS2 (assembly GCF_003261015.1). Lineage (NCBI taxonomy): Bacteria > Pseudomonadati > Pseudomonadota > Alphaproteobacteria > Hyphomicrobiales > Rhizobiaceae > Agrobacterium > Agrobacterium sp. MS2. The sequence goes on along the minus strand of NZ_QLNF01000026.1, from coordinate 120,322 downwards.
GAAGTCGTTGCCGGTTTCGCCTGCCAGCAGCGCCACGCGGCGGCGGCGGAAGCCGTCATCGAGAAGATGCACTGCACCCGCCGTGGAAACACCTTCAAGGGAAAGACGGGCGAAATCGTTGCGCAATTCGAAGGGTGCTTCCACCGTTGCCGTTGTTTCAGCCTGGCCGGGGGCGAAGGTGGCGATGCCATTGGCGAGGATGCGGCCCTGGCTGTCCTGCGCGTTGACCGTCAACCGGGCAGCTTCCGCAGTATCGAGCCTTGAAAGCGAAACGCTCATGGCGTCGGCATTGTTGGTTGCGCCCGTTATCGCGGCAATGGCCTTGCCGTCGCCGCTGACGATACGGAATTCGGCTGGTGAAAGACTGGCCAGCGTTTTCAGGGCGCTTTCGTCCTGCGCCGTCTGCACGCCATCAGCGATATAGGCGAGGGTGCCGGGGGTCGTGCCGTTAAGCGCTTCGGTGATGGCTTCGGCCGTACGGACACGATCGGGCACGAGCGGCTTCGGTTTTGCCGCTGCCAGCTTTTCCAGGGCGACCGCTGTCGTTCCGGGCACGGCGTCGTGTTCGGCATCAGCTGTAAAAGCGATGGCGACGGGGCGCTCGGCACGCTCTGCATCCCCGATCAGGGCTTCCGCGGTCGCCACGCGCCGCTCCCAGTCGGGCGCAGACGCCCAGCTATTGTCAACCACAAGGACCAGCGGGCCGCTGCCGGCGATGCCGCTGTTGCGTGGATTTACCACGGGATCGGCGAGAGCAAGAATCACGGCGGCGGCAAGCGCCATGCGCAGCAAGGTGAGCCACCACGGGCTTTTCGACGGCGTTTCCTCGCGTTTCAACACCGTCGCCAGAATCTTCAGTGGCGGGAATACCTCCGCCTTGGGGCGCGGCGGGGTAAGCCGCAGCAGCCACCAGATGGCAGGCAGCGCCAGCAAGCCGAAGAGGATGTAGGGGCTGGTGAAGACGAAAGGCAATGCGCTCATCGGCGGCCACCGCCTTGCCCACCGCCCTGTGCCGGCGCGCCGGAAAGATACATGTGCATGGCCACCAATGCCTCGGAAGCGAGATGGTCGGTGCGGTGGAACACGAAGTTCCAGCCCAGCCGGCGAAGCGACGAGGAGAGTGCCTCGCGCCTTGCGAGATAGGCGCGGGTATAGTCTTCGCGAATGGTCTCGGCGCGGCCGGACACCAGTTTTTCGCCGGTTTCCGGATCGCTAAATTCGGTGCGGCCGGAATAGGGGAAGGTTTCTTCGGCCGGGTCGGCAATTTCCACCACGTGGCCGCGCAAGCCCCGCCGTGCAAGCGGTGAAATACGCTCCATCACGGCCTGTGCATCATCGAGAAAATCACCGATCAGCACGATGTCGCTCGCGCCACGGATCATGCCCGTTTCCGGCATGCCTTCGGTCGGCGGCGCATGCATGATCGCGGTGGCGAGCCGTTCGGCGGCATTCCGGGCCGAAACCGGTTCCATGATACCGGGGCAGCCGATGCGCTCGCCGGAGCGCGCGAGGATTTCCGCCAGCGCCAGCATCAGCACCAGGGCCCGGCTTTCCTTGGAAACGGAACCGAGGGTCGATTTGAACATCATCGACGGCGACATGTCGGCCCAGAGCCAGATGGTGTGGGCCGCTTCCCATTCGCGGTCACGAACATAGGTATGGTCGTCGCGGGCGGAGCGCCGCCAGTCGATGCGCGAGAGACTTTCGCCTTCGGCATAGGGGCGGAACTGCCAGAAATTTTCGCCGATGCCGCGCTTGCGGCGGCCATGCCAGCCAGCGGTGACGGTGTTGGCGATGCGCTTTGCCTCGACCATGCAGTCCGGCACCAGAGCGGCGCGCTGGCGCGCGCGCGCCAGAACTTCGCTACCCGGCGTCTTGTCTACGATCTGGCCGATGGATGCCACATGCAGTCCTTTCGCGAACGTCGCTTCAGTTCTTCGCCTGCTCCACGAGGGCAGCGATGACATCGCGCACCGACATGCCTTCGGCGCGGGCCGCAAAGGTCAGCGCCATGCGGTGTTCCAGCACCGGTTCGGCCAGCGCATAGACATCGTCAAGCGAGGGCGCGAGCCTGCCTTCGTAAAGCGCACGCGCACGGGCCGTCAGCATCAGCGACTGGCCGGCGCGCGGACCGGGACCCCAGGCAACGTTCTTATCGGTCAACTTGTTGCCGTGGCCGGGGCGGGCGGAACGGACCAGCGATAGAATGGCGTCCACCACCTTGTCGCTGACCGGCATCTGGCGGATGAGCGCCTGTATCTCCATCATGCGGGGCGCATCGATGACGCCGCGTGCTTCGCCCGAGGCGGTGCCCGTGGTGTCGAGCAGGATCTGGCGTTCGGCGGCAAGTTCGGGATAACCGACATCCACCTGCAGCAGGAAGCGGTCGAGCTGGGCTTCGGGCAGCGGATAGGTGCCCTCCTGTTCCAGCGGGTTCTGCGTTGCGAGAACGTGAAACGGCTTCGGCAGCTCATATGTCTGGCCAGCCATGGTGATGTGGTATTCCTGCATGGCCTGCAGCAGCGCGGACTGCGTGCGCGGGCTGGCGCGGTTGATTTCATCGGCCATCAGCAACTGTGCAAAAACCGGTCCCTTGATGAAGCGGAACGAGCGGCGGCCGTTTTCGTCCTGGTCCATGACTTCGGAACCGAGAATATCTGACGGCATCAGATCCGGGGTAAACTGGATGCGGTTGGCGTCGAGGCCGAGCACGGTGCCGAGTGTGGTGACGAGCTTGGTCTTGGCAAGGCCGGGAACGCCGACGAGAAGGGCGTGGCCGCCGGAGAGGATGGCGAGAAGCGTGTTCTGCACCACCTTTTCCTGGCCGAAGATAACCTTGGAGACTTCCGCGCGGATCGCCGCAATGTCGGACAGCGCCTTTTCGGCCGAGGCGATGATCGCCTTTTCATCGAGGGTTTCGCCGGTATTCATCACGCCCATGTCGCTCTCCTCATACCTTCGCCGCTGTCACATTTGAATTCCGGTTTTACTGGCCGCCAGCCGGAACGGATTTTGCGCTGCATATAGCTTATTGCTCTCTTGGCCGCTGACAAGCGCCATTCGAATGACTATGTCGTGACTTAGTATTTCCTTATCGGCAAAGCGAGACTCGAATATGGCAGCGGAGACGATAAATTCGGCTGATGATGCGGCTGGCCTTGCGGCGTTGATTTCCCGCGCCGCGGAACAGACCGGTGACGCCAGGCGCGGACCGGCCCCGGTGGAGCGCTGGAATCCACCCTTTTGCGGCGATCTCGACATGGAAATCCGCGCTGACGGCACCTGGTTCTACCTCGGCACGCCCATTGGCAGGGCGCCGCTGGTGCGGCTGTTTTCGACCGTTCTGCGCAAGGATGAGGATGGCAAAACCTATCTTGTAACTCCTGTGGAAAAAGTCGGGATCCGGGTCGTCGATGCGCCTTTCGTCGCCGTGGAAATGAAGGTGACGGTGGGCGAGGAGGATGGGGAGCCTGTGCTCACTTTCCGGACGAATGTTGGCGACGTGGTAGAGGCGGGGCGGGAGCATCCGCTGCGGTTTGAAATTTCGGGCAAAAACCGCGAGTTGAAGCCCTATCTTCTGGTCCGCGGCCGTCTGGAAGCGCTTGTCTCGCGAGCCGTGATGTACGACCTCGTCGCCCTCGGTGAAGTGATCGAGGTAAACGGCGTCGACATGTTCGCGGTGCGCTCGGGCGGCGTCGTTTTTCCAGTCATGCCCGCCAATGAACTGGAACGGCTTTCGCAATGACGATCACGACAATAGGCCTCAGGGCTTTTACTGCCAGCGACTTCCGCCGCCGGGTGCTGCAGGAGGGCGAGGGCGTGGCCGAGCGCGAAAATGGCGACCATGTCCTCAATCCGGGCGTGGTGCTGTCCGGGAACGGCATCAAGCTGAAAGACGCCGCCGTGCTGGTCCCGGTTATCGATGACGGCAATGATGCCCGGGTGATCTTCACCCAGCGCACCTCCACCTTACGCAAACATTCAGGTCAGATTTCCTTCCCGGGCGGCGGTATCGACGCCGAGGACCGCACGCCGGAAGAGGCAGCATTGCGCGAAGCGGAGGAGGAAATCGGTCTGTCCCGGTCCTTCGTGGAAACTGTGGGGCGATTGCCGGATTATATCTCCGGTACGGGTTTCCGGATAAAGCCGGTGCTGTCCGTTGTTCGGCCGGGCTTCGACCTCACGCTCAATCCGGCGGAAGTGGACGAAGTTTTCGAGGTGCCGCTGTCCTTTCTGATGAACCCTGAAAACCACGCGCGCGGTAGCCGCATCTTTCAGGGGAAGGAGCGGTTTTTCTATGAAATGCCCTATGGCGAACGCTACATTTGGGGCATTACGGCGGGCATCGTCAGGACGATTTACGAAAGGTTTTATTCATGAACAGCCTTGCCGGCCAGGACTGGTTCGAAAAACCGGCGCTGAAGCGCATTTTCGCGCTTTTGAATGCCGGTGGCGGCGAGGTGCGGATCGTCGGCGGCGCGGTGCGCAACGCGCTGATGGGACTGCCGGTGGTTGATATCGACATGGCCACGACGCTGACCCCCGACGTGGTTGTTGCGCGGGCCAAGGCTGCGGGTATCAAGGCGGTGCCAACAGGCATCGAGCATGGCACGGTAACGCTGGTCATCGACGGTGAAGGTTTCGAGGTGACGACGCTGCGCCGCGATGTGGAGACCAATGGCCGCCACGCACAGGTGGCCTTCGGCACCGACTGGCAGACCGATGCCGAGCGGCGCGATCTCACCATCAATGCTCTTTATGCCGATGAAAAGGGCGAGATCATCGACCTTATCTACGGGTTGCCCGATATCGAAACCGGAACCGTGCGCTTCATCGGCGATGCGGCGACGCGAATTTCGGAAGATTATCTGCGGATTCTCCGCTTTTTCCGCTTTTTTGCCCATTATGGCTCTGGCCGCCCGGATGCCGATGGCTTGCGAGCCAGCGCACGGGCCAAGGACAGGCTGGCGACGCTTTCGGCCGAGCGGGTGTGGAGCGAGTTGAAAAAGCTGCTTTCGGCCCGCGATCCTTCCCGCGCCCTGCTCTGGATGCGGCAATCGGGCGTTCTAACGGAAATTCTTCCCGAAACCGAGAAGTGGGGTATCGACGCCATTCACGGTCTGGTCGCGACGGAGCAGGCTCTTGGCTGGGCGGTAGATCCAATGCTGCGCGTTGCCGCGATCGTGCCGCCGGATACGGAGAGGATGGCCTCTCTGGCCGCGCGGCTGAGGCTGTCGAAGGCAGAAGCTGCCTACCTTGCCCATTGGGCCTCGGCCCCGCCGGCAGATCCCGAACTGAAGGAGACGGCGCTCGACCGGCTGCTTTATCGTCAAGGTGTCGAAGGCGTGAAGACGCGGCTGAAACTCGCGCTTGCCTCCGCTCGTGCCGATATTTCGGCCGGCGAGACAGCCATGCAGAAGGTTGCGCGGTTTTCGACGCTGCTGGCGAGGGCGGAGAAATTCCAGAAGCCCGGATTTCCGTTAAGCGGTGCAGACGTGATGGCAGCGGGAGTCGCGGCCGGTCCGCAGGTCGGCGAGGTGCTGAAAAGCCTTGAGGAAAAGTGGATCGACGTCAATTTCTCGCTTGACCGGGCAGCGTTGACCGCCCGGCTTAAAGAGATGCTTCAGAACTGATATTGCCAGAGCGCTGACACTCCGGTCTAAGCCGCATTCGCCTCGTCGCGGATGCGGGCCTTGATGTTCTCGATCATATTTTCGCGGATAACGGTTTCGCCGTGGGCCGAGCGCATATGCTCCACCGTGCGGCGGACGACTTCAGCATCGTCATCTGCGCGTGTATGCCAGGCGCAGCCCGGCACGAGCGTTCCACATTCAAAAAGTCTCATGGTCTTGCCTCCCTGCTTCAGAAAAAGGCAGCATTGAAGTGACGTGCTGCCCTTCCGTTATGAAACAAAAGTCCGCCGCTTATGTTCCAAAGCGGCGTCCTTGAGCGCTGATACCGGACTTATTCGGGCATCGCCCAGCACTGGAAAACGGAGGACGTCCCGGCCGGCGGGATTTTTGTGCTGGGTCGTTCGTCGTTATCCGCGCGCTTCACGGCTTTTCCGGCGAGCGTGCGTTTCACCTGTTCGACATAAAAGGAATGCGGCAGTTCGCGATCGCCTGTTGAGCGCATTTCGGCGGCCAGGCGGTCAATCAACGCGGTGGTATCGATGGATTGCGATGCTCCCTCGGCGGAAGCAGAAATAGGCATGCTGTTCGAAGTAATCATGACGATAGCTCCTCCAGTACGTCTGCGGGAGGAGACTACCACTGCCTTGATTTTTCCATAAGTCCTAATTTACGCTATTTGCGACAAAATGGCTGATAAGCGTCAAATTTGCGTGAGGTTTTCACGGCCAGCGCACTACCGGCGGCAGGGAGGACAGGATCGATTCGACGTTGCCGCCGGTCTTCAGTCCAAAGATGGTGCCGCGATCGTAGAGAAGGTTGAATTCCACGTAGCGGCCACGGCGAATAAGCTGCTCGTCGCGGTCCTCTTCCGTCCAGTTCTGGTTGAAATTGGCGCGGACGATTTTCGGATAGACCAGATTGAAGGCCCGGCCGACATCCTGCACGAAGGCGAAATTGGCGTCCCAGCCGCCATTTTGCTCTTGCGGATGCAGCCAGTCGAAAAAGATGCCGCCGGTGCCGCGCGGCTCGTCGCGGTGCTTCAGGTAGAAATACTCGTCGCACCACGTCTTGTATCGTGGATAGTCCGCCACGGGATGGCGGTTGCAGGTGATCTCGAAGGCGCGGTGGAACAGCTGGGTATCGGCGTCCTGTTGCGTCCGCCTGCGGCCAAGCACCGGCGTCAGGTCCGCGCCGCCGCCGAACCAGTGGCTGGTGGTGACCACCATGCGGGTATTCATATGCACGGCCGGCACATTGGGATTGACCGGATGGGCGATGAGCGACAGTCCCGAGGCCCAGAAGCGCGGGTCTTCTTCAGCGCCCGGTATCTGCTTGCGGAATTCCGGTGAAAATTCGCCGTAGACGGTGGAGGTGTGCACGCCAACCTTTTCGAAGACGCGTCCTTCCATCATAGACATCTTGCCGCCGCCGCCTTCACCATTGTCACGCAGCCAGTCTTTCTGGACGAAACGGCCCGGTTCCTGATCGGACAAGGGGCCGGTCAGTTCGTTTTCCAGGGTTTCGAAGGAGGCGACGATGGTGTCGCGCAGATGCTGGAACCATGCCTGGGCAACGGCCTTCTTGTCTTCAATGTCCTCGGGCAAGCCCTTCGGCAAGATCGGCCGTTCCATGTTTCATTCTCCTGCGGTGTAGTCTGTTATGCCGCCTCTAGCAGGTGTTTGCGCCGCGCACAAATTCGACTCGCCAAGTCAGCGTGTCGACACTATCTTTAAAGACGTAGGTGCCAGAGGTGAATATCATGACGAAATTTACCGGACCGCCGCCCCTCGACGGGCTGAAGCGCAGAATTGCCAATCACCGCAGGGAGCGCGACAGCGCCGGCGGCGAACAAAAGCGTGAGGGCATGTTCGTGCGGCAGACGTTCTGTCTGGGACGCGAAGAAGCCCGCGCCAAGGCCCGAGAATGGTTCGACAGCTTTCCCAAGGCCGCTTACTGGACGGAAGTGGAAAGCTGGCGGCAGCTGGAAGGTGACCGCATCGAATTCACCATGCGCCGGCTTCCCTCGGCAGACTGATTTTTAGAGTGCTTTCGTCTTTCCGTACCGAAAAACCGGGCGACGCTTCCTGAAATCCTCTAGGCGCGCGGCTCGGCGTATCGCAAACGGCTTTCGATCAGCACGCCGCTTTCATCCAGAATGGGGTGCGCCACCGAAACGATATGGGCGTTGATACGCTTGAGGTCGCGCAGCATGTCGAGATGCAGCGAGCTTGTCTGCATGCTTTCCGTCAGTCCATCGCGCAGCCGCTCCAGATGGCGGTTGGAGGATTGTTTTTCGAGGCGGCGAATATCCACCTTGCTTTCCATCAGCCTGCGGGCAAGTTCGAAATCGCCGGTCACCAGAATGCTCTGGGCGGCGCGCAGGTTCTCGATGGTCATGTCGAACAGGGTCTTCAACTCCTCATAACCGTCATCGGAAAATTTGAAGCTGTTCAGCACCTTCTTGCGGATCTGTTCGCAAATGCCCTTTTCGATGATGTCGCCGATATGTTCGAGGTTGATGGCATAATCGATGATTGCGATCGAACGGCGGGCATCCTCATCGTCAAGCCCCTTGCGGCCGAGCTGGGACAGATAGACCTTTACTTCCTGCTGGCGGCGGTCGACCTTTTTTTCGAGCAGGGATATTTCGGCAAGTGGCGCCAGGTCGTTGTGCTTGAAGGCGTTTTCGGCGCGGATCAGCATTCGCTCGATGCTGTCGCCGACGCCCAGGACCTCCCGCGTTGCATTGGCAAGTGCCACCACCGGCGTTGCCAGCGCCTGTTGATCGAGGAAATTCGGGCCGTCTTCGGCTTTCGGATCACCGGGAACCAGCTTCGTCATCAGATCCGAGATGAGGCCCGAGAAGGGCCATGCGAGCGCGGCCAGGATGACGTTGAAGATGAGATGGGCGTCGACCGGCAGTTTCGCGGGTGAAAGCGGCAATTGCTGCAGGAACTCCGCGCCATAGGAGGCGAGCGGCAGGGCGATGAGGCAGCCAGTGGTGCGCACCGCGAGATTGCCTATGGTGATGCGCCGCGCCGAGGCGGGGCCGGAAAGCGTGGCGATGACCGGAGGAATGGCGCCGCCGAGATTGGCGCCGAGAATGAGGACGATGACGAGGCCGGTGGAAAGCGTTCCGGTGGCCGCAAGCGACAGGATCAACACCACCACGGCAAGGCTGGAGGAGGAGACGAAGGCAAGCACCGCGGAGAAAATCAGCGCAACGGGCCAGGCCCCGTCGAGCAGGCCGATAAAGACGGCAAGCGCGGGCGAGGCGCGCATGGGCTCGGTCGCGCCGCTCAGCAGATGCAGTGACAAAAGCATCAGGCCGATGCCGATCAGCGCCGTTCCGCCGCCCTGCCTGGCGTTGGAGCTTCCCTTCTTGAGCACGATGCCCGCGAGGATCAGAAGCGGTGACAACCATTCGACGCCCGCCGCCACGATCCACGCGGTCACGGCGGTGCCGACATTGGCGCCAAGCAGCACAACCTGCGCCATGCGCGGCTTGATGAGGTCACGTTCGGCGAAGGAGGCGACGGTGAGAGCGGTTGCCGTGGAGCTCTGCAGCGCGACGGTGGCGAAGAAGCCGGAAAAGAAGGATCGGGGCCCGTTCTGGGTGCCGGTGGCGAGTACGCTCCTCAGTTTCATGCCAAAGGCACGGGTCACGCCATCCTTCACCTGGGCGAGGCCGAAGAGCAGCAGCGCGACCGCGCCGAGAAGATTGACGATGACAATGGTGGACTGCATGCGACGTCTCCACACACCCGCCGGCGGACCGTCTCGGCGAGGGCGATTTTTATTGTCCGGCTAATCAGTATAGGAGCGTGAACGCCTCCGGTACAGGCCGGGTTGCGACAGTTTCGCGGCAAAAACGGCCAATTTTCAAATTTGCCTGAAAAATTGGCTGTAAAGATGGCAGGTCAGGACCATGAGGTCTGGCGCAAGGCCTCGCCGGTGACCATCGCAGCCGACATCGCAACGTTGATCGAGCGCTGCCCGGCGACCATCGGAATGATGATTCGCTCATCCGCCTTTTCATGCACGTGATCAGGCACGCCCGCACTTTCGCGGCCAAAGAGCAGGATATCGTCGGCACGATAGGTGATATCAGTATAGGGCTGGGCTGCCTTGGTGGAGGCGAGGACGAGCCGCCGGCCGGTGGTTGCCCGCCATTCCTCGAAGCGATCCCAGCTGACATGGCGCGTGAGGGCGGCCGCCGCAATATAGTCCATGCCGGCCCGTTTCAGATTGCGATCCGAGATGTCGAAACCTGCGGGTTCGATGATGTCGACGCCAAGGCCAAGGCAGGCGGCCATCCGCAGGATGGTGCCGGTATTGCCGGGAATGTCGGGCTGGTAAAGGGCGATTCTGATTTCGGTCGTGGTGCCGGACATGGAGATCTCACTGCGGTTGCTGTGCTCGTCCGATTATCACGCGCAGGCAAGGGACGACAGGCAGTTTGCGAAAAGTCCCTCTCGGGTGCCATTCCAGACCGGATATTCATGCGCGTGACACACTGGGCGGCTACCCATTCACCAGTACATCATCAGGCTTGCCCGAACCATCGGGGACGGTTGACGTCGGCCTACTTGAGCCGGATCTTCTGCACGCAGCAACAGGGGGATAGCATGTCCGAACGGGTGAATTTCGTCCATCTGACCGATCTGCATGTGGGCAATCCGCAGGTGCAGGATGACGATCTTTATTCAGAGACCTCGGCCACGCTTTCCACGACGCTTGCGCAGATCAAGGCGCTGGTGCCGCCGCCCGAATTCATCGTCGTCAGCGGCGATCTGACCAATCGGGGCGATGCCGGCAGCTATGAGGAGCTCAAGCGTCTGATAAAGGAAGCGGAACTCGGTATGCCTGTGCTCTTCGCGCTCGGCAATCACGACCGCCGCGATGGATTTTATCCCGTGATGCTCGATCGCCACGAGGATCTGGACGAGCCCTATGACCATGCCGAGGTGATTGCCGGCATTCACATCATCGTCATGGACACCAGCGTTCCCGGCAAGGTTGGGGGTGCTTTCGAACCCGGACAGGTCGAATGGCTTGAGGATGAGCTGGAAAACCATCCCGAATTGCCGAAGCTGCTGGTGATGCACCATGCGCCGGCGCTTGATTTCGACCGTCCCGATGCGGAGTGGGAATCCCTGTCCTTTGACGATACCGAGATTCTGGACGAGCTGCTGTTCGAACATGACGTCATTGGTATTCTGGCAGGCCACATCCATTACGACCGCATGTCACACTGGCAGGGCATTCCCATCGTGGTCGGTATCGGCCAGCATTTCGCGACCGATCCTCTGTGGCTGCATGAGGGCGTACGCATGCTCTCCGGCGCATCTTTCGCCATCGGCACGATAAGGGATACGGGTCTGACCGTTACCTTTGCCCCGCAGCCCAGCGACCGGCGGGAACTCAAGCGCCATACTCAGGCCGGAATGATCGAGTTGATCACGGAATATGAGAGTGGTCAGGCGCAGGACGCAGCCGAATAAGGCGATGCAGCGCGGCAGGCGGTGGTCGGAAACCTTTGCGGGTAAATCCGTCCCATTGTGCTACTCGACACATCTTGAGTTTTCGAGCGTGTCGGTGTCTTTCCGGCTGGTCATTGCTTAATTTTTGCGCTACAAGGCCATATCTTCAACACCAGCCAAGGGAGGTTCTTATGCCAAATGACATTCGTATTCGCCTCCCGGCCCCAGTAGTGCTGCTGCTGGCCTAGGTGTTACTCCGCGGCTCGGCCGCGTTTCCCATATTCCGATTCGTCATGTGGCTGTCACGGCCATGTTCAAAGACTTTTCCGTTCCGTCGTGGGCCATATTGCGTCCGCTTACCTTTGACGACGGGGCGATTTATTGCCGGAGCTTGGCCTATGTTTGGCTGGTTTGAAAAACGTCTCGATCCCTTTCCGTCTTCGACGCCTTCCGTGCCGCCGAAGACGCTTCTGCCGTTCCTGTGGTATTATGTGAAGCCCGCCTGGCCGTGGCTGCTGCTGCTCGGCCTGATGTCGATGGGCATCGCCGTTGCGGAAGCGATGCTTTACAAATTCCTCGGCAATATCGTCGACTGGCTTTCCACGGCCAATCGCGAGACGTTTTTTGCCGATGAGGGCTGGCATCTGATCATCATGGCCGGGCTGGTGCTGTTTCTGCTGCCGCTGATGGGCGCGATCCACACCATGACGATGCACCAGACGCTTGCCGGCAATTTCGGCATGATTGCGCGCTGGAAAATGCACCGTTTCCTGCTGCGCCATTCCATGACGTTTTTCGCCAATGAATTTGCCGGCCGGGTTTCGACCAAGGTCATGCAGACGGCGCTGGCGATCCGCGAAGTGGCACTGAAGGTCATCGACGTCTTCGTCTACGCTATCAGCTTTGTCGTTTCGATGCTGTTCATGGTCGCGGCTGCCGATTGGCGACTGGTTATCCCCCTTTTGGTTTGGCTGGGTATCTACATGGGTATCCTCGCCTATTTCGTGCCCAAGCTCGGCCGGCTGGCGCAGGAGCAGGCCGATGCGCGCTCCATGATGACGGGCCGGATCGTCGACAGCTATACGAATATTTCGACGATCAAGCTGTTTTCCCATGCGGGCCGCGAGGAGAGATACGCGCGTGAGGGCATGAACGTGTTTCTCGGAACCGTTCACCGCCAGATGCGCAAGATTTCCGGCTTCAACATCCTGATCGACCTGAACAATGCGATGGTTCTGTTTTCAACGGCCGCGCTCGGTCTTTATTTCTGGATGCAGGGTTCGGTGACGGCCGGTTCGGTTGCCATCGCCATCAGCCTTGCGATGCGCGTCAACGGCATGTCGCAGTGGATCATGTGGGAAGTCACGTCGCTGTTCGAGAACATCGGCACGGTCTATGACGGCATGTCGATGATGACGAAGCCGCATGACATCGTCGACGTTCCGAAGGCTCCGGAACTTGCGGCCCCGCAGGGCGGCATCCGCTACGACAACGTCCGCTTCCACTATGGCAAGAACAAGGGCGTGATCGACGGGCTGACGCTTGATATCAAGCCGGGCGAAAAGGTCGGTCTGGTCGGGCGTTCGGGGGCGGGCAAGACGACGCTGATGAACCTGCTGCTGCGTTTTTACGATCTGGAAGGCGGCAGGATCACCATCGACGGTCAGGACATCTCCAAGGTGTCGCAAGACAGCCTGCGAGAATTGATCGGTGTCGTGACGCAGGATACGTCGCTGCTGCACCGCTCGATCCGCGACAACATTGCCTATGGTCATCCGGAAGCCACCGACGAGCAGGTGATTGCGGCAGCAAAGCGGGCCAATGCCTGGGATTTCATCGAAACGCTGGTCGACATGCATGGTCGCCAGGGCCTCGATGCCCAGGTAGGTGAACGCGGCGTGAAACTGTCGGGCGGCCAGCGCCAGCGTATCGCAATTGCGCGCGTCTTCCTCAAGAATGCGCCGATTCTGGTACTTGATGAGGCGACCTCGGCGCTCGATTCAGAAGTCGAGGCGGCAATTCAGGAGAACCTGTTCTCGCTTATGGAGGGCAAGACGGTGATCGCCATCGCCCACCGTCTCTCGACGCTCACCGAAATGGACCGGCTGATCATTCTGGACAAGGGCCGGATCGTGGAAGCGGGCAGCCATGCGGAACTGGTGGCAATGGGCGGCATTTACGCCGATCTGTGGCGGCGCCAGTCCGGCGGCTTCATCGCCGATCACGAGGCGGAAGCGGCCGCGGAGTAAGGAAAGACGGAGGGCGGGAAACAGGGTTCCCGCCCTCCGTCTTTTATTCCCGCCTTTTTCAGTTCCCGAACGTTACCGAAATATAATCTCTCACCGTAGCCTCCGCGGCTGTTCCCGCACCGGGAATCCGCCTATATCCGGATCATGCTCATTACCCGCATCTTCGAGTATTTCGAGAACTGGATAAAGCCCTTCGACCGCAAGGACGATTTGCGGCCGCCGGAAAGCACGTTCGCCTTCATCTGGTTTTATATTTCGCAGGCGAAAGCGCCGTTCTTCGCGATGCTGGTGCTGGGTGGGCTGACTGCGGCCATCGAGGCGGCGCTTTTCTGGTTCGTCGGTCGGCTTGTTGATATTCTCTCGACGGTAAAACCGGAAGAAGGCTGGGCCGGGTTGCTTTCCACCCATGGCGGCGAGCTCGTCGGCATGCTTGTCCTGATCGGGGTCATCCGCTTCATCGTCACGATGCTGACGGCGCTGGTGGATCAGCAGATCATCACGCCCGGCTTCTACAACCTGGTGCGCTGGCAATCCTACATGCATGTGGCGCGGCAGTCGCTGACCTTTTTCCAGAACGATTTTTCCGGCCGCATCGTCACCAAGGTCTGGTCCGGCGGGCAGGCGGCGGGCGACCTTGTGACCTCGTTGATGGAAAGCGTCTGGTTCGTCGGTATCTATTCCGTCTCGATGCTGTTTCTGATCGGGGGGCTGGACTGGCGGCTTGCGGTCGTCGTCGTTGTCTGGGTGGCGATCTTCTCGCTGCTGGCGCGCTATTTCGTGCCGCGCATCCGCTATCATTCAAAAGAAACGGCGGAAGCCGCCTCCATGCTTTCCGGCCGCATGGTAGATGCCTACAGCAATATCCAGACCCTGCGGCTGTTCGGGCGCGACGACGCCAATGACCGCTACATGCGGCAGGGCTTCGATATCTTTCAGCGTGCGACGATGACGTTCACGCGGTTCATTACCGGCGTGCGGGCATCGATGGCGCTGCTGTCAGGCGTTATGATCACGTCCATGGCGGCTCTCTGCATCGATCTGTGGCTTTCCGGCAAGATCAGTTCCGGTGCGGTGGCCTTCACGCTGGCGCTGGTGCTGCGTCTCAATTTCCTGCTGGGGCGCCTGATGACGCAGTTCAACGGCATCATGCGTAATTTCGGCACGGTGCAGAACGCCGCCGAGTTGATCTCTCAGCCGATCGGTCTCGTCGATGCGCCTGACGCGGTTATGCTGGAGGTTAAAAAACCGAGCATTCGTTTCGAGAATGTCAGTTTCCACTATGGCCGAAAGAACGGCGTCATCGATCATCTCAATCTCGACATCAGGGCAGGGGAAAAGGTCGGCATCGTCGGACGCTCCGGCGCGGGAAAATCTACCCTCGTCAATCTGCTGCTGCGGTTTTACGATGTCGAGAAAGGACGCATTCTCATCGACGGGCAGGATATTGCGGGGGTAACCCAGGAATCGCTGCGGGCCCATATCGGCATGGTTACGCAGGACACCTCGCTGCTGCATCGCTCTATCAGGGACAACATCCTGTTCGGCCGCACCGACGCCAGCGAAACGCAATTGCAGGAGGCGACGCGACGGGCCAAGGCGGACGACTTCATCAAGCGGCTGGAGGATCAGCGCGGACGCACCGGTTTCGACGCCCATGTGGGCGAACGCGGGGTGAAACTCTCCGGCGGCCAGCGCCAGCGCATAGCCATTGCCCGTGTGATGCTGAAGGATGCACCAATCCTCGTGCTTGATGAGGCGACCTCGGCGCTCGATTCCGAGGTAGAGGCTGCGATCCAGAGTAATCTGGACGAGCTGATGCAGGGCAAGACGGTGCTGGCAATCGCCCACCGCCTTTCGACCATCGCGGCGCTCGACCGGTTGATCGTGATGGATCAGGGGCGCATCGTCGAGCAGGGCACGCATTCGGAACTGGTCTCGCGGGGCGGACTCTATTCGGAGCTCTGGGCGCGGCAATCGGGCGGGTTTCTCGCGGCAGACGAGGCGATCCCGTAAAGCGCGGCGCTATTTGCCGATCATGAAGTCGGCCATCAGGCCGTAATGATTGGAGCCGAGACTGTCCGGCAGGCGCGTGGTTTTTATCAGCGTTGCCGGTTCACGGGCGAAAATATGGTCGATGGCTATGCCGAAACGTCCTGCTTCCGTTGGCCAAGTCGCGGGCTCCCAGGGCGCTTTCCTGAGATCGTTGGCGGCCAGAAAATCCCGCATATCGGGAGCGATGCTTGCCGAATTGAAGTCTCCTGCAAGAATGAGCGGTCCGGTGACGCGGTAGAGAATTTCGCTGACCTCGTCCAGCTCGTCGCGGTGATAATCGTCGAAATAGGGCTTGGTAAGATGTGCCGCGGCAAGCGTGACTTCCCTACCGTCGAGATCGATTTTGGCGATCGCGAAACGGTCGCGGCGCAGGTCGCTAAGACTATGAAAATGGCCTTCGAGCAAAGGCCGCTTCGATAGGATCACGAGGTCACAGCCCGGCGTTCCCTCGAAGCAGCCCAGCCTGTGCGGGTATGTCTGTTGCAGACGCGGCAGAGCCGATTGCAGGGCGTCCGCTTCAAAGAGATAAACCGCATCGGCGTGTGATTCGACAATCGCGTCGGCAATAACCTCCGCATTGGCGGCGTTATCCATCAGAACATTGAAAGAAAGCAGCCGGAACGGCTGCGCATCCGGTGCGGCCGTGGCCGATGTCGAAAAATCCAGAAGCATGGCCACCGCATGGACGGCGAGCGCAATCGACCAGACCAAGAGCACGGCGGAAAAGGCGTCGCGCATGAGCCAAAATACCAGCCATGACAACAGGACGCAGATGATGGCGATATGAAGCTGGAAGCTGGTGACGAAGGCAAGAAGCCAGAAATCGGTGATGTAGCGCAGACTGGCAATGACGAGAACGGCAGCAACCGCCGTGGAGACCATGCACGAGAGCTTCGCCGTCATCCGAATCCCTGCTTTCCAAGCTCTCCCTCGTAGTCTCCTAACATGGCGCCTTTGGGTGCACAATGTTGCCCGACTGCCAGAGGCGGCGAAAAAATGAGAAGCAAATCGGGCGCTTCGGGCAGAATTACGGCAGCTTTGTGTGCTTTGCTCTTGCCAAGTCGGTCAATATTTTGCGATCACACAGAGTGACGCGGTTTCTTGATGCCGCAGTTGTGTCCAGGACGGTGGGACGGAGATTGTCCTGGATCAAATCATAGCGGGAGGACTCATGCGATTTACGGCAAAAACAGCGCAGAGGATGGTGTAGCGGTGAGCGAGCACGTAACCAATCACGACGCTTCGGGTGAACCGACCCGTCGCGATTTTCTTTATCTAGTGACAGGAATGGCGGGCGCCGTCGGTGCCGCCGCAGTTGCATGGCCTTTCATTGACCAGATGCGCCCCGACGCATCGACGCTGGCGCTGGCCTCCATCGAAGTGGATGTCGCGGCGGTCGAGCCGGGCATGTCACTTACCGTCAAGTGGCGCGGCAAGCCGATTTTCATCCGCAACCGCACGGAAAAGGAAATCGAGGAAGCCAAGGCGGTCGCTCTTGGCGAACTCAAGGATCCGGTGGCGCGCAACGCCAACATTGCCGCCGACGCGCAGGCGACCGATATCGACCGTTCCGCCGGCGAGGGTAAGGAAAACTGGATCGTCATGGTCGGTTCCTGCACCCATCTCGGCTGCGTTCCGCTCGGCCAGGCCGGCGATTTCGGCGGATGGTTCTGTCCCTGCCATGGCTCGCACTACGATACGGCGGGCCGCATACGTAAGGGTCCGGCGCCGCAGAACCTCGCCATCCCGACATTTGCATTCACATCCGATACCGTGATCAAGATCGGATAAGGGGACAGATATTCATGAGTGGTCATTCCAGTTATCAGCCGTCCACCGGCATCGAGAGGTGGATCGATTCGCGGCTTCCCTTGCCGCGCATGATCTATGACAGCTTCGTTGCCTATCCTGTCCCGCGTAATTTGAACTACGCCTACACTTTCGGCGCGATGCTCTCCGTCATGCTGATCGTGCAGATCCTCACCGGCGTCGTGCTGGCCATGCATTATGCGGCCGAAACGACGGTTGCCTTCAATTCCGTCGAAAAGATCATGCGCGACGTCAACCACGGCTGGCTGCTGCGCTACATGCATGCCAACGGCGCGTCGTTCTTCTTTATCGCGGTTTACCTGCACATCGCCCGTGGCCTCTATTACGGCTCCTACAAGGCGCCGCGTGAAATCCTCTGGATTCTTGGCTGCGTCATCTTCCTACTGATGATGGCGACGGGCTTCATGGGCTATGTTCTGCCCTGGGGCCAGATGTCCTTCTGGGGCGCGACCGTCATCACCGGCTTCTTCACGGCGTTTCCTGCCATCGGCGAATGGATCCAGCAGTTCCTGCTCGGCGGCTTTGCCGTGGATCAGCCGACGCTGAACCGCTTCTTTGCGCTTCACTATCTGCTGCCCTTCATGATTGCGGGCGTCGTTATCCTGCATATCTGGGCGCTGCACGTCACCGGCCAGACCAATCCTACCGGCGTCGAAGTGAAGAGCAAGACCGACACCGTTCCCTTCACGCCCTATGCGACGCTGAAGGATGCGCTCGGTGTTTCCGTGTTCCTGATCGGTTATGCCTGGTTCGTCTTCTACATGCCGAACTTCCTTGGCCACCCTGATAACTACATCATGGCAGATCCCTTGAAGACCCCGGCGCATATCGTTCCGGAATGGTACTTCCTGCCGTTCTACGCCATGCTGCGCGCCATCACCTTCAACATCTGGGTCATTGACTCCAAGCTGGGTGGCGTTCTCGTGATGTTCGGCGCAATCGTCGTGCTGTTCTTCCTGCCCTGGCTCGATACGTCGAAGGTTCGCTCCGCCGTCTATCGTCCCTGGTACAAGATGTTCTTCTGGCTGTTCGTGGTGAACGCCATCATGCTCGGCTGGCTGGGTTCGCGCCCGGCGGAAGGCACCTACGTCATCATGTCGCAGATCGGCACGCTTTATTACTTCGGTTTCTTCCTCGTCATCATGCCGATCCTCGGTCTGGTCGAAACGCCCCGGCGTATTCCGAATTCGATTACCGAGGCCGTTCTCGAAAAGAACGCCGCCAAGTCGGGTGCCGCGCCTGCGGCTGCCGAAATCTGAGCGCGAAGGAAGGATGACGACAATGAAGAAGCTTGTAACGAGCATCGCGCTTTTCGCCGCCATCGGCTGTTCCTTCACCGTCGCCTCGGCGGCGGAGGAGAGCCATGACCTCGCCACCAAGACGGAACATGCGATTGCCGGGGGCCACTTCCCGGTGATCAAGCCCGAGGAGCAGAGCTGGTCATTTGCCGGTCCTTTCGGCAAATATGACAAGGGCCAGCTTCAGCGTGGTCTCAAGGTCTACAAGGAAGTCTGCTCGGCCTGCCATTCCATGAGCCTTGTCTCTTTCCGTACGCTGGAGGATCTTGGCTATTCGGAAGAGCAGGTAAAGGCTTTCGCCGCTGAATATGAAGTGCAGGACGGTCCGAATGCCGACGGCGAAATGTATAATCGCAAGGCCGTGCCGTCAGATCATTTCCCGTCGCCATTCCCTAACCATGAGGCGGCTGCTGCCGCCAATGGTGGCGCCGCACCGCCAGACATGTCGCTGCTTGCCAAGGCGCGCGGCGTGGAGCGTGGTTTCCCGCAATTCATCATCGACATGATCCCGATCGTCGGCGGTTATCAGGAGGGCGGCCCGGACTACATCCATGCGCTGCTGACCGGATATCAGGACCCGCCGGCTGGTGTTGAAGTGGCCGAAGGCACACATTTCAATCCGTATTTCGTCAGCGCGGTCGCGTTGAAGATGGCGCCGCCGATCAGCGCCGATCAGGTGACTTACGACGATGGTGCGCCGCAGACCGTGGATCAGTATTCCAAGGATGTGGCCGCCTTCCTGATGTGGGCTGCAGAACCGCATCTGGAAGAGCGCAAGCGCACCGGCTTCATGGTCATGGTGTTCCTGTTCATCTTCACCGCGCTGATCTACCTCACCAAGAAATCGGTCTACGCCAACAAGGAACATTGATCGGCACTACGGTGCCGGCAGTCATCGGCCCCCATGGTCTCCATGGGGGCCTTTTTATTAGAAGTCTGGCATTGACCTGGTTGTCGTTCACAAGATGCGGATTTGCGATGCGCCATACCAATCGCGTTGGCCGAAGGTTGCGCGGGTCCTTTTTAGTTGGTGCGCCGCCGTCAAGTTGATAGGGTGGCCCGAACCATCCATTTCCCATTTTTAACTGGAAATACCATGACCGTTATCGCTTCGGAGCTTTCCGCTGCCATCCGTTCCATTCCCGACTATCCGAAGCCGGGCATCATCTTCAGGGACATCACCACGTTGCTTGGCAACCCCCGCGCATTCCGCCGCGCCGTGGACGAACTCGTACAACCTTATGCGGGAACGAAGATCGACAAGATCGCGGGCATGGAAGCGCGCGGCTTCATTCTGGGCGGCGCGGTGGCGCATCAGCTTTCGGCCGGTTTCGTGCCGATCCGAAAGAAGGGAAAGCTCCCGCATGCCACGGTAAGGGTTGCCTATAGCCTAGAATACGGCGTCGATGAAATGGAAATGCATGTTGATGCGGTGCAGCCGGGTGAAAAGGTCATTCTGGTCGATGACCTGATTGCGACCGGCGGGACTGCCGAGGGCGCTGTCAAGCTTTTGCGCCAGATGGGCGCCGAGATCGTCTCCGCCTGCTTCGTTATCGATCTGCCTGATCTCGGCGGCCGCAAGAAACTCGAGGACCTCGGTGTCGAGGTACGGACCCTGGTGGAATTTTCCGGTCATTGAGCGGCGGGTGGGGCAGGTCGCAATGACATGCCCCGAAGCTCGCTTATTCGAATTCCAGAACCCCGCTCTGGAAAGTCAGGACGGTCTCTCCCGACTGGTTGACCCCTTCGTTAAATGTGGTGTTCAGCCAGATACCGGCTCGGGATTCCAGCGCCCGGGTATCGAGCAGGGTGACGAAGTAGGTGACATCGTCTCCCGCGAAGACCGGCTTTTTCCATTTAAGTTCGCGAAAGCCCGGTGAAGGGCCGAGTTTTGGCGGTTCAAGGCCCTCAAGCTTCAGTCTTTTAACCTCTTTGGCCCAGTACGAGAGAAAACACTTCATCCAGCCTGCACCAGTGTGCCATCCAGATGCGCAAAGTGCGCCAAAAACGCTGTTCTTTGCGGCTTCGGCATCAAGATGAAATGGCTGCGGATCGAAATCGCGGGCGAAGCGAATAATGTCTTCGGCGGAAAAATGCAGCGTATCGAGGGTCACTCGTTCGCCGATCGGGGAGAGTTCTGCCAGTCTCATGCCGCAATACCTCCATTGCCGCGCATCAGGAACATCACGGTGTTTTCGCCGTGCGACACCAGAACGCCGCGCTGGTTATAAAGCTCGTGGCGAAATTTCACGAGGCCGATACCGGGGCGCGAAGCCGAAGGGCGCTGCTCCAGCACGATGGATTTCCCAGAAAGCCTATCTCCTGCCAGAACCGGCTTCTTCCAATCAACGTAGTCGATGCCGGGGCTGCCCTGCGACGTCGAATCCGAGATATAGCTGTCCGCCATCATTCGCATCAGCAGACTGCAGGTGTGCCAGCCGGAAGCTGCAAGCCCACCAAGAATGCTCTGGCGGCCTGCTTCTTCGGAAAGATGCATGGGTTGCGGATCGAATTCGCTGGCGAAAGCAATGATCTGCCCCGCGGAGATCGGTTGCGGTCCAAGCGGAAACTCCCGCCCTACCGTGAAATCCTCGTAAGCATAGGTCGCGACCGGCGCCATGGTTTCCTCCCTTCGCACAGTCAATACCGTCGCATCTAAGAGGATTTTTCCCTTTACGTAAAGGTCAAATCGGTGGCGCAATATCGGAGCGGGAAGGCGCTATGGAGCGAGCGGATGCGTCTTGCATCTTCCCCCGCCGCGGAGAAGGTCGCGGCAGCGGGATGAGCGGGCGAAGGTAGCGAGCTGCGGCAACGTCGCCCTTCATCCGACCCTTGGGGCAATCTTTTCCCCGGTCGGGGAGAAGAAACAAGCGGCTGGGTCCGCCCCACAAAAGAAGCAAGCCCGTTCAGATCAAATCAGGTATTAAAGCGGAAGTGGATGACGTCGCCGTCCTGAACCACATATTCCTTGCCTTCGTCGCGTCCCTTGCCAGCTTCCTTGGCGCCGACTTCGCCCTTGTAGGTAACGTAATCGTCAAAGCCGATGGTGAAGGCGCGGATGAAGCCGCGTTCGAAATCGCTGTGGATGACGCCGGCGGCGGCGGGTGCTTTGGTGCCGCGCACGATCGTCCATGCGCGTGTTTCCTTGGGGCCGACGGTGAAATAGGTGATGAGGTCGAGCAGGTGGTATCCCGCACGGATCAGCCGGTCGAGGCCGGCCTCGTTAAGACCAAGGGCCGAGAGGAATTCTTCAGCTTCATCGGCTGGAAGCTGTGCGACTTCGGCTTCGATCGCCGCCGAGATGATCACGCATTCCGCACCCTGTTGCTTCGCCATTTCTGCGACGGCTGCGGTGTGCTCGTTGCCGGACGATGCGTCGGCTTCCGAGACGTTGCAGACATAAAGCACCGGGTGCGATGTCAGAAGGTTGAGGCCTTTGAGGATTTCGATTTCCTCGTCCGCCAGTGTCTTCAAAAGCAGGCGTGCCGGCTTCCCGTCGGTGAGCAGCGCGATGACGGCTTCCATGACAGGCAGTTGGGCCAGCGATTCCTTGTCCTTGCTGGTGGCGCGCTTGCGCGTCTGCTCGACGCGGCGTTCCAGGCTTTCGAGATCGGCGAGCATCAGCTCGGTCTCGATCGTTTCGGCATCGCCAACCGGGTTGATGCGGCCTTCCACATGGGTGATATCGTCGTCTTCAAAGCAGCGCAGCACGTGTACGACGGCATCGACTTCGCGAATGTTGGCGAGGAACTTGTTGCCGAGACCCTCGCCCTTCGATGCGCCGCGAACCAGACCGGCAATATCGACGAAGGAGATGCGGGTCGGGATGATTTCCTTCGAGCCGGCGATGTCGGCAAGGATTTTCATGCGCGCATCGGGCACCGCCACTTCGCCGGTATTCGGTTCGATGGTGCAGAAGGGATAGTTGGCGGCCTGTGCGGCGGCCGTTTTCGTCAGCGCGTTAAAAAGAGTGGACTTGCCGACATTCGGCAATCCAACGATACCGCATTTGAAGCCCATGGCTTGAAACCTGTCCGTTTGAAAGAATTCGTTGAGGAGCCTTTTGCGGAAAGGGCGGGGGAAGGTCAAGCCCGCGGGTCGATTTGGGCCGGCAAAGGCTTCTTAAAGGCGAGGAATTCCTGACAGACTTGCCGATGGCGTGGTTGCGGCGCAATATAAGCGGGTCAAGCGATCGATCTTTCGTCATCAACGGGGTTTTCCCATGAGCAACCGCGATGAACGGCAGGCACGAGCGGCCATGATGAGCGACAGTCCTGTCGATCTCAAACCAAAACCGAAGGTCAAGCCAAAGCTGGAGCGGCCGAAGCTCTACAAGGTCATTCTGCTGAATGACGACTATACGCCACGTGAGTTCGTGACTGTGGTGCTGAAAGCCGTGTTCCGCATGAGCGAGGAGGCCGGCCACCGGGTGATGATGACGGCGCACCGTTTCGGCAGCGCGGTGGTCGTCGTTTGCGAACGTGATATTGCCGAGACGAAGGCCAAGGAGGCGACCGATCTCGGCAAGGAAGCGGGATTTCCGCTGATGTTCACGACCGAGCCGGAGGAGTGAGCATCAATCCTGCCGGATCTGGAAGCCGGTCTTGTTCTGCACGAAGCCGCAGCTTTCGTAAAAGGCGTTAACCTCCGGGCGTTGTTGCCCTGTCAGCAGCATCACCTTGTAACAATTCGCCGCAAAAGCCGCCTCGACGGCATGGCGCACGACCGCGCGGCCATATCCGCGGCCGCGACGGTTTTCCAGTGTCACCACGTTTTCGATAAGAGCATAGGGACGGGCGGCGCGCGTGAGATTTGGAACAATCTGCAGCGTGGCGGTAGCGACCGCTTCCTCGCCTTCGGTCGCAAGAAACACGGTCAGACCCGGCTGGGCGAGCATGGCCGCAAAAGCCGTCTTTGCTTCTTCCGTCGTCATTTCCGGGTCGGATGGATTAAGCGCCCGGTAGAGATCAAGCAATCCAGCCAGATCGCTGGTTCCGGCTTCGCGCGGGGCGATGGTCTTCGAAGACATTCGCGATCTAATCCTTCTTGCCGAACATCCGCTTCAGCATCTCGGCCATCGGCCCGGTCTCCGGCAGCTTTTTAGGCTGGGCGCTGTTGCGTGCCTGGTGGATATGAGACTGCGCGGTGGGTTTGGCTGCCTTGGCCGGCTTCTCGGCCTCGGGCTTGCTGCCCGTGGCCAGCGCCAGCTTGTTCATCAGCTGGGAATCCTCCGCCTTCACCAGCATGGCGGCGTTGTCGGCAATCGCATCCAGCAGCGGCTCCAGCCAGACCCGGTCGGCCTTGGCGAAATCGCCCAGCACATGGCCGTGCACGCGCTCCTTGTCACCGGGATGCCCAATGCCGAGGCGCAGGCGTCGGTAGTCCTTGCCGCAATGGGCGTCGAGCGATTTCAGGCCGTTATGGCCACCGTGACCGCCGCCGGTCTTGATGCGCACGCGCCCGGCCGGAAGATCGAGTTCGTCATGGATGGCGATGATGTCCGCCGGCGTGAGTTTGAAGAAGCGCATCGCTTCGCCCACGGATTCGCCCGACAGGTTCATATAGGTCTGCGGTTTCATCAGCAGGACTTTTTCTCCGGCGATCTCGCCTTCGGAAATCTCGGCCTTGAATTTCTTTGACCAGGGCGCGAACGAAGGCAGGCGCTGTAACGCATCCACCGCCATGAAGCCGATATTGTGCCGGTTTCCGGCATATTGCGCGCCGGGATTACCAAGTCCTGCGATGATCTTCATGAAGCATGTCCGCGTTGTGCCTGATGATGCTGTTGTCACCACCCTGAAATCCGCTGGCTGTCAATCTTTTTGTGGGGTTGCGGCAATGCCGGCCGACGCTCAGGGCCTGATGAGATCGTAACGGTCGAATATCCGCTGTTGTGTCCCGTCGGCGATCAGCTCATCGAGACGGGCCTGCAATTTCGCGATAACCTCGTCCGGCACGCTCTTGTTGCAGGCAAGCCCAAGCTGCTGTCTCGACAGCGTTATCACTTCCCTGAAAGTGTGCGCCGGCAGGCTTTTGAAGGTGCTTTCCGACATGGGCATAAGGTCGATGCGTCCGGCCGTCAGCTTGTGAAGCGTGATCTCGAAATCCGCGCCGACATCCACCTGCGGAAAACCGAGCGTTTCCAGAAGGGTTTCGGTGTAGTCGCCGCGCTGGGTTCCAACCCGGTATTTCTTGGCGTCTTCGAGGCTCAGGACGTTGATATTCGCTTTGCGCCGCGCCACGAGAATGTTGCGATCGATATGGATTGGCGAGACCCATTTGAAAAGCTTTTCCCGCTCGGCGGTCCTCGCCGTGGCGAAGGCACAATGCATCGGCTGTGTTGTGGCAAGGGCGATCGCCCGGGCCCACGGCATGACGGCGACCTCGTAGCTGGTGCCGGTGTCCTCAAGAATGATCTTGAGCTGGTCGAAATAGACGCCGCGTACGCTGCCGTCACTGCCCTGCAGGTTGTAGGGCGGGTAGACTTCCGTGGTCAGGAAAAGCTTGGCCGCGCAGACGGGATTGGCAAGAGCAAGAAAGACCAGGCAAAAGCGGATCAATCCCATGACTACTCCCCGTCGGCTCAGGCTTGTCGCGCCGCTGCGCGGCTTTGTCCGGACCCGGCCTCATAGGCGGCAATCAGCCGCTCGACGGGCTGCGGGCGAGCGAAAAAGTAACCCTGGCCATAATCGGCACCCATATCCGCCAGAAGCAGCTTCTGCTCCTCCGTCTCGACACCCTCGGCGATGACAACGCAATTCATCTTGTGCGAGATGGCTGCGATACCTTCGACCAGCATGCGGTTGCGCTGCCGGATTTCCACCGTATCGTCGCAGATCGAGCGGGTGAAGGATTGGTCGATCTTTACAATATCGACCGGAAAGCGGCTGAGATAGCTGAGCGACGAGTAACCCGTGCCGAAATCATCCAGCGCGATGCGGCAACCCAGCTGATGGATGGCGGTGAGGATCGCCCGGATCTGCGGATCGTCCTTCATGATGACCGCTTCGGTGATTTCGATGACCAGCCGCCCGGGAAGAATGCCGTGCCGGTGCAACAGTCCGGCAATGCGTGTCGGCAGTCCCGGTTCGAACTGCAATGGCGAAAAATTCACCGCCACATAGGTTTGCGCCATGCCCGGCAGGCGCGACAGCCTGGCGAGATTGGCGACCGACTGATCAAGGATCACGTTGCCGATACGGTGAATGGTTCCGTTCTCTTCCGCAAGGCTGATGATGGCAGCAGGGGAAAGCAGCCCCTTATCCGGATGGTTGAGGCGCAGCAAGGCCTCGAAACCCGCTGTCTGGCCGGTTGCAATGTTTTGAATTGGCTGAAAATAGGCCTCGAACCAGTCTTCGGAAAGCGCCTGCGCGATATCCCGTTCCAGTTCCGCATGTTCGCGGGCCCTGTCCATGATCGAGCTGTCGAAGACCTGGGAGCCGTTCTTGCCCGTCCGCTTGCGGGTATACATGGCCATGTCGGCGTTCTGCAGAAGCTCGGAGGCACTCGCAGCGTGAAGAGGGTAGACCGCCATACCGATACTGGCGCTGAGGCGGATGCTGTTGTTCTCGATTTCAAATGGAGTGTCCAGCAGGGTGCAGATGCGCTCACAGAACTGCAGGGCGCGCTCTTCCACCTTGTCACCGGCCAGCAGGATTGCGAACTCGTCTCCGCCCAGACGCGAGGCGCTGTCCAGCGGTGTCAGCAGCGGCTGCAGTTTTAATGTGAATTCGCGCAGAACGGCATCGCCTGCGGCGTGACCGAGATTGTCGTTGATGGCCTTGAACCGGTCGAGATCTATGAACAGGCACGCGAGTTCGCTGCCGTTCCTGTCCGCATCGCGAATCTGCAGGTCGAGGATGGCCTCGAAGCCCTGACGGTTGAAGAGGCCGGTCAGATGGTCTGAAATGGCCTGCTGGCGATTACGCTTTTCCGACTGCCGAAGTTCGGTGACGTCGGTCATAACGCAGAGGCAGGTGCTGTGATGGGCCGTATCGCTGGAATCGAGGGCTTTTTCTAGGATGAGGGCATCCATGACGCTGCCATCCCTGCAGTGGAAGCGAACGGTGATGCCTGCCTGTTGGGTGTCAGCCGCCTGATGCGCCGCCTTGCGTTCCTGGAATAACGTCCGGTCATCGGGGTGGATGAGGTCGGCGAAATTCAGGCCGAGTATTCTGGCGCGGTCATAACCGGTCGCCTGCACCCAGTAGTCGCTGACGGCGGCGATCCTGTCGTGCCTGTCCAGCGAAAACAGCATGGCCGGCGTGCGGTTGTAGATTTCCGTCTTGCGGGCGTGGGCGTTCTTTATCTCCAGCTCTTCCTTTTCGAGCTGGCTCTGCATTTCGTTGAAGCTTTTCGCCAGCCGGCCGATCTCGTCTTTCGACCGCCAGTCGACGTGGTGGCGGGAGCCGAGGCGTCGTGTCGCTTCTATTGCCGCGGCCAGCCGCATCAGCGGGCGGATGACCATGAAGCGGTTACCGGCAATGGCGGCAAGGACCATGGTGAGAATGGCGAGGATGAAAATCGTGATAAAGGCCAGTTCGGTGCGGCTTAGAGAGGTCAGAAGACCGACATCATCGTAATACACCGTCAATTGGCCGACCGTGACGGGCCCCTTGGTCGTCTTGTAGATAACCTCGCGCGTCGTCGAGGCGGCATCCTGGATGATGTCGCTGCCGGCGGTCTGAACGACATCAAGCTGGCCGGACGTATCCTTGACCTCGACCATACGGATCATGGGATCGGAGACAAGGGTTCCGGTAATCTGGTTTATTGTGTCGTCATCGAGGTCCCACAGGGGGCGGGCCAGCGCCTGCGTATTCGTCGACAGCAGAATTTCGATATGGTTGCGCTGGCTGCGAATAGCCTCGTTATAGGAAAGTGTCAGCAAAAGCGTGAAGAGCGGGGCGACCACTGTAAGAAGTGCGCCGGAAACAATCGCGATAAAGCGACTTTCGACGGAATGAGCCATGTTCGATTGCAGCTACCCTTTGCCCCAGACTTGCTGCGCCCTGTTTCATCCTTTCGGACAGAGATGCGTCAGATTCCGGGCCGAGCCCTTTCCCCACGCTATTTCTCGACCCGCCGGTGTTTCCATGAGGGCGCAAGGGTATCGTTTCATGGAAGTGTTAATCGACGCTGAAACAGGGCCCGCATCGCTGGCGGGGAGCGGGCTTTCTGTTTTTAAAGTTCATAAAAACTAAAAGGCCCGTTCCGGAAACGGAACGGGCCTTGTTCTTCAAAGCTGTCCGGCCTTGCGGCCGCCGATTTTATTCTTCGGAAGCTTCTTCAGTTGCTTCTTCTTCAACGCCTGCTGCCGGGGCAACGATCGTTGCGATCGTGAAGTCACGGTCGGCGATAACGGGCGTGATGTTCTTCGGCAGCTTGACGTTCGAGATGTGAACGCTGTCGCCGATCTTCAGGCCGGAGAGATCAACCGTGATGGCTTCCGGAATGTCGTTGGCCGGGCAGTGGAATTCCACCGTGTGGCGAACGATGTTCAGAACGCCGCCGATCTTGATGTCCGACTTTTCTTCGTTTTCGAAGTGAACCGGAATTTCGACGTTGACGAGCGTGTTGCCCGAAACGCGCAGGAAGTCGACATGCATGGTGAAGTCGCGGACCGGATCAAGCTGGTAATCCTTCGGGAGAACCTTGATCTTCTTGCCGTCGACGTCGATCGTCGCAACCGTCGTCATGAAACCGCCGGCGTGGATACGCTTGGTGACTTCGTTGGTGGACAGGGCGATAGAAATGGGGGCCTGCTTGTCACCATAGATGACAGCGGGAATCAAACCGTTGCGGCGAAGTTCACGAGAGGACCCCTTACCAACTCGTTCGCGCGCCTCGGCCTTGAGCTCATACGATTCTTTGCTCATGGCAATTCCTTTCGAGGTTATATGGAGAGTTCATGCCCGCGGGCGCTGAACTGGGGAGGCGGCAAGCGCCATCCCACCCGCGTTGCCTCCAAGGGTGTCTACACGGGTGCGGGCGCTATAATACAAACGGGAGACAAAGACAAGAGAGGCCTGCTTTTCGATCGCACGCCCTGCGGGTTTATTAGGTTGTACTAATTCACTCGCATGTTGCAACTTTTAATATGTGCTTATCCATTCATGTAAACCGGGCGAAAACTTGGCGAATGATAAGGCTACGCGAAATTCCAACTGCGTAGATGACAATGCTCAAAGTTCTCCAGTGCCTTACCATCGATCACGACTATCGATATACCGTCGCAGCGGTTTTCGTCTGCATGCTCGGTAGTTTCGTGTCGATGCGCCTTTTTTCGAAAGCACGCCTGGCGACGGGGGTGCAGAAGGTCAACTGGCTGTTTCTGGCAGGTGTCAATGGCGGCGCGGCGATATGGACCACCCATTTCGTGGCGATGCTGGGCTATGTTGCCGCGGGTGACGTGGGATACGATCCGTATCTGACCGGGCTGTCACTTCTGATTGCGATTACCACAACGACTGCCGGTTTCGGAATTTCTGCCTATGGCGGACGCAGCGTGCTGGTGGAAGCCGGCGGGATCATCCTTGGTCTCGGCATTGCAGCCATGCACTACACCGGCATGGCGGCCTACAATGTTCAGGGCATGATTTTCTGGGATCAGAATTATGTCATCGCGTCCCTGGCACTGGGGGCAGTGCTGGGCGCCGTTGCAGTCAATCGGGTCTCGCGGCCCGTCAATCGGTTCTGCCAGTACAGCGCGGTGGCGTTTCTGATCCTGGCGATAGCGTCGATGCATTATACCGGCATGGCCTCCATGTCTTTCGCCTTCGACCCGCGCATCGTCATTCCTGAAAATCTACTGCCGCCGGCCATCATGGGCGGAGGCGCCATTGCGGTTACGCTGTTGCTGCTGGCGCTGGGGCTTTCCACTTATGTCATCGACGCCCAGTCCACCCAGCAGGCGGTCGCCCGCTATCGCCATCTTTCCCTGCATGATCCGCTGACCGGCATTCCCAACCGGGCAGCCTTCATCGAACATCTCAATCGTCGCACGCGTCATATTTCGTTGGGCGCACACACCGCGCTTCTTTCCATCGATCTCAACCGTTTCAAGGAAATCAATGATGTGCACGGCCATGCGGCGGGCGACGCCGTGCTTCGCACCATCGCCGACCGGGCGAGTTCCGTGCTGAAGGCCGGCGAATTTCTGGCGCGCATGGGCGGTGATGAATTCGTGGCGATGACAAATTCCTATTATACCCGCGCCGATGGCGCCGAATTCGCCCAGAGGCTGATCGACCAGATCAGCAGGCCGGTGGAATGGAACGGGCAGACATTTTCGGTCGGTGCGAGTGTGGGCATTTCAGTCCGCAATACCGGCTCCATCGATGCCGATACGCTGATGGCGCAGGCGGACGTCGCGATGTACCGGGCAAAAAGCGGCAGTTCGGATACGATCTGCTTTTACGATAAATCGATGGATGAGGCCGCGCGTGAGCGCAATGTGCTTGCCGTCGCCATGCGCAGCGGCCTCGCCAATAACGAGTTCGAGCTTTATTACCAGCAGCAGAACGACACCAGAAGCGGCAGTATCGTCGGCTTCGAGGCGCTTTTGCGCTGGAACCATCCCGATCGGGGCATGATTTCTCCCGCCGAATTCATTCCGATCGCGGAGCAGACGGGGTTCATCGTCGAACTCGGCGAGTGGGTTCTGAGAGAAGCCTGCGCGCAGGCGGCACTCTGGAAAAAATCGCTTTCCATTGCGGTGAATGTGGCGCCGCAGCAGCTTGCGGATAACGAGTTCCCGGACAAGGTCGAAAAAATCCTGGCAGAAACGGGCCTTGCGCCTGAAAGGCTCGAGCTGGAAATCACCGAGGGCAGCATCATCGCCGATCACCGCCATGCGCTCGTCACCATCCGCAAGCTCAAGGCGCTCGGCGTCAAGATCGCGATGGATGATTACGGCACGGGCTATTCCTCGCTTTCGACGCTGCAGAGTTTCCCTTTCGACAAGATCAAGATCGACCGCGCCTTCATCGACGGGCTGTCGACCAATGTGCAGTCCGAAGCGATCGTGCGTTCGACGCTTATTCTGGCGCATAGCCTGAATATTCCCGTGCTTGCGGAGGGTGTGGAAACCAAGGCCCATGTCGAGTTCCTGCGCCGCGAAGGCTGCCTGCAGGTGCAGGGCTTCTTTTTCGGCAAGCCCGGTCCGCTGACATCCATTGCCAGCCTCGTGGATGACACCTTCCTGTCCGTTGAGGACGAACCGGAGGTCACTGCCGGCAGGCGTTACTTCAAGGCGGTCTGACCGTCAGCTGCGCCTCCGATGCCGGTCGCGAAGTTTTTTGTTGAAACATCGACGCTTCCAGCGCACCATCGCCCAAAAGCTTTGGGAGGAGCGCATGCCGACAGACATCGCCCATGCGGAACGCGTGTATGAAACCGCACGCCACCGTTCCGCAGCCGCAAGTTCGCCGATTGTCGCCTCGTGGCGTCGCTGCATGGTCAAGCACCGTCTTGCACCGGAAGAAAATCGCAAGCCGATCTTTCTCAGCGAGACGGAGTTTCGGCGCGCCCGTGAAAGTGCCGCTGGCCTGATTGCTGAAAGCACCGACGAACTTGACCGAATTTTCCACAGTGTCGGGAGATCCGGCTGCTGCCTGCTCCTGACCGATGCTCAGGGCGTTGCGCTGGAGCGGCGAGGCGCGTCCGGCGATGATCGCGATTTCCGGGCGCTCGGCCTCTGGTCCGGCGCCGTCTGGAGCGAAGAGAGCGTTGGCACAAACGGCATAGGCACCGCGCTCGTCGACGAGCGTTCGGTGGTTGTCTATCGTGACCAGCATTTCTTCACGTCGAATACGGAACTGTGCTGCACCACGGCTCCCATTCGCGATCATACCGGCCGGGTGACGGGTGCGCTCGATATTTCCACCTGCCGCGATGACATCAACGAGATGACCTTTTCTTTTGTCACCCAGGCAGTGAAGGACGCGGCGCAGCGCATCGAGGGCAATCTGTTCCGCCGTGCCTTTCCGGGGGCACGCATCGTCGTCGTGCCAAGTGGGTTCGGGGCGGCGCTTTCGCTGCTCGCCGTGGATCAGGACGATCTCGTGCTGGGCGCGACCCGCGCCGCTCGTCTTGCGCTGAAGCTGGACGATGCCCGCATCGCGCAGGGTCTCCCGGCCGCGGATATCCTGCAGGAACAGCGCCATGACAGCGGTTCCGACCTCGCGGAAGCGGAGCGTTCGGCGCTGCGGCGCGTGTTGTCGCGCACCAACGGCAATGTCACGCAGGCCGCGTCCTTGCTCGGCATCAGCCGGGCCACGCTTCATCGCAAGATGAAGAAATTCGACGTTCATTGACGTTCTTGTTGTTGCGATCCGGCCGATCGCGCCGGATCAACGCGGCTTTGTCGCAGATGTGAGACAATGTGCGCTGCGGAACCGCGTCGCCCCTCTACCGAACCGCGCCATCTGGGCCCACCTTCCTTTCATGCGGTCCGCTCAGGATCGTTTTCATCAGGGAGGATGAAATCATGAATATTCAGGTTCAGCAGAAAGCGGGCGAAGCGCCCTTCAAGCTGAAATACGGCAATTACATTGGCGGCAAGTGGGTGGAGCCGAAATCCGGCCGCTACATGGACAATCTCTCGCCGGTGACCGGCCACAAGATCTGCGAAGTGCCGCGTTCGGATGCAGCCGACATCGAGTTTGCGCTCGACGCGGCCCACAAGGCCCGCGACAAATGGGGCAAGACGAGCATAACCGAGCGCTCCAACATCCTGCTCAAGATCGCCCAGCGCATTGAAGACAATCTAGATCTCATCGCCCGGGCTGAAACCTGGGATAACGGCAAGCCGCTGCGTGAAACCACCAATGCGGATATCCCGCTCGCCATCGACCATTTCCGCTATTTCGCAGGCTGCATCCGCGCTCAGGAAGGCACGATCGGCGAGATCGATAACGATACCGTCGCCTATCACTTCCATGAACCGCTCGGTGTCGTCGGCCAGATCATTCCATGGAACTTCCCGATCCTGATGGCTGCGTGGAAACTCGCACCGGCGCTTGCAGCAGGCAATTGCGTGGTGCTGAAGCCGGCCGAGCAGACGCCCGCCTCCATTCTCATCGTGATGGAGCTGATTGAAGACCTTCTGCCGCCTGGCGTCCTCAACATCGTCAATGGTACTGGCCTTGAAGCCGGCAAGCCGCTGGCGCAGAGCAACCGCATCGCCAAGATCGCCTTTACCGGTTCCACCTCGGTCGGCAAGGAAATCATGCGTTATGCCGCCGACAACGTCACCAACATCACCTTGGAACTGGGCGGCAAGTCGCCGAACATCTTCTTTGCCGACGTGATGAACGAGGACGATGCCTTCCTCGACAAGGCGCTCGAAGGTTTTGCCTTCTTCGCGCTGAACCAGGGTGAGGTCTGCACCTGCCCCTCGCGTGCTCTGGTGCATGAATCGATCTATGACCGCTTCATGGAAAAAGCGATCAAGCGCGTTCAGGCCATCAGCCAGGACGATCCGCTCAATCCGTCGACGATGCTGGGCGCACAGGCCTCGCAGGAACAGTTTGACAAGATCATGAGCTATCTGGAGATCGGCAAGAAGGAAGGCGCCAAGGTTCTGACCGGCGGTGATCGCAAGACGCTGTCGGGTGATCTGAAAGACGGTTATTACATCCAGCCGACTGTCTTTGAAGGCAACAACAAGATGCGGATTTTCCAGGAGGAAATCTTCGGTCCCGTTGTTTCCGTCACCACCTTCAAGACGGTGGAAGAGGCGCTCGAAATCGCCAATGACACGGTTTACGGGCTGGGCGCTGGCGTCTGGAGCCGTGACACGAACATCGCCTACCGCGCCGGGCGGGGCATCGAAGCGGGCCGTGTGTGGACGAACTGCTATCACGTCTATCCGGCGGGTGCGGCCTTCGGCGGCTACAAGCAGTCTGGTATCGGTCGCGAGACCCACAAGATGATGCTCGACCACTACCAGCAGACCAAGAACCTGCTCGTGTCCTACAGCCCGAACAAGGTTGGTTTCTTCTGAGGTCCTCCCCGGAAGCCGGCGAGGGGCTGTGGTGCCAGGTCGCCGGCGTGTTCCCAGGGGCGCCTGCCCCTGGGAGCCCGGATCGGGCTTTCAGGCAAAATAAAAGGCCGGAGGTTTTGCCTCCGGCCCTTTTTGTTGCGCATCATGCCGCGTAACGCTGGTCTCGCCGGCGAGGATCGCCCACGGAGAATTGCCCCACCTGTTCGGTCAGGCCATCCGCCTCGTTGGCGAGCGAGAAGGCGGCGGCCGTTGTCTCCTCCACCATGGCGGCGTTCTGCTGCGTCACGTGGTCGAGTTCATTGACGGAGGCATTGATCTCGCTGAGACGGCCGGATTGTTCGCGCGACGCGGTGGCGATTTCGCCGATCTGGTCGTTGACCGACTGGATGCGTTTCTGGATCTGTTCCAGGCTTTCACCGGTCTTCAGCACCAGCGCCACACCGCTTTCCACATCACCCGCAGAGGTGGCGATGAGCTGCGTGATGTCGCGGGCGGCGGCGGCCGATTTCTGGGCCAGTTCGCGAACTTCCTGCGCCACAACTGCAAAGCCCTTGCCGGCCTCGCCGGCGCGCGCTGCTTCAACACCGGCATTCAGCGCCAGAAGATTGGTCTGGAAGGCAATCTGGTCGATGACATCGATGATCTGGCGAATTTTGGCCGAAGAGGTCTCGATGCGTTCCATGGCAACGATCGCTTCTTTGACGACAGCCGTGGATCTATGGGCATCCTGCATCGTATCCGCCGTAGCGGCGACGGCGACATTGCAGCGCGACAGCGACAGATTGACAGCCTGCGTCATGTCTCCGAGCGCCGCTGCCGCCTCCTCGAGGGCTGCTGCCTGACGTTCTGTGCGCCGCGACAGGTCTTCCGAGGCGCTTTTCAGCTCGCCGGAACCGGAGCGGATGGCATTGGCGCTTCCGCCGATATTGGAGATCGTCGCTTCCAGCCCTGCCATGGAGTTGTTGAAGTCGATGCGCAGATGATCGAGTGACGGAACGAAGGATTTTTCGATGCGAAGATCGAGCCTGCCGGCGGCGAGATTGGCAAGACCGGTGGCGAGCGCGTCCACGGCTTCTTCCAGTTCCCTGGCGCTTCTTGCCTTCTCCATCTCGCGCTGGGCGCGTTCCTCGTCCAGTTCTTCACCCTTGCGGTGGGCTTCGGCTTCCATCCGCTGCTTGTCCAGAATGCCCTGGCGGAAGGATTCCAGCGCGCGCGCCATGGTGCCGATCTCGTCGCCACGGGAAACTGCCTTGATCTCGATGTTGTTTTCACCGCCGTTCAGGCGCTCCATAAGACCGGCTAGTCCGGTCAACGGCTTGGTCAGGCTCGCGGAAACGAAAATCCCGATCAGCGTCATTATTGCAAGTACGGCCAGCGTTGCGACCGCTGCCCAGAAGGCGAGATCGTTGGCAGCGGCGAGAACCTTGCTTTCCTGCTGGCCGATGGCAAGAAGATGTTTCTGTCCGAAGACGGCGACCGGACGATAGGCATAGAAGATATTGCCCGCAGGTGTCTGCGCCATGACCGTTCCGGCGTCGTTTACGTTGGAAAGGGCAGCGAGACTTTCGGAAACGGCAGCATCCGCACCGCCCGAGAGGACGCCAGCCCTGAGTTTCCCGTCGGCGCTCAGGAGAACGGCGTCATCGATGGTCTTGCCGGTTTCCTCGGGCGTCACCACCGCGCCGATGCGATCGGCGGCGATGCGCATGATAACGGCACCCTTGCGCTGGAGCTGACCCCAGTTGGAGACGGCGAGCGGCATGCCGATCATGGCCGAATTATTCTCGCCATCGCTGAAGCCCGTGGTGCTGACGACGCCGTCCTTGCCGGCTTCGATGCGGTCGAACAGCTCCTTGATCGCGGCGTTCTGCGGTTCCGTTACATTGGTCAGGAAGTTCTTTCCCTTGGTCACGGAATAGATAATCAGGCCGTTCTTGTCGATCACGTAGATATCGCTGACGCGGGTATTACGCCAGACGCTGGCAATGGCGGCGTTGATGGTCGCATGACGAATGGCGTAGAGCAGCCGCAACCCTTCGCCGTTGAAGGAGGCGCGCTCCTCTTCGGAGACGCCCTCTCGGCGGAAAGCCTGGATGATTGCGTCCTTTTCCGTTGGGACAACGGTGGTCATCGTTTCGAGCGCCTGGGCCACCGCGGCGTTCTGCGACAGTTCGGAAATGCTCTGTTCGACGCGCAACGTATAGGCATCAAGCTGCTTGGACTGGTTGCCTGCAACCGTTTCGAGCCTGATCTTGCTGGCGTCGATCAGCCCCGATTTACCCATCTCGTAGGACAGCAGCCCCACCGACAGGCAGGAAACCAGTGTTGCACCGGTAACGAGCGCGGCAAATTTGGCTTTGATTGACAATGATTTAGCTTTGACAGCAGTCGGATTTCCACCCGGCATCCTGTTTTCCTCCCCCCAAAAAACGTGGCCGTACCGTTGCAAAAATTGTTTACGGTCGCGTTAAAGGACAGGGAATTGTAGGATAATTTCCCGCATGGCGTGAAAAAATCGAAGAGCCGCGCCGACGGCACCACGTAATAAAACTGCAACAGAACGGGCGCATATCCAGCGAAGATCAACGGCTGTTCATGTTCATGCAAGCTTTTCACGCTCCTTCTCTCGCCACAATCGATGATGTTTGCGGAACCCGCGCAGACGGATGTGACGGAGCCAATTTGCGATCTGCCCCGGATTTTGCCGTTGTGGTGCCCATGCACAATGAAGAAGCGAGCGTTGAAACGCTGGTGGCAGAGATCGTGAGCGCCTGTGCGCCGGTCGGCCGCTTCGAGATCGTGGTAGTGGATGACGCTTCTTCTGACCGCACGGCGGAAGCGGTTCTGGCGCTCGCTGCCCGTTACAGCATGTTGCGGCTGGTGCGGCACGACCGCCAGGGCGGTCAATCGGCTGCGATCCACAGCGGAGTGCAGGCGGCGCGCGCGCCTATCGTGTGTATGCTGGACGGCGACGGCCAGAATCCGCCGGATAATCTGCCGGCACTTCTTGCACCGCTTCTGTCCGCCAATGCACCGCGCCGGCTTGGGCTGGTGGCCGGCCAGCGCGTCGGCCGGCGCGACACGCTGGGAAAACGCCTTTCCTCCCGCTTTGCCAACGGGCTTCGGGCGCGAATTTTGAAGGATGGCACGCGCGATACCGGCTGCGGCCTCAAGGCCTTTCGCCGCGACGCCTACCTCGCTTTGCCCTATTTCGACCATCACCACCGCTACTTCCCGGCGCTGTTCAATCGTGACGGCTGGCAGGTCGCCCATGTCGACGTCACGCACCGGGCGCGGCTGCATGGAAATTCCCATTATACCAATATCGGCCGGGCGCTGGTGGGCATCCACGACCTGATCGGCGTCGCATGGCTTTTGCGCCGGCGCAAGCGGTCAAGCTGGGCTGAAACTTTCATAACGGAGACATTGCCGTGAACGTACCGGCTTTATGGTCCATGCTGCATGTGAACAGCTGGGAAGAATTCGTATGGGTCTTGACCGGTTTCATGGGCCAGATGCTGTTCACCATGCGTTTTCTGGTTCAATGGATTTCATCGGAACGGGCCAACCGGTCGGTCATGCCGGTGGCATTCTGGTATTTTTCGATTCTTGGCGGTGTGGTGCTGCTCTCCTATGCACTGTGGCGGCGCGATCCGGTCTTTGTTCTCGGGCAGGCATCCGGCCTCTTTATCTATGCTCGAAATCTCTGGTTGATCCATGCAGAACGCCGCCAGCATGCATGAGGCGGCGACCCTGCCTTATGCGCGGGCAGGCGCTGAGCGCCAATGGCTGACATTCGCGTTTTCGGCGATTGTCCTCGTAACTGCCCTGCGCGTCCTCGGGCTCGCCTTCAACCGCACCGACCTTTTTGTCGATGAGGCGCAATACTGGCTGTGGGGTCGCGAAATGGCGCTCGGCGCCTATTCCAAGCCACCGCTCATCGGCTGGCTTATTCGCGCGGCCACCATTCTGGGCGGCGGGGAGGGCACGTTTCAGGTGCGGCTCGCCGCACCCGTCGTGCATGGCGTTGCGGCGGCGGCCATTTTTGTGCTCGGCCGCATGATCTATGATGTCAGGCTGGCCTCGCTTGCGGCAGTGATCTATCTGACCTTGCCAGCCGTGACGCTCGGCAGCCTGCTGATCTCGACCGATACGCCGATGATGCTGTTCATCGTGCTGTCGATGATATCCGTGCGCAAGCTTGCGCTCGCCCGCAGCGAGGGCAGGGCGGCGTTGGGTTGGAGCATCGCTCTGGGTCTCTGTTTCGGCTTCGGGCTGATGTCGAAATATGCGATGATCTATTTTCTGCCGTGCTTCATCGCCGCCAGCTGGCTTTGCGAAGCATGGCGGATCCGGCTGCGTGACGCGGTCATTGCTGCGCTCGTCTGCGTTGCCGTCATCGCGCCCAATCTGTGGTGGAATGCGGCCCATGATTTCATGACGGCACGCCACACCGCCGACAATGCCAACTGGCACGGTGTCCAACTCAAGATCGGCTCCGCGCTTGAATTCTTCTTTTCCCAGGCAGGTGTGGTTGGGCCATACGTCTTCGTCGGCATGATTGTTGCGACAATCCGCGCAAAAACCGGTGAAGCACGGGCGCTCGTCGCTCTTTCTGTACCGATCGTGCTTTTGATCACGGCACAGGGCCTCATGTCGCGGGCACTCGCCAATTGGGCGGTGGGAGCTTATGCGGCAGGCGTACTGCTGGCGGTGCCGATCCTGGCATCGCGACGTTGGCTCATCGTATCCACACTGGTCCTCGGCGGCATCGTCGCAATCGCGCTGCCGCTGATGACGATAGTGGGAACGGGCCTGCGCCTGCCGAACGGTAAACTGGCGATGGCACGTTATCTTGGAAGCTCCGAGCTGGTATCGACCGGCCTGTCGCGGGCGCGTGAAGCAGGTGCTGACGCTATCGTCGCCAATGATCGTTCGATATTGGCCGAGCTCTTTTACCAGTTGCGGGACGAGAAACAGATGTTGACGCGTGCGCTTCCGGAAACCGGCGTGCCGTCCAGCCATTATGCCCTTCTTTATCCATTGAAGCCGGGCGAAGCGAAAAATCCGCTGTTTCTGGCAAGTGCCGATGGCTTGCCGGCGTGTCTTGCAGGCGAGGCGCCGGTGGCGCACTGGACCGCCGGCCCGGGCTTTGTCGAGGGCAGGGAAATCGGGCTGTGGCGCCTGCCACCACAGTGCATCCCGGAGAGCGTCAATGGACAATGATCTCTCGCATATGCGGATCACCATCTGGGTTACGTTCGCAGCGCTTGCGCTGGTGATCCTGTTTGCGACCTTCCCCTCTATAGATCTGCGCTTTTCCGCCTTGTTTTTCTCGCCGGTGGGCCAGCCATGGCCTGGCCGGGAGCCGTTTCCCGAATGGCTGCGCGACACGTTGCGGGAAGGTGTCGAGCTCGCCGCGCTTCTGACTTTCCTGGTCCTTGTCGGCAATCTCCGGCTCGGCACTTCGCAGCGAACCGGCTGGCGAGTCTGGGCGTTCCTTTGTGGTCCCGTGATCCTCTGTGCCGGGCTGCTGGTCAACGGCGTGCTGAAGGCCATGATCGGTCGCGCGCGTCCGTTCAGCGTTACCGAATTTGGCGGGCAGCAGCTTTTCACGCCACCTTTTCAGTTCAGCACGCAATGCTATTCGAACTGTTCGTTTTCTTCGGGTGAAACCGCGCTGATCGCGAGTTTTTTCCTGCCCCTCTGTGTGCTTGTCTGGCCGCGCCTGCGGCCCTATGGGCGATGGGTAGTTGGTGCCCTTGCCGCCGGGGCAATCATTCTCATGTCCGGTCTTCGCATCGCGGCCGGCGGGCATTTCCTCAGCGATGTGGTGATGTCCATCCTGTTTTCGGCCCTGACGACACTGTTTCTGTACCGGGTGCTGGCGATAAGCCACCACCGTCACCTCTTCAGCGGTGCTGCCATCTCAGCCGATACGATCAGCCTTTGGCGCAATGGCCGCCACGCCATACTTACCCGCGTTCGGGGCTGGTGGCCGAAAATCAGGGCTGCGGCCACCCGTCTCCAACGGCCCCCGGACACGGGTGCGGCGTCGTCTTAGTTGGGAGTTCGAGGTGCAGCATCGCTGGGGTGGGAGCGAGCGGCAAGACAGTTCCGACTTATCCTCGGGGTTGTCCCTATTGCCCGCGCGCCTTGATTTTATCGACGTGGTTAGCTCCTCGGCACAAGGCCGAGGATTACGTTGAGTGAATATGCGCCCACTTTGGCTCAAGCGCATGCCGGAAAAACCGGCAGACGTAGGCAACCCTCAGCGTGATTGCTGAATTTATTCAGTCGAACAGGCCGGAAACCGACTGTTCCTGCGCGGTCCGGTTGATTGCTTCGCCGAGCAGGCCGGCGGTGCTCACCACGCGGATATTATGCGCGGACTGGACACCGGTGGTCGGCTGGATGCTGTCGGTGATGACGAGTTCGCGCAGCTTGGAAGAGGCCACGCGAGCCACCGCGCCGCCGGACAGTACGCCATGGGTGATATAGGCAGTAACGCTGGTCGCGCCCTTTTTCAGCAGGGCTTCAGCGGCGT
Organism: Agrobacterium sp. MS2; assembly: GCF_003261015.1. Taxonomy (NCBI): domain Bacteria; kingdom Pseudomonadati; phylum Pseudomonadota; class Alphaproteobacteria; order Hyphomicrobiales; family Rhizobiaceae; genus Agrobacterium; species Agrobacterium sp. MS2. The sequence continues at coordinate 80,223 of NZ_QLNF01000026.1, read as the reverse complement.
TGCAGAGCGTGCCGCCGGAATCGACGATGTCGTCGATGAGGATGCAGTCCTTGCCGGAGACATCGCCGATGACGTTCATGACTTCAGATTCGCCGGGACGGTCACGGCGCTTGTCGACGATGGCCAGAAGACAGTCGAGGCGCTTTGCCAGCGCACGGGCGCGAACCACACCACCGACGTCAGGCGAAACGACCATGACATTGTTGGTGTCGTAGTGATCCTTCACGTCGCGGGCGAGAATCGGTGCTGCAAAGAGATTGTCGGTGGGGATATCGAAAAAGCCCTGGATCTGTCCGGCATGAAGATCGAGGGTGAGAACGCGGTCGGCGCCGGCTTCGGTAATGAGATTGGCAACGAGCTTGGCGGAAATCGGAGTGCGGGGGCCGGCTTTGCGGTCCTGGCGGGCGTAACCGAAATAGGGAAGCACCGCGGTAATTCGTTTGGCCGAGGAGCGGCGCATGGCATCGATCATGATGAGCAGTTCCATCAGATGATCATTTGCCGGGAAGGAGGTGGACTGGACGATAAAGACGTCCTCGCCGCGCACGTTCTCGCTGATTTCTACGAATATTTCCTGGTCAGCAAACCGCTTTACAGTGGCATTTCCGAGAGGAACATTAAGATACTTGCAGATCGCTTCGGCAAGGTGCCGGTTCGAATTGCCTGCGAAAACCTTCATTGCGGCCGCCTGTTTCCATGCCATCGCCTTGCGCCACGGGGCTCAATCCGCCGTAACCAAGCGTCGTTCAAGGGGAGGAACATCCGGCTGAAAAGCCTTTGCCGGATACGCCTTGTTGCCATGCGCGCCTTAATAGCGCTGTTGCTTCCGATTGCAAGAGGACTCCGCGCTTTCGCAATGATTTTCGTGAAATCTCTGTGACTTCTCCCGTCGTTTCACCTCATCCGCTTTGAGACTGCTTCCATGACGTGTAGTCGTTGAGTGTTTTTGCAGCGATGTCCTGCATGACTTTGTCGGTCACGGCCGCCCATGGATCACTGCCTCGCGCGGTCACTGCCTCCTGCCCCTGCAGGCGGTGCAGCCGCACGCCATTGGCGTCGAGAATGTCCCACACGTATACGACATTGACCTTGCCGCCATCGGCAAAGGCGGAAAAATATCCCTTCAGAATATTTTCGGCGGAATTGTCGTTGGATGCGCGGATTGTCAGCCCCTTGGCCCGCGCTTCGGCCCCCAGTTGGCGGGATAGCGGTGTCACCGCCTGAACCGGTGCGCCGATGATGGGCAGGAAGCGGATGGAATTCGCGGCGGTGGCAGGTGCAAGGGAAGCCGTCTGCTGTGATGGCGGTTGTTGCGTGACGGCGGGGGCCGCGGCCGCGGCCTGGTTCTGACGGAGCGGTTCCCCGTACTGGCTGCCATTGGACAGCGCCTGTGCCTGTGCCTGCAGAGAGTTCTGGGGTGCATAGGCAGGGACTGACGATGCGATTGCCGGCCCGCCTGCGGGTGCGCGGTCGGCGGCTGCCGCCATCTGGTCGAGATCACCCTGTGTTACCGGCGTCGACTGTGATGCATTGTGGCCGACATCCACCTGTGGCGTCAGCGCTTCCGTGGTGTTGCAGCCGGACAGGATCAGTGCCAAAGCCGGAACGATGAGGGCAACCCCCAACCGGCTCATGCGATTTTCCCTCTCATGTTCCGCTCCTTCTTGCCCAAGGTGGCGCAATGTAAGGGCGGTTTTCCCGCTGTGTCAAACCCGGGGGCGATTTAAGCTGTGAGAAGATCGAGGCTGTGACGCGACAGTGGCTCCGGCGCGCCGTCCGTGGTCAGATATGTCTGGCCGAGCGTCATGGCCGTGCCGGAATCGGAATCCATCACGATCATATGCACAAAGAGCGTCATGTCAGCGGTGATCTCCTGCGGATTGCCGGAGTGGAACATCTGATGCTCCATCCAGGACGGGGAGAAGCGCGCGCCCAGCGAATAACCGCAGGAGTTCAGCCGATGGCGGGTGAGGCCGCGCTCGTCCATGACGCGGGCATGCACATCGAAGACATCGCCAAAGGTATTGCCCGGCCGCAGCACCTCCTCGATGGCGGTCAGGTTTTGCAGGCAGGCGCTGTAAAGCTCCTTCTGCCGGAAATCCTGTTCGCCGATCACCACCGTGCGCATCATGGCGGCATGGTAATGGGCGCTGACGCCGGCCCATTCCAGTGTCAACTGATCCTTGCTGTCGAGGACACGACGGCCTGCCTTGTAGCGGCAGAGAAGCGCATCCGCGCCTGAGCCGATGATGAATTCATTGGCGGGGTAGTCGCCGCCGCCCGCGAGCACCGCACCCTGCATTGACGCAAGAATGGCGGCTTCGTCCGCGCCGGGCTTGATGAGCGGCAATGCTGCATCGAGAGCCTCATCGGCCAGCTGGCCAGCCTTGCGGGCATAGGCGATTTCGGCGGGACTTTTGACGAGCCTGAGGGTGCTGACGAGATACGACGCATCGACCATCTGGCCGAAGCTCGCAAGCTGGTTATCCAGCAGGCGGGCGACACGGCCGGTCATGCCGTGGGTGTCATATTCCACGCCGATCTTTGCGCCCAGAAGGTCGAGATCGCTCAGCAGGTTTTTGAGATCGAGCGTCGGGTCGGCATTGGGTCGATCGACCCAGAGGAGGACGTTCTCGATGATCGAAGTATTGCGGGCCTGACGCAGATCGGCCGAGCGTGTCAGCAGCGTCATGGAGCCGTCCGATTTCACCACCAGCGTCTGGAAGAAGCAGTAGCCGAAAGTATCGTAGCCGGTCAGCCAGTACATGCTTTCCTGGGCGAAAAGCAGCAGCGCATCCAGCTTCTCCTCGGCCATTTTCGCCAGCAGCCGCTCGCGGCGGGCATCGAATTCCGAAAGCTCGAAATGCAGGGCCATCTTAGTCCTCCAGAATTGCGATTGCGGAAATCTGCCGGCCGTAATCGGGTTCGGCGCGGTGGGTGGTGCGGCGGTAGGAATAGAAGCGTTCTTCGTCCGGGTAGGTGCAGAGACCAAGATTTTCCGCCTTCACACCGGCTTTGGTCAGGCGGTCGATGGTGAACTGCTTGAGATCGAACAAGGCGTGGCCCTCTTTCTCCGCCCTGGAGAAATAATCCGCGTAAGCGGGCTCGATATCGGTGAAACGCGCGACATATTCCGGCCCGACCTCATAATTGTCCTGGCTGATGGAGGGGCCGAGCGAGGCAGCAATACGATCGCGGCTGGCCCCGAGCTTCGTCATCGCCTCGATCGTGTTTTCCAGCACGCCGAACAAAGCACCCTTCCAGCCGGCATGGGCGGCACCCACGACGCCCGCTTCCGCATCGGCGAACAGGATGGGGCCGCAATCGGCGCTCAACACGCCGAGGACGAAACCCGGTGTCGCTGTCACCATCGCATCTGCCTGCGGACGGCTGCCGTCATAGGTTCCGTCAACCACGACGACCTCGGGAGAGTGGACCTGATGGACCGTGGCGAGGCGGTCTGGGGCAAGGCCGAACCATTGGGTTACGCGGCGGCGGTTTTCCTGCACCCGTTCCGGCTCGTCATCAGATCCGAGCCCGACATTGAGGCCTTGATAAAGACCATCGGAAACGCCGCCCTGCCGGGTGAAAAAGCCATGGCGGATGCGATTTTTATCGAAGGCGGCGAGGAGGGGACTCTGGATGGGGAGCGGCAGCGTTACGTTCTGCATGGTGCGGGAGTTCCTTGGAGAATTTCGCTGTAGCCCAATGGAGTAGGGTCAAGCGAGATGTTTCCTGTTGCCGCGGCGTTGCGCGGCGTGTGTGATGCAGTGTGCCTGCTTCGTGTGTCGCGACGATGTTGGCCCAGAGGTTATTACGCTGTCAATCCACCGCACGAAACGGCAGAAGATGGAGCGCGGGACTGGAAACGGCGATGACTTTGAAAAGTTCCCCCATCTTGCCGGCGCCTTCGCCGGCGAGGCGGTTGACGGCTTCGGCGATGGCGAGGGTCTGGTCCGCGGTTGCCTTGGCGGCGAGCGCCCCGGCCCGTTCCTTGAGGCCGAGGCCGTAGAGGAAATCGCCCTGTCGCAGCGTGCCGTTAACGTGAACACCGGTCGCCTCGGCCGTTTTTACAAGACTTTCGAAATCGACATGGCTGGTCAGATCGGCTTCGCCTGGATGGGCGAGCGGCGGATCGAAGGCATGGTTGCGCATGGCCTGCAGCGTGTCGCCATAGCCGGCAACCAGATGGCCGTAATCAATGGCGAGCGCGGTGCCGCCATGGGCAGACAGGCGCTGGCAGATTGCGGTCATCACCGCTTCCCGGGCGGGCGAAATCTCGAATATCGTGCCAAGCGGCTGCCGTTCGGGCTGCGGCGGAAGCAGCGCCGGGTCTATGCTGGCAAGACCGGTGGAGAAGACGAGGTCGCCATTGGCATCGAGGCTGACTACGCGTTCGCGGAAACCCTGCGGCGTCCTGACGAATTGCCGGATCGGAATGGCGTCGAAAAGTTCGTTGGCGACAAGCAGCAGGAAACCTTCAGGCACATCGTCGAAACTGTCATGCCATGCCAGTCGACCCGCATGTTCGGCCAGCGTTTCCTTCTGGATGGCGGAAAGGCGGGGGCTGGTTTCCACCAGATGCACCCGCATCGTCTCATAGAGCGGCGGCGCGATGCGGCGAATGACGCGCAGCATGTCCGCCATCATGGTGCCGCGGCCGGGGCCGATTTCCACCAGCCGGGTTTCAGCGGGTGCACCGTGCCTCTGCCAGGCATGAACCACGAAAACACCAAGCATTTCACCGAAAAGCTGGCTCACCTCCGGGGCAGTGATGAAATCACCCGAACGGCCGAAGGGCTCGCGGCTCTTGTAATAGCCATGTTCCGGATCGGCGAGGCAAAGTGAAAAGAAGTCGGTTACGCTAAGCGGACCGTTGAGCCGGATAAGTGATTTGATGCGTTGCGCGAGCGGTGTGGTCATGGCTGGCCATACCGCTTTAGGCGACTTTTGCCGCGCGGCGCGCGCGCAGGACGGCCCAGAGGCCCAGAAGGAACATTGGAGTGGACAGAACCATGCCCATGGTCAGCCAGTTGCCGGCGAGATAACCGATCTGCGCGTCCGGTTCGCGAAAGAATTCCACGAAGATGCGTGACAGCGCATAACCGCAGACGAAGATGCCAGTGACGGTGCCGGGCCGCTTCAGAGCCTTGAAGGCGTAAATGGCGATGGCCAGAACGATGGCCAACACGAGGCCTTCGAGGCCAGCCTCATAAAGCTGGCTCGGATGGCGCGCGAAAGGGCCGCCTGTGGGAAAGACGACGGCCCATGGCACATCGGCAATGCGGCCCCACAATTCGCCATTGATGAAATTGGCAACGCGCCCGAAGAGCAGCCCGATGGGCGCTACGGCCGCGACTATATCGAACATGCTCCAGACAGGAATGCCGTTCTTGCGGGCGAAAAGAATCATGGCGATCGTCGTGCCGATCAGGCCGCCATGGAACGACATGCCGCCATTCCATATTTCGATGGCTCTGATGGGATTGGCGGCGACCGCAGCGAGATCGTAGAACAGGATGTAGCCGATGCGTCCGCCGAGCACGATGCCGCCGGCTGCCCAGAGAATGAAATCATCGAGGTGCTGCGCCGAGATTGGCGACACATCGTTAGGCCACAGCCGATCCGTGCGGGCGAGGCGGCGGGCGTAAAGCCAGCCGAGCATGATCCCCGCAACATAGGCGATGCCGTACCAGTGGATCGCCAGAGGACCGATGGACAACGCTATCGGGTCGATGTTCGGGAAGGGCATGATGGCGAGTGAAGTGGGAGCGGCTATCAATCCGTATATATTCCGTCATCGTTGCTGGGCGGACAACGGATCATCCATTGTCTCAAAGGACCGGGCGATGATGCTCACCGGTTCTTTGACGCCAAGGAAAATGGCGATTGCGGTGGCGGCGGTCAAGGTGATTCTTTAAGCTATGGCTCAACATACCAAAGGTGACGCAAGCTCTTGGGATTTTTCGATTTCGCTTGCAAGGCGACGGTGGAGTGCCTACCTGAATGCTATCAACAGCGGGCAAGATGATGCCCCTGAACCGACGAAGGATGAGCGCCATGAGCACGACAGGCACCAATCGTTTTCTCGATGAATTCGCCAAGCTGATGACGGATGCGGCCGGGGCGGCCCAGGGCGTGCGCAAGGAAGCCGAGGCTGCGTTCCACGCACAGGCCGATCGCTGGCTGAACAGTCTGGATGTCGTCCGGCGCGAGGAATTCGACGTCGTGCGGGAGATGGCTATCCAGGCGCGGGATGAAAATGACGCCCTGCGCGCCCGGATCGAGGCTCTCGAAGCAAAGCTTTCGGCCACGAAGGACTGATTCTTCATCACTTTTCTCAGAAGCCCCGGATCGCAGGCGATTCCGGGGCTTTTTGTTTTTCGGCTCTCTCTGGTCGACTTGATCTCCGGTTGCCGAAAGTCGTGCTCAGACGCGAATTTTTTGGGCCTGTGGACACTTCCAAAAAACACAATCGGCAGAGTCGCTTAAGACTCTCGCCTGAGGTGATGGGGGAGAAGATATCCACTGCTCAAAAAGCAAAAATGGCGAGCGAGGGGTGGCAGCGGGACTCGGCCATTATACACTGATTTTAAATGATGATTCGAAAAGACCGGTAAGCTCCAGGCAGGGTGAATGCGTTATTCTGGTGGTGTCGGGCAATCGTCTCAAATGTTTATCCCGGTTTGTATGTGCGTTTTGTGCCCGGCGTTCAAAACACGACATTCCGACCGGCTGAGAAGGTGCCGCATGAGTCTGATAGAATTTGAAATTGAGCGTCAGTCCAATCCCGTCGATATGATCGAGATTGTCGCTGCCTCGAATGACTGGTCGTTCGAGCGTTCGGGCGAGGACGAGATCGCCATGACTGTGGCGGGCCACTGGGCCGATTATCACGTTTCATTTGCGTGGATGGAAGATTTCGAAGCGCTGCATCTTGCCTGCGCCTTCGACATCAAGGTGCCCGATCACCGTGTCAACGAAGTCATTTGCCTGCTGTCGCAGGTCAACGGTCAGGTGCTGATGGGGCATTTCGATCTGTGGCGGCAGGAAGATGTCGTGATCTTCCGCCAGTCGCTGCTTCTGTCAGGCGGTGCCGAGCCGAACAACCAGCAAGTAGAAGTGCTGCTCTCCAGCGCGCTGGAGGCCTGCGAGCAATATTATCAGGCATTCCAGTTCGTCGTCTGGTCGGGTCTGGATGCGAAAAGTGCAATCGAAGCGGTCATGTTCGAGACCGTTGGAGAAGCGTAACATGGTGTACAAGGCTTCCGGGCCGCTCGTCCTCGTGGGCGCCGGCAATATGGGCGGCGCCATGCTGTCTGGCTGGCTGAAAAAGGGCGTGCCGGGATCGCAGGTCATTGTCGTTGACCCGCGGCCCTCCGACGCCATGCGCACAACGATTACGGAAGCGGGTGCGGCCCATAGCGAAAGCGCGCCTGAAGGCGTCAAGGCTGGCATTCTTTTCGTGGCAGTGAAACCGCAGATGATGGAAGCAGTGCTGCCTTCGCTGAAGCCCCTGCTGGGCCCGGAAACGGTCGTCGTCTCCATCGCGGCCGGCACCACCATTGCCACCTTCGTTTCGCATTTCGGTGCGATTGCCGCGGTACGCGCCATGCCCAATACGCCAGCGATGGTGGGCCGTGGTGTTACCGGCGCATATGCAAATGAACTTGTGACGCCCGAGCTTAAAGCCGTGGTGGACGGATTGCTGAAGGTCAGCGGTCCGGTCGAATGGGTGGATGCCGAAAGCGATATCGATGCCGTGACCGCGGTTTCGGGCAGCGGGCCAGCCTATGTCTTTTATCTCGTGGAATGCATGGCTGAAGCCGGCCGTAAGGCCGGTCTGCCGGCGGATGTGGCCATGCGTCTGGCGCGTGAAACCGTGGCTGGCGCCGGCGAGCTTCTGCACCAGTCCTCCGACGAGGCGGCGCGCCTGCGCCAGAATGTGACTTCGCCGGGCGGCACCACGGCCGCGGCACTTTCCGTGCTGATGGCCGAAGACGGCATGCAGCCCCTGTTCGACAGGGCGGTCGCCGCTGCCAAGACCCGCGCAGAAGAACTGGCGGGCTGAGGAGGCGGGCGATGAGCGGCGAAATTTCCTATGCCGATTTCGAGAAGGTGGATATCCGCGTCGGTACGATCGTTGAAGCCGAGCCTTTTCCCGAGGCGCGCAAACCGGCAATCAAGGTGAAGATCGATTTCGGGCCGGAGATCGGCATCAAGAAGTCCTCGGCGCAGATCACTGTGCACTATACGCCGGAAAGCCTTATCGGCCGGCAGGTTCTGGGCGTGGTGAATTTTCCGCCGCGCCAGATCGGGCCGTTCCGCTCCGAGGTCCTGACGCTTGGCTTTGCCGACGCCAATGGAGATATCGTACTCGCTGCGGTTGAAAGGCCGGTTCCTAACGGCGAGAAAATGTGCTGATTGGCGGCCTGCCGTCAAGCCGGGATTTTGACGATAACCCTCAATCCGCCCATCGGGCTTTTATCCAGCGACACGTCGCCGCCATGGCTGCGGGCGATGTCGCGGACGATGGAAAGGCCAAGACCCGTGCCCGAGGCATTGAGGTTGCGCGCCTCGTCCAGTCGGAAAAACGGCTTGAATACATCCTCGCGTGAATTCTCCGGAATGCCCGGACCGTCATCGTCAAAGGTCATGATAATGGAGCGTGGCGCCTTGCGGATATCGACGTGGAGGTTGCTGGCGTAACGCCGGGCATTTTCGGCGAGATTGGCGACGAGCCGTGAAAGTGCGTTCGGCCGCGCGATGATCCTCTCGATATTATAGAGTTCGTAGCTGAATTTCTTGCCGTGCAGTTCGAAATCATGGCCGATTTTTTCGAGAAGTGCAGGAAGCTCCAGCGTGCCGACATCCTCTTCCACATCGGTACGGGCAAAGGTCAGATAGGCTTCCAGCATCGACTGCATGTCTTCCACATCCTTGTCGAGGCCCTCGAGATCCGGATTGTCGCCGGCGAGCGCCAGCTGCAGCTTGAACCGGGTGAGGATGGTGCGCAGGTCGTGGCTGACACCGTTCAGCATGGCGGTGCGCTGCTCCATCTGCCGTTCAATGCGCTCCCGCATCAGGATGAAGGCAAGGCCCGCCCGGCGTACTTCATCCGCGCCGCGGGGAGAATAGGCGCTGACCTTCTGGCCCTTGCCGAAATTCTCCGCCGCCTTGGCAAGCGCTTCTATCGGCTTGATCTGGCCGCGCAGGAAGAGGATCGAAATGGCAATGAGCACCAGCGATGCGCCAACCATCCAGACAAGGAAGATGTGGGTGTTGGAGGCATAGGCCGCGCTTCTGCTGGTGAAGACGCGGAGCGTCTTGTCATCGAGCTGGACACGGATTTCCACCAGTGAGCCGTTGCCATAGGTATCGATCCAGAAGGGCCTGCCGATCTGTTGGCTGAGCTGGTTTGCGAGGATGGTATCGAGAATCGAGAACAGCGGCTCCGGCCGTGGCGCCGGCAGATCCGTCTTGGGCTCGATATAGACGCTGAGACCCAGCTTGTCGCGGGCGATACGGATGACCCGCTGATAGTCATCCTCTTCGGGGTCTGTCTGTAGAAGTTCGATGATCGCGGCGATATCCCGGGTCACCGCTGCCGAAAGGCGTTCGGTCACCAGCTGCCAGTGGCGCTCCATGAAGACGGCCGCGACCACGGCCTGCAGCAGGATCATCGGCAGGATGATGATGAGGAGCGAACGGGTGTAAAGCCCAGTGGGCAGCCAGTGTCGCAGCCATCTGCCGAGGGAGCGCCAGGTCTTTGCGACGGCGCTTTTTTTAAACGTGTCGAGAAAATCGAGGCTCGCCATGGTCGTGCGTTCGCCCTTCGTTGGGTGCTCGTCAGTCCACGCTGAGGCGGTAACCGATGCCACGCACCGTTTGCAGATAGACCGGGTTGGCAGGGTCGTCCTCGATCTTGCGGCGAAGACGGTTGATCTGCACGTCGATCGTTCTTTCGCCCACTTCCGACTCCGCTTCCACCAGCTCGTGCCGTGGAATGGTATCGCCGGCGCGTAGCGCAAAAAGCAGCATGATCTCCTGTTCGCGATCTGTCAGGCGGATCGTTTCAGGACCGCGCCGCAGTTCCCTCCTGGGAATGGAGAAGCTGTAGGGGCCGAACATGATCTGTTCGATCTTGGGCGTGTCCGGGGAGGTGTTGCGCCGCAGAATATTGTTGATGCGCAGGACCAGTTCGCGCGGATCAAAAGGCTTGGCGAGATAATCGTCCGCTCCCGCTTCCAGCCCGGCAATACGTGAATCCGCTTCCGAGCGGGCGGTCAGAAGAATGACCGGCACGGATTTGTCTTCGTTCAGCGAACGGGTCAGCGAAAGCCCGTTCTCTCCGGGCATCATCACGTCGAGGATCAGCAGATCGAAACGGATGCCCACCATCTTGCGGCGAGCTTCTGCTGCATCGGCCGCAACGGAGATGCGATATCCCTTGTCGCCAAGAAAACGCTGCAGGAGATCGCGGATGCGGGCGTCATCGTCGACGATCAGGAGATGAGCCGCATCGTCGTCCGCCGGTGGACGTTTTGCCGGAGCTTGCGCCATCGTCACTCATCCTCCACGCTGGTCATCGTCGCCGGGCTGCGCATCTGCGCCAGAAATTTGCGCACGCAGGCGCGCGCATCGGGACCGAGCCCTTCCAGCGCGCGGTCGATGCGGCGTGATTGTGGTTCGCTGAGCGCCAACGCCAGTTCGCGGCCTGTCAGCGTCGGATAGAGCCGGCGCTGGCGGCGGTCTTCAGGACCTGCCATCTGGCGGATGTAACCGTCGTCGATCAATTGTTTCAACACTCGGGCGAGGCTCTGTTTGGTTATCTGCAGCGTATCGAGCAGATCCGCCACGGTCATGCCCGGCTGCCGGCTGACAAAATAGACCACCCGGTGATGCGCGCGCCCATAATCAAGTTTCGACAGGATGACGTCGGGATCGGAGACGAAATCGCGATAGGCGAAAAACAGTGCTTCGATCGTGTCGAAGTCAATCTTGCCGTCGTCAACCTTCGGCAGTGCCGGTGTCTGTCTGGCGGCGGCGGTTTTGAGCGATTGCGGTGGCACTGCGGTTCCTTCATATTCTGCGGCTGTCTGATCATATGTTGCAGGCGTCGATGCGCCAATATTCTGTAAACATAGCCGAAAATGCGTCCGCTCGGGAGAATGCCGCGATCATTTTCTGTTGCGGTGGATAATATGGCGAGGGTGCCGGTGCAACTGGAATCCTGAGCGACCTTTACCGCAAATACAAAAGAGCGCGGAAACTCCGCGCTCTCAGCATTACTGTGGTCATGGCCGTCTTACTGGTAGACGTAGACGATACGACGTGTCGAGGGTTCTACGAGTACAGGTACATCGTTCACCCGCACATACCGATACTGATAATCTGGAACTTCAACCAGACGGGTATCGGCCGGCAGGACGCTGCCAACGGCAATGTCACCGTCATAGGTGATGGTATCGGCAGGGTGCTCGTCAATATAGGTGATGACCGACTGAGGCGGATCGACTTCGCCGACGCGGCCCAGATTCGGATCGCCGGGGTTCGGTTCAGCCTGAACACTCGAAGTTTTTTCGTAGGTCACGACCGGCACGCTGAGTTCCGTGCGGCGTTCCTTGAGAATGACGGGCGAACCTTCATACATCACGTTCAGGTAATCGGCATGGGCCCAGCCGCGCAGACCGTTCACCTCGATGCGACACCAGCTGCTGCCTTCCATGCAGCCGTCCAGCACGGCGTTGCTGCCACGCGTGGCGAGGCCGACTTCCGGATAGTCGTCACCGGGGCCAGACCGGACAGAAATATCCGAGGCGGTTGTTGCGACCATGGCGGCATTTGCATAGCCCGCCATCAAGGCGAAGGCGCCACCAGCGATCAGCATTTTAAGCGTCTTGTCCATGTGTCTCACTCCTTTCAAGACTGGTGCTACAACGTCGCAATCCCCAGGGCGTTCCACATTTTTCGGGAAGATCATGTCTCATCAAGCCGCCTCTTCGTGTTATCTAACTGTATGGAATAGGGATTTTCTTCGTGAATTCGCCGCTGAGAACAAGGCAACCTGTCGCCATTGTGCCGCAACCGGTAGCGGGCTATAGGATGGCGGATCTTTCAGACAGGAGACACGGGATATGGGAAAGTTGCAGGCCGGGATTATTCCGGTCACGCCATTTGAGCAGAATTGTACCGTCCTGTTTGATCAGGACACCAAGGAAGGCGTCGTCGTCGATCCTGGCGGGGATGTGGACGTCATTCTTCAGGTAGTTGCTGAAAACGGCATCACGCTCAAGGAAATATGGTTGACGCACGGCCATCTCGACCATGCCGGTGGTGCGGATGAGTTGCGCGAAAAACTCTCCCTGCCGGTGATCGGGCCGCATGAAGATGACCGGCCCCTGCTGGAGAGAATTGAGGTGCAGGCGCAGAAATACGGCATCAGCGGTCTGAAGAACGTCGTGCCGGATTCATGGCTGAAGGAGGGTGACAAGGTCTCCTTTGGCGGTCACGTCTTCGAGGTCTATCATTGCCCGGGGCACGCGCCCGGGCACGTAATCTATTATAACCGCGACCAGAACTTCGCCCATGTCGGCGACGTGCTGTTTGCCGGGTCGGTGGGGCGCACGGATCTGCCGGGTGGAAACCACGAGCAGCTGATGGCGTCCATTCGCGATAAGCTGCTGCCGCTTGGCGACGATGTCGGTTTCATCTGCGGCCACGGCCCGGGCGGACGGCTGGGTGAGGAGCGGCTGACCAACCCCTATCTCAAGGGACTGTGAGCGCCGGCCGACTGCGGCCTGCGGCGCGCACAAAAAAACCCGGCATTCCTGCCGGGCTTCAACTAGAAAAGAAAGCCGTTTTAGGGTCAGCCAGCAATCTGCAGATTGACTGCCTTCGGCCCTTTGCCGCGACGATCCGGTTCCGTGTCGAAGCTCACTTTCTGATTTTCTGAAAGTCCGGACAGGCCGGAAGCCTGTACGGCAGAGATGTGAACAAAGATATCAGCGCCACCATTGTCTGGCTTGATGAAGCCGAAGCCTTTGTCTGTATTGAAGAATTTTACGGTGCCAGTTTCGGCCATGCATCAGGTCCTTTTCGCTCTGCCCGCGTTCAGCTACAGGCAGCATTACAGTTTTGCCCCGCGTGGGCGTTGGCAGGCAGTTTTTGACTATTGAGAAAATGGACCTTCGCAGCGGGAAGTAATGGCGTTCTCATCCAACGTTTTTCGTCCCACCGCCCGAGGTTTATAGCGTCCCCAGTGCGCAAATTTATAGGCCTTCCCATGCTCGCAAATTGCCCGAACCGCAGTAGATTGCTGCGTTTATCGAAAATTGGCAAGCAAAAGTTTTTACGGGCTTTTTGTCAGATAAAAAACCTGCGGTAGAGTTACGCGTGGGAACCGCACATTTTTTTCGCATAAGTGATAGTTGATGAAATAATTGCCGGTCGGTCTGAGCTTTCCCGGCAAAAATTTGGACGCGTGACCGCGATTTCCCGAGAAAACAGAAAAAACAGTTCTTTTCGCGTCACGCCGCTTCTGTCGCGGTTTTTTGCCGTTTGCGCGTCAGTTCCGGTACCAATTCCACGATCAGGATGGCGATGAAAATGATCAGGCAGCCGACATAGCCGGCACCGGAAATGGTTTCCTTGAGGAAAATCGAGGCCAGCTGGGCGCCGAAGAGCGCCTCCGACGACAGGAAAATCGCGGCCTGCGGCGCTGTTGTGTAGCGCTGGGCAATCACCTGAAGCACAAAGGCAAGGCCGGAAGAAACGAGGCCGACATAGAGAATTTCTACCATCGACGCCTCGATGGCGACCATGCTGATCGGTTCGGACACAACGCCGATCATGCAACTAAGAAGGGAGCAAACCGCGAATTGTGTGCAGGAGAGCGCAAGCGGCCGGCCGCTTTCGGAGACGAAGCGCCCTGCGAGCGTAATCTGGATCGCCCAGAAGAAAGCGCAGATGATGCTGAGAATATCCCCTTTCGTCAGCGTCTCGAAGGCGCCGCCGGAAAGGAGGAATATACCACCGAGCATCATCAGCGCGCAGGGCCAGACGACCCAGTGGGGGTGACGGCGGTAAAGCAGAACGGCAATCACGGGCACGAAGATGACATAGAGCCCGGTCAGGAAGCTGGAATTGGTGACCGTCGTGGTCAGCAGCCCGACCTGCTGGGTGGTGGCGCCGCCGAACAGCGCAAGACCGACGAGAATGAAGCTGCCGATCTGACGCGGGCGGGGCGGTGATTTCAGGGACCGGGTTTCCATGAGCGCGAAGGGCAGCACGGCGATGGCGGCGATGGCGAAACGCAAACCGACGAACCAGAAAGGGCCAATCGAGGCCATGGCTGAGGATTGTGCGACAAAGCCGCCTCCCCAGATTGCTGCGGCGAGCAGAAGCAGCATATTGGCCTGAATTCGCGTCATTATTGGCACCAGCAACGCGGGGCCGGGAGATCATTGACGTCACGGCCGGGCAAACAGGGGATTTTGTGAGGTGTCATCCAGCTGTGTCGGACGACTGTTTCCCGGGTGCTTTAGCAGCAACATGCCGATGCCGCAAGTCGAGGGGAGGGCCGTTATTTATAACGGCGGGCCTCGTCCTTCAGGCTGCGCCGGGTAAGCATCAGGCCGCCAAGGCCGAGGCCGACGAACGCCGCGGCCGAGAGGACGATGAGCAGGATATGTGGACCTGCCTTCGTCGTCGCAGCCACCTGCGGTATGGCGGAGGTATGCAGGGTGTCCACCGCTTGCGCAGCCGCATTGGCCGATGTCGCGATGCCGGCTGCCATGGTGATGATGACAAGAAAAGCCGCGACCGCCATCCAGAGGGAAAACAGCGTTCTCTGTGCCCTTAACCTTTCAACGGAAGTGCGGTCGTTGGTAAACATGGCTGTCGCCTCTTGTCCCTGTTCTTAAAGGACAAAAGAGGCTTCGAAATGGACGGCTTGGAGACCGAATTCTGGCGTTCCGCGGCATTTATTGCGGCAATATTGTGGCGCGAGCGTTTTTGAACCCGAATTGGCGTCAGAGGCCGCGTTTTCCGAATGTCCGGGTCTGGCGCAGGGGATGCGCGTCAGAGGTGCGCTCCTCACGGAAAAAAGCCGCGGAGCCTTTCTCCATTCGTGCGGCAGGGGAAAAATATGCGCTGCCCAGCTCGGGAAAGCGCGCGTCGAAACTGGTGGGCGCAAGTTCCGGTTTTGCCAGAATGTAGCCCTGCATCAGGAAAACGCCGAGTTCTTCACATTGCTCCACCTGCCAACCGGTTTCCAACCCCTCGAAAACCGGCTCTATCCCATCCTCCCGAAACTGGCTGACAATGACGCGCAGGAGAGCGGCGCCCGCAGAATTCTGCATGAAGTCGCGCACCCAGCCCGCTTCGAATTTCACATAGTCCGGCTTGATGAGCTTTACCCGTTCGATGGCGGTATCGCCGGCGCCGTAGTCATCGAGCGCCACGCGAAAGCCGATATCGTGCATGTGGTAGGCGAAATCTGCGACCATCTGGGTGTCGGAGGCCTTCTTCTCGGAGATTTCGCAGACGATACGGTCTGCCGTCATGCCGGCCTCGTGGGCTGCGAGACGCATGCGCTCCACTTCCTGCCGCATCTTGGCTGGCGTCTGGAACAGGCCGGGATGGAAATTGACGAAGATGCGCGCGCGGGAGCGGCTGAGCCTGCCGGTGTTGAGAATGTGGATGGTCCGCAGGATGCTGTCGATATTTTCGATGTCTTCGGGTGCCACCAGCGAGAAAAATTCACCTGGTGTTACCGGTTCACCGTTGCGGTGGGGTCGCACGAGACCTTCGAAGGAATCGATGTCCAGCGGGCCGCCTGATGTGCGACGGAATATGGGCTGCAGGGCGGACTTGAGGTTGAAGCTGTTATAGGCGGTGGACCATGTGCCATCGGCCTCGCGGACAAGACTGGAAAAGATGCTTTTGGGCGCCATTTTTCAACCAGCTATAGAGAGACACGACCCCTAGGCTCGCGAATGTAGCTCAATAAGCGTTACTTCCGGGTTAAGGAAGGCTTAAATTGTACCCCACGGCGGATAGGCTGGCTTTTGGCCTTGAAACTAGGCCCGTCTTTCGACATAGAAATTGCCGCAGCAGACGAGATTTCCAAGCTCTGCGATGTCAACCCCAATAGGACCGATTAAAAATGGCCTTCCTTGCCGACATTCTCTCCCGCGTAAAGCCATCCGCCACCATCGCCGTTAGCCAGAAAGCCCGCGAGCTTAAAGCGCAGGGCCGCGATGTGATTAGCCTTGGCGCCGGCGAGCCGGATTTCGATACGCCCGACAATATCAAGGAAGCGGCCATTGACGCGATTAAACGCGGTGAAACGAAATACACGCCTGTTTCCGGCATTCCGGAACTGCGCAAGGCTATTGCCGACAAGTTCAAGCGTGAAAACGGCCTCGACTACAAGCCGGAGCAGACGATTGTCGGCACCGGCGGCAAGCAGATCCTGTTCAACGCTTTCATGGCGACGCTGAACCCCGGTGATGAAGTCGTTATCCCGGCGCCGTACTGGGTCAGCTATCCCGAGATGGTCTCGATCTGCGGCGGCACGCCGGTATTCGTCGACGCGACGCTGGAAGACAATTTCAAGCTGAAGCCGGAAGCGCTGGAAAAGGCGATCACGCCGAAGACCAAGTGGTTCGTGTTCAACTCGCCGTCCAACCCGTCGGGCGCGGCCTATTCGCACGACGAGTTGAAGGCGCTGACCGATGTGCTCGTCAAGCACCCGCATGTATGGATCCTTACGGATGACATGTATGAGCACCTGACCTATGGCGACTTTAAATTCGTCACGCCGGTGGAAGTAGAGCCTTCGCTCTATGACCGCACGCTGACGATGAACGGCGTTTCCAAGGCCTATGCCATGACCGGCTGGCGTATCGGTTACGCTGCCGGCCCGCTGCCGCTCATCAAGGCCATGGACATGATCCAGGGCCAGCAGACCTCGGGCGCGAGCTCCATCGCACAATGGGCCGCGGTCGAAGCCTTGAACGGCACGCAGGATTTCATTCCGGCGAACAAGAAAATCTTCGAAGGCCGCCGTGACCTGGTCGTCTCCATGCTCAACCAGGCCAAGGGCATCAGCTGCCCGGCTCCGGAAGGTGCGTTCTACGTTTACCCGTCCTGCGCCGGCCTGATCGGCAAGACCGCGCCGTCGGGCAAGGTCATCGAGACGGATACGGATTTCGTCTCCGAGCTTCTTGAAGCCGAAGGCGTTGCCGTTGTGCAGGGCTCGGCCTTCGGTCTCGGCCCGAACTTCCGCATTTCCTATGCCACCTCGGAAGAGTTGCTGGAAGAGGCCTGCAAGCGCATCCAGCGCTTCTGCGCCGATTGCCGCTAATCGGTTTGTAACCTCGATTGAAGAAGCCCGGCAGCGATGCCGGGCTTTTTTCGTTTCGGTCAGAGCCCCAGGAACAGCAGCATGATGAAGGTGGCGAAGAGAATGAAATGCGTCATTCCTTCAATCGCGTTGGTTTCACCGTCATTGAGGTTGATGGCGGCGGCGATGAGGGTGATGAAGACCATGACGGTCTGAACGGGCGTCATCGCCATGATGAAGGGCTGGCCGGTATAGAGCGCGATACCCTCCATCACGGGCACGGTCAGGATGACCGTCGAAAGCGATGCGCCCATGGCGATATTGACCACGGCCTGCATACGGTTGCGCAGGGCGGACCTGAGCGCGGTGAGGATTTCCGGCGATGCCGAGATCGTCGCCACCACCACGGCCATCAGCGCTGGCGGTGCGCTGGTGCCTTCAAGACTTTCGCCCAGGAAGGCGGACATGAATTCCGCCAGTACGCCGATCAGAACCACGCCGGCGATGATGAGGCCGATGGAGAGTGGTACGTTGCCTTCATCGTCCTCTTCCGCATGGCTGCCTGCTGGCTGGCCGGCCGAATGTGGCTTTCGAGGGTAAGTGTAGCTGAAAAAATAGCTGTGCGGGCCCACCTGCATTTTGAGGAACAGCGCATAAAGCGCAACCATCGCCACGATTGTGAACACCGAGTAGATGTGCCAGCTCTGTTCAGGAATGAACTCAGGCACTATCATCGATATGCCCATGGCTGTCAGGATCATCACGCCATAGGTCTTGCCGGAATCATCGTTATACGGCTGTTCTCCGTGGCGAAGGCCTCCAAGAAGCGCGGCGAGACCAAGAATGCCGTTGATGTCGATCATCACGGCGGAATAGATCGTATCCCGCACCAGCGTGGGTGAACTGGATTCGCTCATGATGATGGCAAGGATCAGCACTTCCACCGCAACGGCCGACAGCGTCAGGATCATGGTGCCATAGGGGTCGCCCACCTTGGCGGCCAGGATTTCGGCGTGATGGGCAACCCGCATCGAGACGAGAACAATGAGCCCGATCAGCACGACGGCAGCGATGATCGTCGCCGTCTTTCCCGCTTCGAAGATTGCATGTTCGGCCAGATAGGCGACGATTGCCGCCGGTATCGCCAGAAGCAGCATACGCTCCTGTTTCAGAATAGAACCCGCCATTGATTTCCCTTCCCCCGGATCGGCTTAGGCTGTGACGTATCGTCCCTCAGATCAAGCAGGATTTGCGCTTGAGTGCTTTTGGTAGGATAGTGATGTCGCAGGACATGCTGCTCATGCCGCGGTGTCCCCATCGGGTGCAATGCTTGAAGCGCGGTTGTGGTTGCCATGTCGCCTACCGAAACAGGAGGAACATGCATGACCAAAGTGGTGTATGAAATCGTCGAACATGACGGAGGCTTTGCCTACCGCATGAACGGCGCTTATTCCGAAACATTTCCTACCTATGCGGATGCCGTCGAGGCTGCGCGCATCGTCGCTGCCGAACAGCAGGTGGGTGGCGATGACGAGGAAATCAGCTATCAGGATGAGAGCGGCCACTGGCATGAAGAATACAGCCAGGGCGGCGACCGCCCGGAAGCCGAGGTGGTGGACAAGACAACGCAGCAGGCCGAACCATTCTGACGGGCGATCCGTGGATTTTAAGCAAACCAGGATCGCTTTTCCGATCCGCCGGTCCCTTCCAGTTGGGGATCGCGGGCTGCCTCGTATCGACGCGGCACTGCCTTAGCGCCGTTTCGGTGGCGCGCCCGGATCGGTTTCCTTGAGATGACCCTTGAGGCCTTCGACCAGGGCGCTGAAGACGGCGCGGCATCGCGGTGAGGTCTTGAGGTTTTCGTGCATCGCGACCCAGGTATGGAGCGGGATATCGATGTTCGGCAGAACCTGAACCAGTCGCGGGTCCTTGCGGGCCAAGCCAATCTGACAGACGCCGATGCCCGCGCTGGCGCGGATCATGGCAAGTTGTGCAAGGTTGCTGTCGGCGCGTATTTCGAAGGAAATTTCCTCAACATCGGGGATGTCAGGATCGAGCGAACGCATCCGCTGGATGGCCGCCCGGATGAACGGCGTCTTGCGATCAAAACCGACCATCCGGTGGTGGTTCAGGTCTTCCATGCTCTTTGGTGTTCCGGCTTTTGCCAGATAGTCGCGCGTCGCATGAAATCCAAGACGGAAATTGCCGATGTAACGCATGACGATCGCGTCCTGCAGCGGCTCGGTCATGCGAATGGCAATATCCGCCTCGCGTCTTAGAAGGTCTTCCAGCGTATCTGATAATGACAGCTCGATTTCAAGCCGCGGGTGAACCTCCTGCATGGCCGTGATAATCGGCGGCAGCATTTCGACGCCGATGATGTCAGATGCGCTGATGCGCACCGTGCCTTCGATCTTGCCGACTTCGCCGGAGGCCGCGCGCATGAGGGCGGCGGTTGTCGCCGCCAGATTTTCCGCATAGGGGCGGAGCGCAAGGGCTGCTTCCGTCGGCATTAAGCCGTGCGGCGAGCGGATGAACAGAGGAAAGCCGACGGCCTCTTCCAGCGCGCCGATATGACGTCCCGCCGTCGGCTGGGTGATGCCAAGCTCGCGGGCGGCGGCGGACAGCGAACCGTCGCTCAGCACGCTAAGGAAGGTGCGATAAAAATCCCAGCTGACGTCGCGGTTCTTGCTCATAAAATTTTGTATAGCCGATCCACTGATTTCGATAATTTCGTATATCGCGAAACGCGACGATACTCCATCCCAGAACAAGGAGTACGGCGATGATATATGAAAACAACGCAGATTCAGCAGAGAATGATCGGCCACTGGCGCTGGTTCTGGGCGTGAATGGGGGTGTCGGCGGCCAGGTCTCCCGTATGCTGCAGCAACGGGGATGGCGCGTGAGGGCGATGACGCGGCGGAAGGGGGCTTCCCACATCACTGGCGATGTCGAGTTCGTGGTGGGTGACGCCATGAGCGGACAGGACGTCTTGAAGGCGGCACAAGGTGTTCGGCTGATCGTCCATGCGGTTAATCCTCCCGGATACCGCGATTGGGAGAAGCAGGTATTGCCGATGCTGGACAACACGATCGCGGCTGCTGAAAGCTGTGGGGCGAGGATTGTTTTCCCGGGGACCATCTATAATTTCGGCTCTGACGCCTTTCCGCTGCTGAGCGAGGAGAGCCCGCAAAAGCCCTTTATCCGCAAGGGCGCATTGCGTGTGGAGATGGAGCGGCGGCTTAAACTGGCTTCAATGCGCGGCGTGCCGGTGCTGATCGTCCGGGCGGGCGACTTCTTTGGGCCAGATGCGAGAAACAACTGGTTTTCGCAGATGCTGGTGCGACCCGGGAGGCCGGTTCGCAGCGTGCAGAACCCTTCCGCCCGCCATGCAGGACACCAATGGGCTTATCTGCCTGACGTGGCGGAAACCGTTGGCCGACTGCTCGACCGTGCAGACGAGCTTCCGGCCTTTGCCGTCTATCACATGGAAGGTTTCTGGGATTTCGACGGGCTGCAACTGATTGAAGCGATCGAGCGGGTTGTGGGCCATCCGGTCAAGCGGCGACGTTTATCCTGGACAGGCATCAAAATGGTTGCGCCGTTCGTTCCGCTGTTCCGCGAAGTGCTGGAAATGCAATATCTCTGGCAGATGCCGATCAGGATGAGCAATCGTAAGCTGACAGATTTCCTTGGAAGTGAGCCGAAGACACCTATCGACATTGCGGTGGCGACCACTTTGGCGGGTCTCGGTTGCCTTGACGAGAGGCCGCGGCCGTCGAACCTTGCGCATCCGGCCGACGCCGAAGGCAGGGCGTGATGGGCGCGGTTGCGAACGGAATGTCGACCAGGCGTCGCGTCTTTGCCGTGATTTCGGCAAGCGTGCCCGTGCTGATCTTCGCTCAGGTGCTGCTGGCCGGGCTGTCGATCTATTACGATGGATCGCTGCTGTCGCTGCACAAGGGGCTCGGCCTTCTGATCGCCGTTCCGATCCTGTCGCTGGCGGTCCTCGCTTTGCGATACGAGGACCTGCGGCCCAATCTTGGCCGTTCGCTGGTGCTGCTTGCTATCTATTGTCTGCAGGTGGCGCTGATGAGCATCGGTCGGGAAACGGGCAATGGCCTGTTGCAGGCGCTGCATCTGCCCAATGCCTTCGTGATGGGCGCCATTTCCGATTTTGCCGCCCGGCAGGCGAGAAGCGCGCAATGAACGAAAACGCCGCATCGCTTTTCAACGATGCGGCGTCTTTTTCATTACTATTGGGCGAGGGCCGGATAGTCGGTGTAACCTTCGGCGCCGCCGCCATAGAAGGTCGGCTGGTTCGGTTCGTTCAGCGGCGCGTCGTTTTTCAGGCGGCGCACCAGATCAGGATTGGCGATGAAGGCCTTGCCGAAAGCAACGGCATCAACCTTGCCACTTTCCACGGCTTCGATGGCGCTCTGCCTGTCGTAACCATTGTTGGCGATCCACAGGCCCTTGCCGCCGGCATTACGATAAGCCGCCTTGAAGGACGCGTAATCGAAAGGCTTGTCGCCCTGCTTGAAATCGCGCGGACCGCCCGTCGCACCTTCTACGACATGGATGAAGGCGAGATTGCGCTTGCCCAGCTGCTCGACGACGTAATTATAGAGCGGTTGCGGATCAGCCTCGAAAATATCGTTGGCAGGGGTAACCGGCGAGAGGCGGATGCCGGTGCGGCCGGCGCCGATCTCTTCCGCCACCGCGTCGACGACTTCCAGCAGGAAGCGAGCGCGGTTTTCGATGGAGCCACCGTAATCATCCGTGCGCTGGTTGGTGCTGGATTTCAGGAACTGCTCGATCAGGTAACCATTGGCGGCATGGATTTCGACGCCGTCGAAACCGGCCTCCAGTGCCGCGCGCGCGCCACTGCGGTAATCCTCGAGGATGAGGCCGATATCGTCGATGGTGAGGGCACGGGGCTCGGAGGTTTCGGCAAAGGCACCGGTGCCGTCATCATTGATGATATAGGTCTTCGATTTGGCGGTGATGGCCGAGGGGGCGACCGGCTGGCCACCATGCGGCTGCAACGAGGTGTGGGAAATTCGGCCCACGTGCCAGATTTGGGCAACGATCTTGCCGCCCGCCGAATGAACGCCGTCAGTGATCTTTTTCCAGCCTTCAATCGCTTCCCGCTTATAAAGACCGGGAACATCGGCGTAACCCTGGCCCTGCTGGGAAATGGGCGTGCCTTCAGTGACGATCAGGCCGGCTGTCGCCCGCTGCTCGTAATAGGTGGCGTTGAGATTGTTGGGAATGGCGCCCGGGGAGCGATTGCGGGTGAGAGGGGCCATGACGATGCGGTTGGCGAGCTCGATATCGCCGGCCTGTGCCGGTTCGAAAAGACTGGTCATGCGACTTCACTTTCTGGTCGGTTGGCGAAATTGCGCGGCAGGCGCGCTATCCTGATATGGGTGCCGGTGCGAAACCGTGTCGCGGTTCCCGTCCGGCACCCCGGGGCTCAAAGCTTGGGAGGCTCAGAGATTGGTTTGCAGATAATTGCGGAAAGCATCGATGGTTTCCTCGTTGCGCTCAAAAAACACCCATTGCCCCACCTTCTTCGACCTTATCAGGCCCGCCGCCTGCAGTACCGCAAGATGCGAGGAGACGGTGGATTGCGACAGGCCGCTGATCTGAAACTGGTTGGCGCAAACACCCATGCTGAGCGGATGCTCCTGACAGAAGTGACTTTCCGGAGACTTCAGCCATTCCAGAAATTTCAGCCGTGCGGGGTGCGAAAGGGCCTTGAGGACTTCCTCCGGGTTCATTGGGGTTTCTTCAATATCTGACATACCCGATATTTATATCGATCATTATCGATATACAAGTCACGTCTCTGTGAGGACTGCACGGGCGCGGTGGCATCGGCAAAAAAAAGGCCGCTGGATATTTCCGCGGCCTGATAAGTTTGAAGGTCAAAACCTCCAGAGGGGAACAGCTGTCGCGTGCCTGAGCGAGCGTGACAGCCATCCAAGATATGGTGGGAGCGACAATGCAAAACAAGGTTGCATCATCCGATATTTCGCCAATTTGGAGAAAATTCTTGCGGGTAAAAAAAGAGGGCCGCCGGATGTATCCAGGGCCCTTTAAGTGTGAAGGTCAAAAACCTCCAGAGGGGAACAGCTGATGCGGTGGAACTGGGAGGAAAAGCCACCGTGTGCATCAGCTGAGAGCGATATGGTGCTTTTTTGTGCACGAAACAATTCTTTTTTGTGCAGGTCAGGCATGCGTCGGGTGCAGGCCTCAATATTTCAGGTATATTTTATGTGCAAAGCTGGCGAAGGGCGACTGGTCGCCCTTCCATTAGTTCCCCTGTAGCTCCTTGAAAAATAACGTCTATTTCAGCTGTTCGGCTATTTAAACGTCAGAAATTCCAGTTGCGCGCCTTGGCGACGATAAAATCGCGGAAGGCCTTCAGCTTTGCAGCATTTTTCATCTCGTCCGGATAGCAGAAATAGGTGTCGAATGACGGAATGTCGGCCGCGAGCGATAACTGGATGAGG
Source organism: Agrobacterium sp. MS2 (assembly GCF_003261015.1). Taxonomy (NCBI): domain Bacteria; kingdom Pseudomonadati; phylum Pseudomonadota; class Alphaproteobacteria; order Hyphomicrobiales; family Rhizobiaceae; genus Agrobacterium; species Agrobacterium sp. MS2. Next base: position 56,349 of record NZ_QLNF01000026.1, on the reverse strand, counting down.
CCGGGGTCCCGGCCGACAATGTAATCCGGCAAGCAGGCGATACCTATTCCCAGCAGGCAGGCACGCTTGATCGAGGTCTGGCTGTTGATCTGCAGATGCGGGGTGCGGGTATTGTCGGAAGACCGCCCGGCATTTTCGAGCCAGTTGACATCTAGCAGGTAGTTCGGCGCGGGTTCGCCAAACGAGATGATGCGATGGTTGTCCAGATCCTCAACCGACTGGGGCTCGCCATGGCGATTGATGTAAGACGGCGCGGCATAGACGTGCATGTGCACCGTGAACAGCTTGCGCTGGATGAGGTCCGACTGCTGGGGCTGGCGCAGGCGAATGGCGCAATCCGCGTGGCGCATGTTCACATCCAGCTCCTCATTGTCGAGGATGAGCTGGATCGACATTTCCGGATAGAGCTGCAGGAATTCCTGCACCTTGTCCGTCAGCCAGCCCTGACCGAGGCCCACCGTCGTCGTGACGCGCAGCTTGCCGCTCGGCTTTTCCGTCGTTTCGGTGAGCTGCATCTTCACCGTTTCGAGCTTCAGCAGCACATCGTGAGCAGTGCGATAGAGCAGTTCGCCCTGTTCGGTAAGAATCAGGCCGCGGGCGTGGCGATGAAACAGCTTGACGCCGACATCCTGCTCCAGCGCGCTGACCTGGCGGCTGATGGCCGACTGGGACAAATGCAGCTTGTCGGCAGCATGGGTGAAAGACCCTGCTTCGGCTGCGGCATGAAATATGCGCAGTTTATCCCAGTCCAATGGCATTGCCATGCCTATCCTGCCTTTCAGTTATTCCGCTGCGACAGCAAGCGGTTGATGCGCGGTGAGATAACGTTCCGCTTCCAGCGCGGCCATGCAGCCCATGCCGGCGGCGGTGATTGCCTGACGGTAGATGTCGTCGGTGACGTCGCCGGCCGCGAAAATGCCTTCCACGTCGGTGGCGGTGGAATCGGGAGCGGTCCACATATAACCGTTGTCCTTCAGCTTCACCTTGCCCTTGAAGAGCTCCACGGCAGGCGCGTGACCGATGGCGACGAAGACGCCGTCAATGGGCCTTTCGCTGATCGCGCCGGTTTTGGTGTCGCGCAGCTTGACGCCGGAAACGGAGGGCGGCATCGGCGGTTTTGCGGGCGCGCCGGTAATTTCGGCAACTTCCGTGTTCCAGAGGATATTGACGTTGTCCTTGGCAAAGAGCCGTTCCTGAAGGATTTTTTCCGAACGGAAGCTGTCGCGTCTGTGCACGACCGTTACCGTCTTGGCGATATGGGCGAGATAAAGCGCCTCTTCCACGGCGGAATTGCCGCCGCCCACCACGATCACATCCTTGTTGCGGTAGAAGAAACCATCGCAGGTGGCGCAGGCGGAAACGCCGAAGCCCTGGAAATGTTGCTCGCTCTCGATGCCGAGCCACTTGGCCTTGGCGCCGGTGGCGATGATCAGCGTGTCGGCGGTCCATACCTGGCCAGAATCGGTCTTCACGACGAACGGGCGAACGCTGGTTTCAACTTCGGTCACCAGGTCACTGACGATTTCCGCGCCGACATGCGTCGCCTGCTTCAGCATCTGGTCCATCAGCCACGGGCCCTGGATAGGGTCTGCAAAGCCCGGGTAATTCTCGACATCGGTAGTGATCATCAGCTGACCGCCCTGTTCCATGCCGGCGATCAGCACCGGCTTCAGCATTGCGCGCGCCGCGTAGATCGCCGCCGTGTAGCCTGCGGGACCGGAGCCGATGATCAATACCTTGGTATGGCGGGCAGACATGGGAAATTTCCTTCTCAATAGCAGGGTCTTCAGTTGAGGGCCTTCCAGCCGCGGCAGGGCGGACGGGCCATAACCCCTTCGTTGGCGGGTATTTAAGGTTGTCTAGTGCCTTTATTCAAGGGCAGCCTTGCGTTACCAACAAGGCAGTTGTGGATGCACGCGCAATTTTGTGACCGGTTGGCGGCATATTGTTGCGAATCCCGCGCCGAATAGTACAAGGAAGTTCTCCAGCTTAACGAGGTACTCCTCCGTGACCAGCGTCGAACTCGATGCCATCGATCTGAAAATCCTGCGCGAATTGCAGCGCGACGGGCGCATGACCAATGTGGAACTGGCCGAAAGGGTCGGTATCTCGGCTCCTCCGTGCCTGAGGCGTGTCCGCAAGCTCGAGGAGGCGGGGGTGATCGAGGGTTATCACGCCATGTTGAACGCGCCGAAGCTCGGTTTTGATCTCGTCGCCTTCTGCATGATCGGTCTCAAGCGCCAGTCGGACAGCAATCTGAAGGCCTTTGCCGCGGCGACGGCCGGGTGGCCTCTCGTGCGCCAGGCCTGGATGGTATCCGGCGAAAGCGACTTCCTGTTACATTGCGTCGCAAGAAACCTGACGGAATTTCAGGACTTCGTCATCGAGGTTCTGACTGCGGATGAGAATGTCGATACGGTGCGCACCATGCTGACCATCCGTCAGGTCAAGCGCGTCGGTCTCGTGGAAATCTGATTTTCCGGTTTGCGACGCATTACCCCCGCCGCAACGCCTCATAGACTTCGCCAAGACTGGCCGCTTCTTTTTCCAGCGGAAAAGTGCTGCGCACATGCGCAAGTCCGGTACTCGCATGGACTTTGGCCATGGCGGGATCGGCGAGATAGGTCTTTATCGCATCCCTCAGCGAAGCATAGTCCCCCGCTTCAACAACCGCCCCGGTCTCGCCCTTGACGATCATTTCCTCGTAGGCACCGGCATTGCTGGCGACGACGGCCGTTTCCGAGGCCATTGCTTCAAGCGGAGTCAGCCCGAAGCCCTCGTTGCGCGAAGGCGCGACATAGAGCGTCAGCCGCCTGTACCACGGCTTGATGTCATCAACTTCACCCTGAAACACGATACGATCTGCGAGGCCGGCGGCCCTGACATCTGCTTCAAGGGTTTCGGCAAAAGCCTTGTGTTCCGCCGTCACGCGGCCTGAAACCACAGCTGTCCATTGCGGATAGGCGGGCAGAAGTTCGATCATGGCACGCACGAAAAGATCGGTGCCCTTCTGGTGGCGGACCCGCCCGAAGCAGCCGATCAGATATTGTCCCGGCAAGCCGGTCGCGGCTATCGTGTCCTCAGGACCGGTTGCCGGATGGAAAAGTTCGGTATCCACGCCATGCATGACAACGCGATGGGGCACTTCAAGAAATGAGCCCGAGCGGATGTTGGTGGCCACCACGGCATCCATCCTGGAGATCAGGAAACGGGTATAGGCGGAATGCCGCCTCTGCGCGGCCGAGGTGAAGAGAAGCTTCACCTTCATGCGCAGCACATCACGCATGAAAATTCCCGGCAACATTTCGAGGTTGCGGCGGGCATGCCAGATGCGCGGGCCGCCAAACGGGCCGCCGTGCCAGAGCCGCCACAGGTCGCGGAAACGCACATGCGGCAGATGCGGCGGCAGGCCGGGGCCGATGGTGGCGACCTTCTGTCCCAGCCGGTTCTGCACCGGTATCAGCTGAACGATTGTGGAGGTGACGCCGGAGAGCCTGCGTTTGAAATTCGGCGCAAGCACCTGCACATCTTTCAGGCTGACGTGGGACAAGATGGGCTTCCGTCTTTGCGGCTGGTTCAGGGGAGCAACAGGTCAAAAGCAATGCGCCCGCTGGGGGGCGCATTGCATGGGGCAATCAGCCCCACTGAACCGCGAGGATCTCGTAACCCTTGGCGCCGCCAGGCGCGTTGACTTCGATGCTGTCGCCAACTTCCTTGCCGATCAGGGCGCGGGCAATCGGCGAAGAGATGGAAATACGGCCGGCCTTTACGTCGGCTTCCTGGTCGCCGACGATCTGATAGGTCTTTTCCTCATCGCTGTCTTCGTCAACCAGCTTCACGGTGGCGCCGAACTTGATCTTCGAACCCGACATCTTGGAAAGGTCGATGACTTCAGCGCGCGCCGTCAGATCTTCGAGTTCCGTGATGCGGCCCTCGTTATGGCTCTGCGCTTCCTTGGCAGCATGGTACTCGGCGTTTTCCGAAAGGTCGCCATGGGCGCGCGCTTCCGCAATCGCCTCGATGATGCGGGGGCGTTCCTCCTGCTGGCGCCAGCGAAGCTCGTCCTGAAGCTTGACGAATCCACCCTGGGTCATCGGTACTTTTTCTACCATTTTTTTATCCTTCGCATTCCGGTCGCTTTACCTGCAGACACAAAAAGAAACAGGTTCCGGAGGGGAACTCCGGAACCATGCCAAAATCATAACTGAGCGGACTATATCAGAAGACGACAGCGAAATGCCAGCAAATTTGAGGCATCAATATTTCTTTGTCTTTCCAATGACTTGAATATCCTGATTGACAATCCTCAAGAGAACATATAGTGAACATTATTATGAAGAAGTCAATCAGGCAACGGCTGGCCATTCTCTCTGACGCCGCGAAATACGACGCCTCCTGTGCATCGAGCGGGACGGCGAAACGGAACTCCGCAGCCTCTGGCGGATTGGGCTCGACAGAAGGGTCTGGCATCTGTCATGCCTATGCGCCGGATGGGCGCTGCATATCGCTCCTGAAAATCCTGCTCACCAATTTCTGCATCTATGATTGCGCCTATTGCATCAACCGTTCTTCCAGCAATGTGGAACGGGCGCGGTTTACCGCAGAAGAGGTGGTGTGGCTGACGCTCGAATTTTACCGGCGCAACTATATCGAAGGGCTGTTCTTGTCCTCGGGTATCATCCGTTCTTCCGATCACACAATGGAGGAGATGGTGCGTGTGGCGCGTGAACTGCGCGTCACCCATGGCTTCCGTGGATACATCCACCTCAAATCCATCCCGGAAGCGTCTCCGAAATTGATCGAGGAGGCGGGGCTTTATGCGGATCGGTTGTCGATCAACATCGAGTTGCCCACCGATAGCGGCATCGGCCGTTTTGCGCCGGAAAAGCAGCCCGCCAATATTCGCCGCTCTATGGCCGATATTCGCCTGAAGATCGAGGAGGCGGGCGAGCCTACCGTCAGAACGCGAAAAACCAAGCGTTTTGCGCCCGCCGGACAGAGCACGCAGATGATCGTGGGCGCCGACGGTGCCGATGACAGCACCATTCTTTCCACCAGCGCGCGGCTCTATGGAAGCTATGGTCTGCGGCGCGTCTATTATTCGGCGTTCAGCCCAATTCCGGATTCGTCGAAGAACCTGCCACTCATCAAGCCGCCGCTGATGCGCGAACACCGCCTCTATCAGGCGGACTGGCTTTATCGTTTTTACGGTTTCGATATCGGCGAGATAACCGCTATCGGCGGAAACGGCATGCTGGATCTTGACATCGACCCGAAGCTTGCCTGGGCATTGAAGCATCGCGATCAGTTTCCGGTAAACGTCAATGCGGCGGATCGCGAAATGTTGCTGCGTGTACCCGGTTTCGGCACCAAGACGGTTGCCTCGATTCTCTCGTCGCGGAAGTTCCGCAGCCTGCGGCTGGAAGATATCGCCCGCTTCGGCGTATCTCTCAAAAAGGTGAAGGCCTTTGTCGTCGCGGAGGGATGGACACCGGGCAAGCTGATCGAACGGCCGGATTTGCGCGCGATGTTTGCGCCGCAGCCTGAACAATTGTCGCTGTTGTGATGTATGGCCCGGTGCTGGAGGGGCGGGGGGATTTCACCGAGTGGCGCGATGCTGCGCGCGCGGCGCTTGCGGCCAATATACCACCGGAGAAGATCGACTGGCGGCTGCAGGATGACGGGTTTGGGCTTCTCGACTTTTCCGGTGCGCCATTGCCAACGGAGGGCGCCGCCCCGGTTTCCGTATCTGCCGCATTTGTCGCACTGGCGCAGGCCGTCATCTGCCACAGCGATCCCGGCCGTTTCGCGCTGCTCTACAGGCTATTGTGGCGGCTGAAACGGGATCGGGCCCTGCTGCAGTTCAAGTCCGATCGGGATGTTTCCGATGTGCGGCTGCTCGAAAAGTCTGTCCGTCGCGATTATCACAAGATGACGGCCTTCGTGCGTTTCAAGGAGCTGCCATTGCCGCAAGGGCAGGGCGGGCGACGGCGGTTCGTGGCGTGGTTCGAACCGGACCATTTCATCATCGAACGTACGGCTCCGTTTTTTCAACGTCGCTTCACCGACATGGACTGGTTGATTGTCTCGCCGAAGGGCAGCGCCCGATGGGACGGAAACCTGCTGCAGACATCACGGGAGGCTGCCGCCAAGCCTGATCTCAAGGATGAAACGGACGATCTCTGGCGGACCTATTACGCCAATATTTTCAACCCGGCCCGCTTGAAGATCAAGGCCATGACAGCGGAGATGCCGAAGAAATACTGGAAGAATCTGCCGGAAGCCGAGCTCATCCCTGACCTGATTCTGGGCGCGGAGGCGCGGGTGCTGGAGATGGCGGCGAAGGAGGCGAGCCAACCGAAGCCGTTTCACCATCGCCTCCAGGCAGCGGCTTCCGCACGGGAAGAGCAGTCAACTTTGCCGGATGGCACGCTTGCTTCGCTGGCGCATGAAGCGCTCCACTGCACACGGTGTGCCCTGCATTGCAAGGCGACGCAGACCGTTTTGGGTGACGGGCCGGAAAACGCGAAGATCATGGTCGTCGGCGAGCAGCCGGGCGATCACGAGGATCTGGCCGGAAAACCTTTTGTCGGCCCCGCTGGCCAGCTGTTCGACAGGACGCTCAGAGAGATCGGTGTGGACCGCGGCGGGCTTTACGTTACCAATGCCGTGAAACACTTCAAATACGAAACGCGCGGCAAACGGCGTATACATCAGCGCCCCAATGCGGGCGAGGTGGAGCAATGCCGCTGGTGGCTCAACCAGGAAATCGCGCTTGTTCAGCCGAAGCTGATCGTTGCGATGGGTGCAACGGCGCTATATGCGCTGACCGGCGGCAAAGAAAAGGTCTCGGAGATTCGCGGCCGTCCCTTGCCAATGCAAGAAGGGCGGACGCTTTTTGTCACCGTGCACCCATCCTACCTGCTTCGCCTCCCTGATGAGCAGGCTAAAGAGATGGAAATCAAGAAATTCAAACAGGACATGCTTTATGTAAGAAATTTTGAATAGTCTTTTCTAAGTATATATTTTATCGATTATCAACTTGGCGTTGTTATGCTTTACGCATCGTTAGTTTTTCGTTTTAATTGAAATTTATTCGAGTCATTTTATATGTCTCATCAAAATAGTTATAGACGGGCGTATTATGCTTGGTGAACTTGACCTTGCAACAGTCATACTAATGCAAAAATGCTCCTACATCGTGGGGCTGCTGGGTTTTATCTATTTGATGCTGACCAATCGCGGCCTGCGCGGTCCTGTCACTCTTGCCACGGGCTTTGCGGCAATGGCCGTCGGCTCAACGCTTGCCGGATATGGCGAGTGGAAGATATTGTCGCCGGCCTTGTGGCGGTTGGGCAGTATCGTATTCGGTATTGCAGGTTATGCGCTTATCTGGCTTGGTCTGAAAACGTTGAGCGACGGCCGTTTTGTATCGCAGAAAACTCTGCTTGGGACTTGTCTTGTCGTGGTTCTCGGGATTGTCATCGCGTATGAGGTGGCGGAGAACAATGCGTTGCGCGCTGCGCTGTTCAATGGCTGTGCGGCGCTTGCCTATCTCGGCGCGGCCGCGGTGCTGTTTAGCGGCTGGCGCAAAGAGCCGCTTCTTTCCCGCATCGCGCTGGGCGCGATCACCACCGTCTCGGGGCTGATTTCACTTCTGGTGGTAAAGGGGGTGCTTTCACCCTCTCTCGCCTCCATCAACATCGTCAATGCGTTCTTCCTCATCATTATGCTCAACTTTGCGATTGCCCTGTTCGTGATGGTGCTGGTGGCTGAACGCTCGGAGCGGAAACTGTTGATCCTTGCCAATACGGATCCGCTGACAGGCGTGAAGAACAGGCGCTTCTTCTTCCAGACGATGCCCACAAGGCCTGATCCCACCGATGCGACAATGCTGCTCGATATCGATCACTTCAAATCGATCAACGACCGCTTCGGCCATTCCGTCGGTGACAGCGTCCTGCAGGAAGTGGCAAAGCGGATCGGCGGCAGTATTCGCAGTGGCGACGTGCTGGCCCGTTATGGCGGCGAGGAATTCATCATCTTCCTGCCCGGCGCAGGAAGCCAAAAGGCGTCAATGATAGGCGAGCGCATTCGCAACGCGGTTGCTTTGAAAGAGGTGGACTGCGGCGGGCTGCGTGTCGGTGTGACAATCAGCATCGGCATTGCGACAAGCGGCGAGATACACTGTGATCTCCAGACGCTGGCCGACATGGCCGACCGCGCGCTGTACCGCGCCAAGAGCGAAGGCCGCAACTGCGTACGGGAAGCACTGGCGGCTTAAAGCCTGCCGTTTCAGATGCTATTCGCTCTCGTTCGATTTTTGGCCCAGGTCATGGCCTACCTCTCGCTCGCGCTGCCTAAGGGCTTCTTTCAGAAGAATTTCGATCTGCGCGTTAATGCTGCGCAGCTCGTCGCTCGCAGTCTGGCGGACAGCGTTCAAAATCACCGGTTCGATGCGCAGTGGGAAAGCTACACGCATCGGGCCGGGCGGTCGTCCAGTCATGCTTTTACTCCAGATGCGGCTTCAGGAACTGGGTGATCGGCGATGGCGGAGAATTCTCGGGACAGGGAAAAATCGTCATCGGCCTGCGGGTGGAAATGATGTTTTTTTGATACCGGCGTTGGATTGCAGGTGTATTACGCAATGAGAAACGCCGCCAACCTGGTGGTTCGCGGCGTTCCGGCGTTCATTCAGTTCGTCAGGCTTTCTTGCTGATCTCTTAGTTGAAGTAGCTCTGCAGCGGCTTCACTTCCAGATTGCCGGCCTTCAGCGCCTTGATGGCGAGGGCGGCTGCTTCGGCACCTGCCATCGTCGTGTAATAGGGCACCTTCTGCATCAACGTTGCGCGGCGCAGCGACTTCGAGTCGGAAATCGCCTTGTTGCTGTCGGTGGTGTTGATGACGAGCTGGACCTGACGGTTGCGGATGGCGTCTTCGATATGCGGACGTCCTTCCTGTACCTTGTTGATCTTTTCGGCGTTGATGCCTTTTTCGGCAAGGAAACGCTGGGTGCCGCCGGTCGCCAGCACTCTGAAGCCGCTTTCCACGAGAATGCGGATGGCGGGCAGAACGCCTTCCTTGTCCTCATCACGGACCGAGACGAAGACCGCGCCGGAGCGCGGCAGGTCGACACCGGCGCCGAGCTGGCTCTTGGCGAAGGCGAGCGCGAAATCCGTGTCGAGGCCGATGACTTCACCGGTCGAGCGCATTTCCGGTCCAAGCAGGATGTCGACGCCGGGGAAGCGCGCGAAGGGGAAGACGGCTTCCTTGACGGCAATGTGCGTGAGGTTACGCGGATCAGGCTTCTCGCCGTAAGCGGCAATCGCCGGATCGAGCTTCTCGCCCGCCATGACGCGGGCGGCGATTTTGGCGATCGGCGCGCCGATTGTTTTCGCGACGAAAGGCACGGTACGCGAAGCGCGCGGGTTGACTTCGAGAACGTAGATCGTGCCGTCCTTGATGGCGTACTGGACGTTCATCAGGCCGCCGACCTTGAGCGCCTTGGCAAGCGCCGTCGTCTGGCGCTCCAGTTCGTCGAGCGTTTCCTTGCTGAGCGAACGCGAAGGCAGCGAGCAGGCCGAGTCGCCCGAGTGGATGCCAGCCTCTTCGATGTGCTCCATGATGCCGGATACGAAGACGTTTTCGCCATCGCACAGCGCGTCGACGTCCACTTCGACGGCGTTGGTCAGGTAGCTGTCGAACAGCAGCGGGTTCTTGCCGAGCAGGGTGTTGATCTGGCCGGTCTTGTCGTTCGGGTAACGCTGCTTGATGTCCTCGGGTACGAGACCCGGAACCGTGTCGAGCAGGTAGGTCTGGAGCTGGCCTTCCGAATGGATGATCTGCATGGCGCGGCCACCCAGAACGTAGGACGGGCGAACCACCAGCGGGAAGCCGATTTCAGAAGCGACGAGGCGGGCCTGCTCGACCGAATAGGCGATGCCATTGTTCGGCTGGGCGAGATCGAGCTTCATCAAGAGCTTCTGGAAGCGGTCGCGGTCTTCTGCAAGGTCGATCATGTCAGGCGCGGTGCCGAGGATCGGGATACCGTTCTTTTCCAGCGCTTCTGCAAGCTTCAGCGGCGTCTGGCCACCGAACTGCACGATGACGCCGACGAGTTCGCCCTTTTCCTGTTCGGCGCGCATGATTTCGATCACGTCTTCGGCCGTCAGCGGCTCGAAATAGAGGCGGTCGGAAGTGTCGTAGTCGGTGGACACCGTTTCCGGGTTGCAGTTGATCATGATCGCTTCAAAGCCGGCATCCTTCAGCGCGAAGGCTGCGTGGCAGCAGCAATAATCGAACTCGATGCCCTGGCCGATACGGTTCGGGCCGCCGCCGAGGATGACGACCTTCTTGCGGTCGGAGACCTGCGCTTCAGAGCGGGCGGCGCCGACGAAGGGAATTTCATAGGTCGAATACATGTAGGCGGTCGGCGAGGCGAATTCAGCGGCGCAGGTGTCGATGCGCTTGAAGACCGGGCGGACGTTCAGGCTGTTACGCAGCTCTGCCACTTCCTTCGGGCGCTTGGAGGTCAGGCTGGCGAGGCGGGCATCGGAAAAGCCCATGGCCTTCAGCATCCGCAGGTTTTCGGCGTCCTGTGGCAGGCCGTGCTCGCGGATGCGGGCTTCCGTATCGACGATGGCCTTGAACTGGGCGATGAACCAGGGGTCGATCTTCGAGTTCTCGTGGACTTCCTCTTCGCTCATGCCCATGCGCAGCGCCTGGGCGACCATGCGCAGGCGATCCGGCGTCGGCGTGCCGATGGCAGCACGGATCGCGTTCTTGGAGCCTTCGCCCTCTTCGTAACCGGGAATTTCGATTTCATCGAGACCGGTAAGGCCGGTTTCGAGACCGCGCAGCGCCTTCTGCAGGGATTCCGCAAAGGTACGGCCGATGGCCATGACTTCACCGACCGACTTCATCGCGGTGGTGAGGATCGGCGACGCGCCCGGGAACTTCTCGAAGGCGAAACGCGGGATCTTGGTGACGACGTAGTCGATGGACGGTTCGAACGATGCCGGGGTGGCGCCGCCGGTGATGTCGTTTTCGAGTTCGTCCAGCGTGTAGCCGATGGCCAGTTTGGCGGCGATCTTGGCGATCGGGAAGCCGGTTGCCTTGGAAGCCAGCGCAGAGGAGCGCGACACGCGCGGGTTCATTTCGATGACGACGAGGCGGCCGTCCTTCGGGTTGACGGCGAACTGCACGTTGGAGCCGCCGGTCTCGACGCCGATCTCACGCAGCACCGCAATCGAGGCGTTGCGCATGATCTGGTATTCCTTGTCGGTCAGCGTCAACGCTGGCGCAACAGTGATGGAGTCACCGGTGTGGACGCCCATCGGATCGATGTTTTCGATGGAGCAGATGATGATGCAGTTGTCCGCGGTGTCGCGGACGACTTCCATCTCATACTCCTTCCAGCCCAGAACCGATTCTTCGACCAGAACTTCCGTCGTCGGCGAGGCGTCGAGGCCGCCGGAGACGATGTCGAAGAATTCCGAGCGGTTATAGGCAATGCCGCCGCCCGTGCCGCCCAGCGTAAACGACGGGCGGATGATGGCGGGCAGGCCGACATGATCGATGGCCTGGGCGGCAATGGCCATGGCGTGGGCCATGTAACGCTGCTTGCGGTCGGTTTCGCCGAGGTTCCACTGGTTTTCGAGGTCGTCCAGCGCCTTGTCGAGTTCGGGGCCGGAGAGCTTGCCCTTGAGTTCCGCCCGCGCAGCTTCATGCTTCTTGCGGTCGGCATCCTTGATTTCCGTGGCGTTGGCGAGCATCGAGCGCGGGGTTTCAAGGCCGATGCGGGCCATGGCTTCGCGGAAGAGGGCCCGGTCTTCGGCCATGTCGATGGCTTCGGGCTTCGCGCCGATCATTTCGACATTGTAGCGGTCGAGAACGCCCATGCGCTTGAGAGAAAGCGCGGTGTTGAGCGCGGTCTGGCCGCCCATGGTCGGCAGCAGCGCGTCCGGGCGCTCCTTGGCGATGATCTTGGCGACGACCTCAGGGGTGATCGGCTCGACGTAGGTGGCGTCCGCGAGACCCGGATCGGTCATGATCGTCGCCGGGTTGGAGTTGACCAGGATGACCCGGTAACCTTCTTCCTTCAGCGCCTTACAGGCCTGCGTGCCGGAGTAATCGAATTCACATGCCTGACCGATAACGATCGGTCCCGCGCCGATGATGAGGATGGACTTGATATCTTGGCGCTTCGGCATGGGCTCTCTCGTTCCGCTTTTCGGTTGCGCAAAACACCGGCCAGGGTGGAAGATCACCGGCCGGGGAGCGCAATTCAAATGTTTTCAGGCTAGAAGCGGCTTATAGGCAAATGTTTTTGAGAACGGAACCCCATAAATTCCGGAATCGACAGAAACTCTTAACGGGCAGGGGCAAGCGCGGCAAAACGGGCCTGTACCGCCGCGGTATAGGAGCGGCTGACGGGAATTTCTGTGCCGTCCCTTGTCATGAGAAGCAGACGGCCTGTCTGTTTACGCAGCGCGACGACATTCGTATCGGCAATCCAGTGGGAGCGGTGCACCTGCAAGCCCTGCGTCTCGCCAATCTCCTTCAGCGCATCGGCAAAACGCAACAGGACGAGTTGACGCCCGCGCGTGGTGACGATTTCGGTATAATGGTCCTGTACTGAGAGCCGCAGCAGTTCGCCACGCTTTTGCGGTGGAAGCCGCTCCAGCAGCGGTGCGAGGCCCTTAGCGTGTTTGATGTCTTCGTCTCTGACCGTAGAGGCATTGGCCGTCGTCTCGAACGACTGGCAGGCGGTGAGATAACTCAGCAGGCAGAAGATGGCGCAGAGAGGCAGGGAGGACAGGCTGCTCTGCAAAAAGGGGCCGAAACCCATTTCCCTGCCTGAAAAGACCCCGTTTGTGATGGTAAGCAAGAGCCCGATCGGCAAGGCGGCCGTCAGCGAGCCGATCATCATGCGCGCCAGCATATTTTCGATGCGGCCGGCAAGGATGCTGTTGGCGATGATGGAAAAGGATATGGCAAATATCCAGGCGCCGGCCTGAATGATTGTCCAGTAAAGCAACCGGTCGGCGAAGCTCATGGTTTCGCTCGTTCCGAAAGGCCCGGTCACGATGAAGATCGCCAGCACCGCAAGGAATGTCAGCCACAGCCTGCGCGATTGCAGAACGGCGTGCATTTCACGAAGCGTGGATTGCAGATACGGGTGATCCACGAAGTTTTCCTGCTGATGGCGCCAATCCGTTTTTCCTGTCCGCATGTTTCGCCGAAATTGCCGGTGATTTCAACCGAGCCGAAACAGCAACCATGTCATTCCAGCCTCTGTTAGACGCACCGCTTGCCGTGCAATTCCATGTCGCCACCGTCATGCCCGCAGCCATTCTCGGGGCCTTCATCTTCCTGCGTCCCAAGGGAACCGCCATCCACCGGCTGCTCGGCAAGATCTGGGTGATGCTGATGGTTTCGACTTCCGTTTCGACCTTCTTCATCCATGAATTGAGGATGTTTTGCGGTTTCAGCCCGATCCATCTCCTCTCCGCTTTCACGATATATGGCTGTCTGCAATCGATCTACTTCGCCCGGCGTGGCGATATCAGACGCCATATGCGGATTATGCAGAGCGTTTATCTGGGCGGCATCGTGATTGCCGGAGGTTTCACCTTCGTTCCCGGACGCCTTATGAATGAGGTTGCTTTTGGTGGCGGCGGAGCGGGATTTGTGGCCGTTTCCGCCGGCGCTCTGGTCTTTGCCTTCCTGTTTCTGACCGTGCTGAAACAAAGACGCAGAGCCGCATGAAAGACTCCGCTGACCGCCTCTGCTTTCTTCCGGAACAAGATGTATTATAGTGCCGTTATAAGGCAGCTTGTTGAGGCGATAGTCGCCGGGAGAATAGCATGGAATGGAGAGGGCGCCGCCAGTCGGACAATATTGAGGATCGGCGCGGCATGTCGGCGGGGCCGAGTGATCCTTTTTCCCGAGGCGGGATGCGCGTGCCAATCGGGCGTCGCGGCGGCGGTATCGGGATTGGCGGGCTTCTGGTCATTCTGTTGATCAGCTGGGTGCTCGGCATCAACCCGCTGACGCTGCTGACCGGCGGCGATCTGTCGATGGATGGCGGCGGTACGACGCAATCAGGGACCCAGCAGTCCGGCACGCGACCACAGGGGCAATCGTCCGACGAGACGACCGCCTTCGTCCGCACCGTTCTTGCCGAGACCGAGGATACGTGGAGCGGCATTTTCCAGTCGGCAGGCGAAACCTATCAGAAGCCGACGCTGGTTCTGTTCTCCGGGCAGGTGTCTTCCGCCTGCGGTTATGCTTCCGCTGCCAGCGGTCCGTTCTATTGCCCGGGCGACCGTAAGGTCTATCTCGACACCAGCTTCTTCAAGGAACTCGACCAGCGTTTCGGCGCGGCTGGCGATTTCGCGCAGGCTTACGTGATTGCGCATGAGGTCGGCCACCACATCCAGAACCTGACCGGCGTTCTGCCTGAGTTCAACCGCCGCCGTCAGTCGATGAGCCAGACGGACGCCAACAAGATGTCGGTGCGTGTGGAGCTTCAGGCGGATTGTTATGCGGGCATCTGGGGCAAGTTCACCGAACAGAAGGGCATTCTTGAGACCGGCGACCTTGAGGAAGCCCTGAACGCCGCCCATCAGATCGGCGACGATACGCTGCAGAAGCAGACTCAAGGCTATGTGGTGCCCGATAGCTTCAACCACGGCACCTCGGCGCAGCGCATGGAATGGTTTAAGCGCGGCTTCCAGAGCGGCCGGGTCGAGGACTGCGATACTTTCTCGGCGAATATCTGAGGAGAGGGGCGCTTTTCAGCCCCCTTTTCGTTTAGCGCATCAAGAGTGCCACGACATACATGCCGAGAGCGAAGATGGTATGGGCCACGAGGTTGAGGACGCGAACCTTCGTGGGGTTCGGTGTCTTCGATGCGGCCCAGCCAATGCCGAGACCCGGCTGCAGCAGGAACCAGCCTGCGCCCACCGTTATGATGCCGACGACCCACGGCGCTATGAAGGACGGGTTTGCAAACCAGGCGGGCGGGACCACCAGGGCAAGAATGACACCATAGAGAATCCCGACGGCGTAATGCGAAATCCAGCCGAGCGCCAGTTCATGCTCGTAGGGTTCAGCCGTGGCGATGCTGTCGTGAAATATCCTGCCTTTCGGCACATGCCAGAACCAGCGGCCGACCGGCGCCCAGTTCGGGGCGGACTGGCCGAAAAACCGGTGCAGTATGATTGCCCATATGTCCATAAACACGGTGCCGCCAATGCCCATGGCAATGCCGCGCCAAATCAGTTCCAGCATGAATCCCTCCGCATGATCATGATCGATCAAGCTCTAGCGGATCGTGTAAATGGCGGGAACCGACTATTAGGTGGGTGGACAAAAAAATGGCCGGATCGCTCCGGCCATCAGAGTGGTGAGAAAGGCCAAGACCTCGCCTCCGTCGTGCTCGGGCTTGTCTCGAGCATCTGCAACCGATCGATTTAACGCGACGTGGTTGGATCCTCGGGACAAGCCCGAGGATGACGTCGAGAGTAGGTAGCGGCTGGCAGCGATCTGGTGACGATAGCGCTCCGGCCACGGTCTTTTCCCCTTCACGCGGCCCGCCCATATTCCGCCTGCCGCCGGCTGGCCGTTGCGAGCTGGAACTGCGCGAGCAACTCGTTGAGCGCCGCCGCTTCCGAGGCGAGGCCATGACTTGCTGCCGTCTGTTCCTCGACCATGGCGGCATTCTGCTGCGTGCCCTGATCGATGGTGTTGATGGCGGTGTTGATTTCCTGGAGGCCGGTCGACTGTTCGCGCGATGCGGTGACGATCGCGTCGATGTGGCGATTGATCTCCTGCACTTCGCGGACGATGGTTTCCAGCGCCTTGCCGGCATTGCCAACGAGTTCGACGCCGGACTGCACCTGTGAGGTGGAGGCGTTGATCAGCGTCTTGATCTCCTTTGCCGCATTGGCGGAACGCTGGGCAAGTTCGCGCACTTCCTGGGCGACCACAGCAAAGCCCTTGCCGGCCTCGCCGGCGCGGGCGGCTTCAACACCGGCATTCAGCGCGAGCAGGTTGGTCTGGAAGGCGATTTCGTCGATCACGCCGATGATGTTGCTGATCTCGGACGATGATTTTTCGATGCCTTCCATGGCGCGCACGGCATCCTCCACGATGACGCCAGACTGTTCGGCATTGCCGCGGGCGCGGTCGACCAGACGGCCGACTTCTTCCGCACGGCGGGCGGAATCCTTGACAGTCGTGGTGATTTCCTCAAGCGCCGCCGCCGTTTCTTCGACGGAGGCTGCCTGCTGTTCGGTGCGTCGCGCCAGATCGTCGGCTGACTGGCGAATTTCGCCTGCACCGGCATCGATCGCAAGCGCGTTCTGTCCGACGGTGCTGAGCGCAGCATTCAGCTTCGCAACGGAATTGTTGAAGTCGTCGCGCAGGCGATCGATGCGGGACACAAACGGCGTATCGATACGATAATTGAGATCGCCGTTGGAGAGATGAGCAAGACCCTTTGCCAGTGAATCGACTGCAAACTGGATAT
Organism: Agrobacterium sp. MS2; assembly: GCF_003261015.1. Lineage (NCBI taxonomy): Bacteria > Pseudomonadati > Pseudomonadota > Alphaproteobacteria > Hyphomicrobiales > Rhizobiaceae > Agrobacterium > Agrobacterium sp. MS2. The sequence continues at coordinate 39,812 of NZ_QLNF01000026.1, read as the reverse complement.
CGGCCGCGTCTTTTGCTGCCAGTCGTTCCCGCTCGTTACGCTCCTGTTCGGAAAGTGTGCGGTTCTGTTCGGCGTCCCCTTCGAGCCGCAGGCGTTCCATGGCGTTCGAGCGGAACACGGCAACGGCCGCAGCCATGGAGCCGATCTGATCGGTGCGTTCCTGGCCAGGAATGGCGACCTCGAGATTGCCGGCAGCCAGGCCTTCCATGGCGGAGGTCATCTGCGTTACCGGGCGAACGATGAAGCGGGAGAGCACTGTCGCCAGCAGGCCGATCATGATCGTGGCGGCGAGAACGGTGGCGATGGTAGCGGCCATGCGGAACTGCCCGATGGCGCCATAGGCAACATCGGAATCAACAACAAAGCCAAGATACCAGTCGACCGAAGGCAGGCCGGCAACGGGAATGAAACTGGTGATTTTGCCCTTGCCGTCGATTTCCGTCTGGGAAATTGCAGAAGAAATCACCGGCGTATCGACTTTGAAGAGATCGGTCAGCGGTTTGTCGACGAATTTTGCATCGGGATGGATGAGAATCTTGCCATCCTTGCTGACGAGGAAGGCGTAACCGTCCTTGCCGGCATCCACTGACGTTATCATCTTGACCAGGGAGTCGAGCGAGAAGTCGCTGCCGGTTACACCGGTAAGCTTGCCGTTGACGGAGACGGGAATGGCGGCCGTGATGATGAGCCCGCCGGTCGAGGCGTCATTATAGGGCTCGGTGAGAACGGTTTTGCCGGCCTTCACAGCATCCAGATACCACGGGCGCTTGCGCGGGTCGTAGCCTTCCGGCAGCGGTGTCTTCGGGAAGGTGGTGAAGGTGCCGGTTTCCGCATTGCCAAAATAGGTGGACATGAATTGCGCGGTCAGCACCTCATTCTCCAAAAACTGCAGCTTCGCACCGTCCTCGGGAAGCTTGGCAAGCGTCTTTGCCACGGTTTCCGTCAGCATGATGCGGCCATTCAGCCAATTCGCGATGCTCTGGGCGGCCTGCTTGCCGGAAGAATCGATATTTTCTGCCACCGCTTCGGTGGTGACCCGATGCTGAAGGCTGTCGATATAATACGAGAAGCCCGCAAAGGCGGCGACGACAAGAGATGACGCGGCAACCAGAATGCGCGTCATAAGATTGGTTTTCTTTGGCAAGCTACAGATCCTTGAAGCCCGATGCACCGATAAGGTCATCTTGAACAATGGTTGGGGAAACATGCCTCGAAGGCGGGAATATTCTGCGTCATGCAGCTTATGATTTTAGAAGAACTATTCGATGTTCTAATGGATAAAGGCGAATGGTAAAATTCGACTAAACTTGTGTTTGGTGAGGGCTCGTATTGCGAATTTGTCGAGCCTTTTCAGAACTGCGTAATTTTTAACCATGCACTGCTGCCGGTTGCATGCAGACAGCGATTATTTTATTCATCCTCGTGCTGCCGTTGCGCAAATCGCGGGCAACGGCCAATGTTCGGGTGAATTACAATGTCTTCGTCGGTTGTTGCAGGAACCGTTCCGTCCGGATCGGGGTCGTGGGTTTCTCATTTCAAGGCTACGCTTGTTCTCGGGATTCCGCTTATCGGCGCGCAGCTCGCGCAGCTTGGCATCCATACCACCGATATGGTGATCGTCGGTCAGCTGGGTGCAGAGAAGCTGGCGGCCATGGTGCTGGCCGGGCAGTTTTTCTTTGTCGTCTTCATTTTCGGCTCGGGCTTCTCCGTTGCCGTCGTACCCATGGTGGCCCAGGCTTACGGGCAGGGCGATGCAACGTCTGCGCGCCGCTCGTTGCGCATGGGCATGTGGGTGGCCATTGCCTATTGGCTGCTGGCGCTGCCAATCTTCATGAATGCAGAGCGCATTCTGGTTGCGCTTGGGCAGAACGCCAACGTAGCGGCACTGACCGGCCATTATCTCGCCATCGCCAAATTCGGCCTTCTGCCGGCGCTGCTGTTTTATGTGCTGCGTGGCCTTGTCAGCGCCATCGGCCGCGCAGGCATCATTCTTTATGCCACCATCATCATGCTGGTGATGAATGGTATACTCGCCTATGCTCTTGTCTTCGGACATTTCGGGCTGCCGGCCATGGGCATGAATGGCGCGGCCGTGGTTGCGGTCATCGTCAACGCCTTCAGCTTCATCTTCATCGTGGCTTATGTGCAGACGCGCGAGGAAACGAAGAAATACGAGCTGTTCGTGCGCTTCTGGCGGCCGGACTGGCATGCGCTTTTTGAAGTGCTGCGTCTTGGCCTGCCGATCAGCATCACCATTCTTGCCGAGGTGACCCTGTTTGCTGCCGCCTCGATCCTGATGGGGCAGATCGGCACGGTACAGCTCGCGGCGCACGGCATTGCCCTGCAGCTCGCTTCCATCGCCTTCATGATCCCGCTCGGCCTTTCGCAGGCAGCGACCGTTCGCGTCGGCGTGGCGCGGGGCCAGGGGGACTTCAAAAACCTCATCCGCGCTTCGATCATGATTTACGCCATCGCCTGTGGCATCGCCCTGTGCGGTGGCATCCTGTTTGCGGCGGTGCCGGAATTTCTGGCGAAGTGGTTCCTCGATCCGAAATTGCCGGAGGCCGCCGAGGTGCTCGCTTATGCCAGCAGCCTGGTGGTGATTGCCGGCATCTTCCAGCTTGTCGATGGCATTCAGGCGGTCACGGCAGGCCTGCTGCGCGGGTTGAAGGATGCGCGTATACCGGCGATGCTGGCGCTGATCTCCTATTGGCCGATTGGGCTGGCGCTTGCCTGGACCATGGCTTTTCCGCTCGGTTTCGGCGGGCGCGGTGTCTGGTTCGGCTTTGTGATCGGTCTTTCGACAGCCGCCGTTCTTCTCACCATCCGCTTCGTGCTGCTTGTGAAGCGTGAAATGAAAACGGCCCGCTGAGAAGCGGGCCGCATGTAACGTCCGGATTGGAAAAGTATCAGCGCTCGGCGAGCGCTGCCTCACCCTTCTTTTCACGCAGCAGGTTGACGAAGCGGCGGAAGAGATAGTGGCTGTCCTGCGGGCCCGGCGATGCTTCCGGGTGGTGCTGGACGGAGAAGACCGGCTTGCCGGTGATGCGCAGGCCGCAATTGGTACCGTCGAACAGCGAGATGTGGGTCTCTTCGACGCCCTCGGGCAGCGACTTGGTATCCACCGCAAAGCCGTGGTTCATCGAAACGATTTCCACCTTGCCGGTCGTGAAGTCCTTGACCGGATGGTTCGCGCCATGGTGGCCCTGATGCATCTTTTCGGTCTTTGCGCCAACCGCAAGGCCGAGCATCTGGTGGCCGAGGCAGATGCCGAAAATCGGCAGATCGGTCTTGATGAGGTTCTGAATGACGGGAACGGCATATTCGCCTGTCGCGGCCGGGTCTCCGGGGCCGTTGGACAGGAACACGCCATCCGGCTTCAGCGCCATGATGTCTTCAGCCGAAGTCTGGGCCGGAACGACCGTGACCTTGCAATCGAGACCGGCAAACAGGCGCAGGATGTTGCGCTTAACGCCAAAATCGACGCAGACGACGTGATACTTGGCATCGGCTTCGCCGAGCGTGCCGTAACCCTTGTTCCAGACCCACGGCGTTTCCGCCCAGGTGGAAGACTGGCCGGAGGTGGCTTCTATGGCGAGGTCGAGGCCGACGAGGCCGCTCCATGCCTTGGCTTCCGCCTTCAGGGCTTCGATATCGAAGACGCCGTTCGGATCATGGGCGATAACCGCGTTCGGGGCACCGTTTTCGCGGATCCATGCCGTCAGGGCGCGGGTGTCTATGCCGCAGAGGCCGATGACGCCGCGGGCCTTCAGCCAGGCATCCAGATGCTTGACCGCGCGGAAGTTCGAGGGGTCGGTGATGTCGGCCTTGAAGATGACGCCGACGGCGCCGCGACGGGCGGCGGGCGTCAGGTCTTCGATATCTTCTTCATTGGTGCCGACATTGCCGATATGTGGGAAGGTGAAGGTAACGATCTGGCCGAGATAGGAGGGGTCGGTCAGGATTTCCTCGTAACCCGTCAGCGCCGTGTTGAAGCAGACCTCGGCCTGAACCTTACCGGTTGCGCCGATGCCCGTTCCTTCAATCACTGTGCCATCGGCAAGAACAAGCATTGCGGTCGGTTTGCGGGTAGTCCAGGGCGCTGTCTCGGTCATCTCGTTCCGTTTCTGCCGCTTCGCACCCCGCCTCTTGAAAGGCAGGGGGGAAGGGGCCATTTTTGTCGCAGGCTTCGTGACATAAAGGGGCGCGCGATAAAGCTCGCGTTCCGACCCTTCGTTAAAATCTCGTGCAGGTGCCGGAAAATAACGAAAGCAGCCCAAGCGGTCAACCGCAGGGCCAAGATTTACGTGGAATTAAACCGCCGTATTTTCAAGGTCTTATGCATTTGATTTGCTTGAGCGTGTCGGCTCGTTTATGTCGTTTCGCAAAATGAGGTGGAAAGTTTCCGTATCGAGAAGCTGCGGAAAGCGCTTTCCCAAGGAGAAGAAAAATGATGCGCGACACGTTCGCAAACGCTTTGAAGGACGCATTGAAGGCCCGTGATGCACGCCGCACCTCGACCGTGCGTCTCATCCAGACGGCCATCAAGGATCGCGATATCGCCAACCGCGGCGTGGGCAAGGACCCCGTCAGCGATGAAGATATCATGCAGATTCTGACCAAGATGGTGAAGCAGCGGGAAGAATCCGCCAGCATCTATGAAGGTGCGGGCCGTCCCGAACTTGCCGCTCAGGAGCGCGAAGAAATCGTCATCATCAAGGAATTCATGCCGGAAGAAATTCCGGCCGAGAAGGTGCGCGAACTTTGCCAGGCCGTCATCGCCGAAACCGGTGCTTCCGGCCTGCGTGACATGGGCAAATGCATGAATGCGCTGAAGGAACGTTATCCCGGTCAGATCGACTTTGCGAAGGCCTCCGGCGTCGTGAAGGATTTGCTGAAGTAGGTTTGCCGCTCCAGAAAAACCAAAAGCAGGGCAGCCATGGCTGCCCTGTTTTTTTTGTCCGCAGAGACCCACTCAGGTGAACCGAAATGTTGTCATGCGCAGGTATCAAGGGCGGCGTAAAAGCCCGCTCGGCTGCGGCATAAAAATCCGGCAGTCCGAACAAAACAAGTGGTATGATCGCATTTGCCCCATTTGTTTTGTCACATCCAAAGGCTTGTTCGCTGGTGGGATATTAACAACGGAGTGGGTCGTGAATTTCAGTCTCGATGCAGCATCGGTAGCCGATATGTCTGCTGTTCAAAATATGATGCAATTATACACGCATGATTTCTCCGAATTTTGGGCTGGGACGCCGCGAGGTGAACTTGGCCAAGATGGCAGATTTCCCGATTATCCGATCGCGCCGTATTTTGAGTGCCCCCGGTGGTCAGCTTTCCTGTTTAAGATAGACGATAAGCCTGTTGGATTTGCACTTATCAATGATAAGGGCCACTCGGCCTTACCGACCGAATATTCCGTCGGAGAGTTTTTCATCGTGCGAAAGTATCGCGGACAGGGGCTTGGTCTGATTGCGGCACAGAGACTTTTTCATCGGTACCCGGGGGCCTGGGAAGTTGCCGTCGCCAGAAAAAACACGACGGCGCTGGTATTCTGGCAGGGAGCAATCCGGAAATGTGCCGCTGAGGGCAGCGTTTCCGAACTGGACTGGAACCGTCCTGAATGGAATGGCGCCATCTTCCGGTTTCGCATTTGCGCATAGGAACGCGCCGGAGCCAGAAGTATAGCGAAAAAGTAAAGGCAGGGCAGATGTGGGCTGCCCTGCCTTTTTCTGTCGACGAAAACGCATTCCGGCGGATCAGAATGCTCTCGAGCGCAGGCTTTTTCGGGGGACGTGCCTGCGGGCGTCGGCAGATTTCTGCGATTTCGTTACTTTGACTGTGACTATGTTTTTACATCGCGCGGACGGACTGCTCAAATTACAAAAACATAATTTTTAGTGATGATGCAGTGCCACAAATTTGCCCAAAGCGGGCGCAAAGAGCTTTGCCAGCTTTTTGCGCCACCCTGTGAATAACGGGTATTGTGGCTGTGAACTGGTTCATAGGCTTGGTGCTGGCGCCATTCTGCGCTTATATGAAAGACTGGCCTCGAACAGGTAACCCATGCGCTTTTCCAACTCTTTCCTTGATGAGATACGCGACCGCGTGAACATCTCCGATGTGATCGGCAGACGCGTGTCCTGGGACAAGAAGAAGACCAATGCGCCGCGCGGGGATTATTGGGCCTGCTGCCCGTTCCATGGCGAAAAAAGCCCGAGCTTTCACTGTGAGGACCGCAAGGGGCGGTATCATTGCTTTGGTTGCGGCGTTTCCGGCGATCATTTCCGCTTTCTGACCGAGCTTGAGGGCTTAAGTTTCCCGGAAGCCGTGCAGCAGATCGCCGATATGGCCGGCATTTCCATGCCGCAGCCCGATCCGCAGGCGGAGAAGCGGGAGCGTGAGCGCACTTCTCTGCAGGATGTCATGGAAATGGCCACGCTGTTCTTTCAGGATCAGCTGCAGACGGCGCTCGGCGCTCGGGCTCGGGCTTATCTGCGCGATCGCGGGTTGACCGGGCGTACCATCGAGACCTTCCGGCTGGGTTATGCGCCTGACAGTCGCAACGCGCTGAAGGAGCATCTGGCAAGCAAGGGTGTGTCGAAGGAGCAGATGGAAGCCTGCGGGCTGGTGGTCCATGAAAACGTGCCGGTCTCCTATGACCGTTTTCGCGACCGCATCATGTTCCCGATCCTGTCCTCGCGGGAAAAGGTGATTGCCTTCGGCGGCCGCGCCATGGCTTCGGATGCGGTGGCGAAATATCTCAATTCCAACGAGACCGAGCTCTTTCACAAGGGCAATGTTCTCTATAATTTCGCCCGTGCGCGCCGCGCTGCACAGGCGGCGGGCGGCACGGTCATTGCAGTCGAAGGGTATATGGATGTCATCGCGCTTTATCAGGCGGGCGTCGAAAATGCCGTCGCACCGCTCGGCACTGCCTTGACCGAAAGCCAGCTCGATCTGCTCTGGAAGATGTCGCCGCAGCCGATCCTCTGCTTCGATGGCGACGGCGCCGGCATTCGCGCCGCCAACCGTGCCGCTGATCTCGCCTTGCCACATATCAAGCCGGATCGCTCCGTCAGCTTCGCGCTTCTGCCCGACGGCAAGGATCCGGATGATCTCGTGCGTCTGGAGGGTAGGGCGCCTTTCGACCGCGTTCTTTCCGAGGCAAAGCCGCTGGCCGCGATGATCTGGAGCCGCGAGACCTCAGGCGTTACTTTCGATACGCCGGAAAAGCGTGCCCAGCTTGAGAGCCGCCTGCGGCAGATCGTGGCCGTTATCGGTGACGAGACGGTGCGGCGCTTCTATCAACAGGACATGCGTGACAGGCTGAATGCCTTCTTCCAGCCGCGCTTTCAGGCAGGCGGGCAGCTGGGTAGCAATTTCCGCCGCAATGGCGCACAGGCGCCGGGGCGTGGCTTTCAGCGCAACGCACCGGGCCGGGGTGGGGCTATGGCGGCACCTGCCAGCAGTATTTCGGAACGGTTGGCGCAATCCGGCCTCGTCAGGGGTTATCAGACCAAGCCGTCGCTTCGGGAGAGCGTTTTGGCCATCACCATCGTCAACCATCCCGAACTGCTTCTCGAGGAATATGACGAGATCGCCGCGATCGACTATGAGAACCGTGACCTGCAACGCCTGTGGTCTACGGTTCTGACCTACGCGGCCGAAAATGCGGCTGCGATATCGCGGGCGGGGCTGATCGAGCGCCTGTCGCAGCAGGGCTTCGACGTGCTGCTGAAAACCATGGATCAGCAGGTGCGCAATGCTCGTCTGTGGACGGCGACCGGCGAGGCGGCGATGGAGGATGCACGGGAAGGTTACGTGCAGGCGCTTTCCCTGCACAAAAGGACAAAGTCGCTCCTCTGGCAGAAAAAGGAGCTGGAGCGCGAAATTGCCGAGGCAACGGATGATGAGCGCGGCACGCTTCTGGTGCGCGCGCTTGCCGAGGTTCAGCTGGAGATCGGCCGAATGGAAAATCAGGAGGCCATTATCGATGGTTTCGGGGTGATGTCCGGCCGGGTGAAGGGACCGGCCGTCGGCCATGGATGATGGTCGCGGCAAGAATTGAAAGGTGTGTGGGGTTGCCTTTTGCGGCAGGCGTCCTAAATAGGGGATAGTCTGGTGATAATTCGCAAAATGCGGCTCTTTTTAAGAATTTCCGTGGCTGTCTCGCCTTCAAAGGCTTGACGGGGCGGGAAATAGCGGGAATCACCAATTCAGGAAAAGTAAGGTGGAATGAGCCTTGGCGGATAGAAATTGCATGAGCAAGCATTTCCGGGTGCACTGTCTTTGCATTCTGCCTGAGGCTGCCGTGGTTAATCGGCAATTAAAGATCACTCCGTTAGGTGTCTGACAGTGATTCGCGGCAATGCGCCGGATGCTCAAGGGGCGGACGGCGATGCGGCGGAACAGGTGTTAGCGTCAGGGAAAGCGACGAGATAGATGGCAACCAAAGTCAAAGAAAACGAAGAAGCAGAAAACGAACGCGACGGTGCGACGGACGGCCCGCTTCTCGACCTTTCGGATGACGCGGTCAAGAAAATGATCAAGGCCGCCAAGAAGCGCGGCTATGTGACGATGGACGAACTGAATTCCGTCCTGCCGTCCGAAGAGGTGACCTCCGAGCAGATCGAAGACACGATGGCGATGCTGTCCGACATGGGCATCAACGTGATCGAGGACGAGGATGCCGAGGAAGCCGCCGGTGGCGATGACGACGGCGATTCCGACGGTGACGATTCCGAGGGTGGCGAACTTGCGCCTTCCAGCGGCACCGCGCTTGCGACCGCCAAGAAGAAAGAACCAACCGACCGCACCGACGACCCCGTGCGCATGTATCTGCGCGAGATGGGTTCTGTCGAGCTTCTGTCGCGCGAAGGCGAAATCGCCATCGCCAAGCGCATCGAGGCTGGCCGCGAGACGATGATTTCGGGCCTGTGCGAAAGCCCGCTGACGTTCCAGGCGCTGATCATCTGGCGCGACGAACTCAACGAAGGCACCACGCTGCTGCGCGAGATCATCGATCTCGAAACGACCTATTCCGGCCCGGAAGCCAAGGCTGCGCCGCAGTTCCAGAGCCCGGAAAAGATCGAGGCCGACCGCAAGGCCGCCGAAGAAAAGGAAAAGACCCGCAAGCTGCGTGCTCCGACCGGTGACGAGGATGTCACCGATGTTGGTGGTGACGGCCTGCCGCCGGAAGAGGAAGAAGAGGACGACGACGAGTCCAATCTTTCCCTTGCCGCGATGGAAGCCGAACTGCGTCCGCAGGTCATGGAAACGCTCGACACCATTGCCGACACCTACAAGAAGCTGCGCAAGCTTCAGGATCAGCAGGTGGAAGCGCGTCTGGCCTGCACCGGTACGCTCTCTTCCGGCCAGGAGCGCCGTTACAAGGAATTGAAGGATCAGCTGATCACGGCCGTGAAGTCGCTTTCGCTGAACCAGAACCGCATCGACAGCCTTGTCGAGCAGCTCTACGACATTTCCAAGCGTCTGATGCAGAACGAAGGCCGGCTGCTGCGCCTTGCGGAATCCTATGGCGTCAAGCGCGACAGCTTCCTCGAGCAGTATCACGGTGCGGAACTCGATCCGAACTGGATGAAGTCGATCGCCAATCTGGCCGCCCGCGGCTGGAAGGAATTCGCGCGCGAAGAAAGCAACACGATCCGGGAAATCCGCCAGGAGATCCAGAACCTCTCCACGGAAACCGGCATTTCCATCGCCGAATTCCGTCGCATCGTTTCGATGGTGCAGAAGGGTGAGCGCGAAGCGCGCATCGCCAAGAAGGAGATGGTCGAGGCCAACCTGCGTCTCGTGATCTCGATTGCGAAGAAGTATACGAACCGTGGTCTGCAGTTCCTCGATCTCATTCAGGAAGGCAATATCGGCCTGATGAAGGCGGTGGACAAGTTTGAATACCGTCGCGGTTACAAGTTCTCGACCTATGCGACATGGTGGATCAGACAGGCGATCACCCGCTCGATTGCTGACCAGGCCCGCACGATCCGTATTCCGGTGCACATGATCGAAACGATCAACAAGATCGTTCGTACCTCGCGCCAGATGCTGCACGAGATTGGCCGCGAGCCGACCCCGGAAGAGCTGGCCGAAAAGCTGGCCATGCCGCTGGAAAAGGTGCGCAAGGTTCTGAAGATCGCCAAGGAGCCGATCTCGCTCGAAACCCCCGTGGGTGACGAAGAGGATTCGCATCTCGGTGACTTCATCGAGGACAAGAACGCGCTGCTGCCGATCGACGCCGCCATTCAGGCGAACCTTCGTGAAACGACCACCCGCGTATTGGCCTCGCTGACACCGCGTGAGGAACGTGTTCTGCGCATGCGCTTCGGCATCGGCATGAACACGGACCATACGCTGGAAGAGGTCGGCCAGCAGTTCTCGGTCACGCGCGAACGTATTCGCCAGATCGAGGCGAAGGCGCTGCGCAAGCTCAAGCACCCAAGCCGCTCAAGAAAGCTCCGCAGCTTCCTCGACAGCTAAGCTTTTGCTTCCTTTAAAATTGAACCCGGTCAGTCAGCTCTGGCCGGGTTTTTTGTTTTCCGCACTGGCGAACTCTGCGACAAGCCTTATGTGTGAGGCAGGGGATCCGCTTCCGCTGGATATGTCCGGGTTCGATTTGGTTCGGTAAGATGCAACAGGTTTCGGCAGGCAGGTGGCGGTGGAAGGGATGGGCTATGCCCGTCTCCGTTCTTCTGCATCTTGTCGTCGTGGCGATTTTCCTTTTCGAATTGCCGGAGCGTGTAGCCGAGCCGCAGGAACCGGAAAGCATCAGCGTCGATCTGGTGCCACCGCCTGAGGAAAAAAAGGCAGAAGAGGCCCCGCCGCCCGGTGAGGAGAAGGCGAAAGAGGAAAAACCGCAACCTCCGCCACCACCTCCCGCGCCACCGGCTGAAGAAGCGAAACCGGTGCTGCAACCGCAGGCGACGTTGCCGGCTATCGCTATGCGACCGGAAGAAGCGCAAGCCGATCCAGAAGATAAGCGGGGCAAAGCCGAGGAAGCGGAAAAGACCGAACCCTCCGAGATGCCTGCAAGCCCACCTGAGAGCACGGCCGAGGAAAAGCCCGCGCCTGCCGCCGCCAATAGCGATCTTCAGGCTTCCGCCGAGAAGGGCGAGATTGCGGTTTCACCGCTGAAGGAGGAGGTTCCGCCGGAAGAGCCGCCTGTTCCGCAGGCAAAACCGACCGAGAAAAAGCCTGCTGAGGTGGAAGAAAAGAAGCCCGCGAAACTTCCGGCGGCCAAAAATCTTCTGTCTTCATCCGTGCTGTCACCCGCCCAGAGACGCCAGATGTTCGGTGATCTGCCGCCGCGCCGCCGCATCGTTCAGCTTTGCAGCACGGAAGCTCTGGCGCAGATTCAGGAAGCGGGGTTTGCCGCCAGAGGCATGATCCCCTATTCGGACACAGGTGGGAGGATTTCCGGAAATTCGATCGATGCTTCCGGCGGCGCGTTCAACACGGCCAATGGTTGGCACGATGTTTCGTTCCAGTGCGAAGTTGATCTCGAAAACTATACCGTCACGGAGTTCCGGTTTAAAATCGGGAATGAAGTCAGCCCCGAAGATGCGAAAAAGCGCGGCTTTACACGATTCCAGTGAGGGCGCGCTTACTCATGTCTGAGCGGCTGAGGCCTAGTCGGGACAATCGGCAGGTTGCGGATATCCGGGACGGCCCGAGGATGACGCCGCGTTCCTATGCCCGCTCCGTATCGCCCACCAAAACCCCAATCCCGGCCATTAGCGCATCCTCATCATAGGGCTTCCTGATAACCGGAACAGCGCCGAATTCATCCGGCACCATGCTGCCATCGGCGTAGCCGGTAGCGAACATGAACGGGATGCCACGGCGGTGAAGTTCCCGGGCGACGGGAATGGAGGTGTCCGAACCGAGATTGATGTCGAGAATTGCCACGTCAGGCACATAGCTTTTCAGCTTTTCAATTGCCATCGCAGACGAAGTCGCCGTTTCGATGGTTTTGATGCCGTTATCCTCGAGCATGTTTTCGACATCCATGGCGATCAGCATCTGATCTTCGACGAGTAATATTTTCAACGGCTCCTCCCGGTTATAGCGGCTGGATTGCCGCGCGGGCTCATTTTCTGTGGGTACTTCGACACTTTCGGTGGCTGACGAGACATGACGGAAGGGCAGCATAATTTCTGCCTCCAATCCATCGGGCAAATAGCGCAACGTACTGCGTCCGCCGAGATCGTAGGGAATGCTGCGGCTGATCAGCGCCGTTCCGAAGCCGGCGCGGGATGGCGTCGGCAGCTTGGTGGTCAGCACTTCCCGCCACTCGATTTCGCAATCGCGGTTTTCGTTGACCCACCAGCGCACATGCAATTGCCCACCGTTCTGCGAAAGCGCACCGTATTTGGCGGCGTTCGTCGCCAGTTCGTGCAGAACGAGCGCCATGACGGAGAAGGCGCGCGAATCAAGTGTGACGTGGGGACCTTCGAGTTTCACCGTCGTTTCCGGGGAACGATGCGGCGACAATTCCGCGTCGAGAAGATCGCGCAGCGCGCCGCCGCCTTCGCCTCGGATGATCTGATCATGGGCAAAGGACAAGGCTTGAATACGGCCCTTCAGGGCAGCCACATATTCCTGCAGGGTCTTGCCTTCCTGTGAGGGATTGCCGACCAGCGATTTGATGATGGCGAGAACATTCTTGACGCGGTGGTTGAGCTCCTCGTTCAACATGCGCTGCCGCACTTCGGCGCGTTCCCTTTCGCCGGCCATTAGCTCGCTGTGATGGAAGGCGACCTCGACCAGCGCAATTCTGGCGGCTTCTGCTATTTCCCGGTCATCTTCCGACCAGGGCTGCGCCCTCTGATGCACCGTCTCTTTCCAGATCGCGAAACTCTTGCGTGGTGTGAGACGGTCCCCCATCGGGCCGGTTTCATAAGATTTTTCCGGATTGCCGGCCCAGTTCAGATTTTGCACGATCTCTTTGCGGAAAAACAGGAGATAGTCCTGTTTCACCTGAGAAAGTGGGATGGCGAGCATTCCAGCTGCCGTGTCGGCGTAGATTTCCGCCTCAGGTATCGCCTGCGACAGCGCATGGGTCGCCCAGACCCTGCCTTCCGAAGCCGAGGCGACGAAACGCGCGAGCCTTGGAATGGCGTCATGCGGTGGCGTTGCGCCATGGCCGTGCCAGTTGTTGTCTACCCAGAGACCTACACCATCACACGGCATCAGATCGGCAAAATCCTGAAAACTGTCGATCAGCAGTTCTTCGATATTGGCGTGGTGCGCGGCGAGCCGCAGGAAGCGATCGAGCGCGGCATGGGCATGGTTGACGGTGTCCAGCCGACGTTTCTGCTTGAGGACCTGCAAATGCATGGAGAAGAATTCTCCAAACATTTCAGCGGCAATCCTCACCGGCATGGTCAGGACGCGCGGGGAATAATGGTGACAGGCGATCAGACCCCAGAGGGCGCCATCGACAATCACCGAAATCGACATGGACGCGGCGACGCCCATATTTCGAAGATACTCGCAATGGATGGGAGAGACGCTGCGCAGATGCGCGAAAGAGAGGTCGAGCGGTTCGCCGGAGATATCGAGGGCGGGCAACACGGGAATTCGTGTGCCGCTGGCATCAGAGATGATCCGGAGCGTGTTCTTGAGATAAAGCGTGCGGGCCTGCTGGGGTATGTCGCTGGCGGGGAAATATTGGCCGAGGAAGCTTTCCAGTTCCGGTTGCTTTGCTTCCGAGACGACCTTGCCGGCTCCATCTTCCTCAAAGCGGTAAATCATTACCCGGTCGTAGCCAAGCGTCGCCTTTACCAGCCTGGTCGTTCTGGAGATGAGGCTTTCCACGCTGTCCGCCTCGCGAATGCGATCCACCATCTTGCGTGCGGTGCCCAGGGGCTGGGTTTCGCTGCGGGACGGTTCGAATTCGATGATCGTGGTGGATTTGTAGCGGTGAAGCGAAATGTCGAAGCTTCTGCCATCGCCCATTTCCGTTGCGGGCAACATGGCCGGGCGCGTTGTCCTCCCGGTTACAGTCAGCGCGTTGCGGAGGTTGTGTACGAGGTCCTTGCCCAGAACCTCTTCGGCGGTCCGGCCATTGATATCGCCTTCCACACCCAGAATGCCGCAGCAATTTGCCGAATGCCGCAGCACCATGCGCAAAGCGTTATCGCAGGCGATGAGACAGCCGTGGGGTTGAATATAGCCGGGGATATGGATGGGCTCGCGGTCGCAATTGGTCAGATCGACACGATAGTCAGTGGGTGCCATGAGAAAGTCTTTCGCACCCTGTGTCAGTCCTGCGCTGTAAATGCCGTGTTCGTCTGTGGAAGGGATAGCCTGGATAATTCATTATTATATTGCCAACCCTTCCCCGTTTTATGCAACTGCAGTGGCGGTTTTCCGTTCTGCTGTCATGGGCTGTTATCGCCCTGTCGTCTTATACCTATCGCCATCGGATAGAATTTGACATGGTGCAACGTTCGCAGCGCCGATTTTGTTCCCGACTATTTGAAAGAAAAACGTGCCGCAGAAGAAAATAATCATCTCTACCCACGGGCAGGGCCTTTACGAGTTTACCTCTGAAGCAAAAGGCTTCGTAAATCAGGCCGGGGTAACGGAAGGCTTGCTGACAGTCTTTGTCCGGCACACGTCCTGTTCCCTGCTCATCCAGGAAAATGCCGATCCCGACGTCCGGCGCGATCTCACGGAGTTTTTCTCCCGTCTCGTCCCGCCTTCTAGCGATCCTTCCATGCGGTGGGTTGTCCACACCCTGGAGGGGCCCGACGACATGCCCGCCCACATCAAATCGGCGCTCACAATGGTTTCCATCGGCGTTCCCATCACGGATGGCAGGCTCGTGCTTGGCACCTGGCAGGGCCTTTATCTCTTCGAACATCGCGATCAGTCGCATCGGCGCGAAGTCGTGCTGCATATCTCGCCGTGATGTGCGGATCCTGATCGGGGTGTGCGCGTTAACCACCCTGAACGCCTGCTGAACATTCGGTTCTGCTGATATTCAGATGGACGAGTCTAGGGTCTCGTCAATCGCCGGGGGATGTTCCCCCGCCGTCAAAGAAACAAACGGAGTGAGTTCATGTTCAGCACCTTCGCAAAAGCCGGCCTGGCTGCCCTCATCGCCCTTGGTGGTATTTCCGTCACCGCTCCAGCTGCTTCGGCCGGCTCGGATGTACAGTTCCGAGTTCAGGTTCAGGATGGTTATGGTCATCGTCCCGGCTGGGGCCGCCCGGATCGCCCGCGCCGTGGCTGCTCGCCCTGGCTTGCGGAAGAAAAGGCAAGCCGCATGGGTCTTCGCCGCGCACGTGTTGTTGATGTATCTCCGCGCCGCGTCGTCGTTGCAGGTTTTGACCGCCACGGCCGTGACCGCATCGTATTCGCCAATGAGCGCGGCTGCCCTGTGATCCGCCGCTAAAGGCAGCGATCCTGATCGATCTGCCGGCATCCCCGTCCCGGCAGATGGACAAAACGCCCCTCGCTTCCTGAACGGTAGCGAGGGGCGTTTCATTTTATCTGTGCTATGGCGGAGGCCGAGCCGGTGCGGGCGACCCAAAAGCCGCCCCTTGCCGATTATTGCTCGAGCGCGAAGGTGACGTTGACCACAACGCTGTAGCTGTTTTCACCAGAGGCAATCGGGACACTGTCCGCTTCCTTCGCCATGGAGGCGCGCATCATGGCCTGCGGCACCGGCATCGGGCGCTGCGAGTTTTCGGTGATCTGGATGACACGGCCGAGCTTTACGCCAGCAGCTTCCGTCAGGGTCTTGGCCTTGGAAAGAGCGTCTGCCACGGCCTGTTTGCGAGCCTCGGTGACGGTGGCTTCAGGCTTATCGTTGGTGAAGCTGATGTCTCCACCCTGGTTGATGCCGAGCTTGACGGATGTATCGAGGATCGCGCCGAGTTTCTTCAGGTCCCGCACCCGCACGGTCAGGCCGTTGGACACCTGGTAACCGGTGATTTCGGGAGCGACATAGACGCCGTCCTTTGGCTCATAATGCTTGTAAAGCGGCTGCACCGAGAAGTTGCTGGTCTGCAGGTCACGATCCTCGATCGCCGCCTCCTTCAGCGCCTTCAGAACATCGGCCAGCGCCTTTGAATTTTCCGAAAGAGCGGCCGCCGCGGTCTCTGCCTGCTTGACGACGCTGAACGACAGTATTGCCATATCAGGAGCGATGGCCGCCTGGCCTTCGCCGGAAACGCTGATTGTGGCTTCACGCGGGGTGGCCTCCTGCGCGAGCAACTGGCCGGAGAGCGGCATCATGGCTGCTGCTGTCATTGCGCTAAGTGCAAAAAGGCGGGCCGATTTTGTCTTCATGGTGTTTCCTCGTTGATTGAGTCCCTTGAACGGGTATTGCCTTAGATTGTGTAGCTAATACGGCGGCACTGTTTAGCGAAAGCATCAATGGCTTGTCGGGCTGTAAAAATTGCGTTAGAGCGTGACCACCGGATTCGAACCATTGCGAAACCGGTGTTTCGGATAGCGTTTTCCGAAGGGGCCTGTAGCTCAATGGTTAGAGCCGGCGGCTCATAACCGCTTGGTTGGGAGTTCGAGTCTCTCCAGGCCCACCATTTTTCTTTTTTAATCAGATGGTTGTTGATTTTCTGTGCTGATCGCAGGGGTGCTGTCGCACCTCACGCAGTGTCGGTGAGAGCGCGTCGTGGGGATGAAAATCGTATCCCGCCATCTCATTCGCTGAAAGCAACCCGGCTTGCCATTTGAAACAAACCGGGCCGCAGGATCGGACATCAGTTGCAGACCCGCATGCTTTCGGTGTGCCAGCCGCCGTCATAGGAATTCGGAACCCGCCGGTCTTCAAACCAGCAGCGCGGCGGCGGCGGTGGCGGTTCGTAATAACGGGGGCCGCTATTATTGGCGATGGCGCCGCCGATCAGGCCACCGATGACGCCTGCGGCGAGGCCTCCGGCAATGGCTGCGCCATCATTGTGGCGACGGTGTTCGCGATAGGGCGGTGGCGGCGGCCCGCCACGGTCGTAACCCCGATCGTAACGAGGACGGTAGGGATAGTCCTGCGCGCTGGCGCTGCCATAGGATGCGAAGATGCTGCCAGTGGCAACAAGCGCGGCAATCGTGGAAAGAATTATCTTTTTCATCGGGCTACTCCATAAGCCTGCTTCGGGAGATAGAGGCTCATTATGCCCGCATGATGGCACGGAACTGCTGAACGGCTTGTGAATGTTTCATTTTTACGGAGTTCATATTGTTCCGTTTTTTCGCAGAGCGGATCGTAGCCTGCGCTGGGCTTCTGCAACGAAAAAAGCCCGGCGGATGGCCGGGCTTCGGGTCTACAAAACTCGATTGTGATCAGAACTTCACGCCGAGGCCCACCTTGACGGTGTGCTGGTCAAGGTCGGTATTGATGCCAAATATGTCCTTGTCGCCGTAATCGTTGTAACGATATTCCAGCCTGCCGAAGACATTGTCGGTGAAGGCGTAATCCAGACCTGCGCCAACGGTGTAGCCGTTGAAGGTGGCGCTATCCTTGCCGGCGCCGGGGGTGTCGATGAAGCCGCGTGTGGCGGTCCAGCCGGCGGTGCCATAAAGCAGGGCGCGATCGAAGGCATAACCAACGCGGCCACGAACGGACCCTTGCCAGTCGGTGCCAATGTTCACACCCGCATAATCATTGTCATTCCAGTTATAGTCGACGTCACCCTCGATGCCGAGAACGAAATTATTGTCGAACTGGTAATTGTAACCGGCGAAGGCGCCGAGAATGCCGCCATCGAAATTATCCGAGCCTATGGGGGCACCGGCCGAAAAATCACCATTTGCCCAGCCCGCGCCACCTTGAATACCAAGATAAGGACCAGACCAGGTGAAGACTGGCAACGTTTCCTGTGCGACCGGAGGCGCCGGTGTTTCGTAGACGGCATCCGCGGCCATTGCGGTGCTGGCCGAAAGGGCCAGGAGCGACGTTACGATCAGCGTTTTCATCGTTTTCTCCCTGAGCTGACTGATATGTAGCATAGTTTAGTAACTTTTAATATGGTGTGGCTTTCGGCGGTGCCAAGGGGCGGCTTGTCGTCCCTGCCGGCTGGCCTACTTACCTCCATGCCGCGGCGTTTCGTGATGTCCCGCCATGCTGTTCTGATGCTGCGAACGTCTTCGGCGGCGTTTGGTTCCCTTCGCCGTTCTTTCTGAGGACGGCAATGCCGGCGCTATCTGTCGCGCTTGGTTGTCTTGACACCGGGGGGAGCACCCATAGAGTTGTGGCTGACGGCTGCGATGCCGGTGCTTCGCGCCATATGCTAGAGGCTTGAGCCGCCGTCGAGATAATACCCCAACGACCGCCTCGCGCGGCCGTTTGTGGCTGGAAGGGCAGGGGAGGGCAGAAACGTATGGAGCTTTATTTTAGCGGAGGAGGGGCGACGTGATTGTCGGAGCCGTTCTCAGCGCCATTCTTCTCCTCACCCTTATTGCATTTCCGCGGCATCTCAAACCAGTGGTCATCTGCCTGCTCCTGATATGGGCCGGCACGGCTGCCTTTGTCATTTATGACTGGCGTCGCAGCAGCCAGCGGTTGGAGCATATCGTCGCGACTGCCGGGTTCGAGGCCGCCTGTCCGGATTCTGCACTGCCCATTCGCGTCAGCTTCCGCAATGATAACAATGTCGCGGTCCAGCGTCTGACCTACACGCTGGAGGGCTTCGAACCGGCCTTTCGAGCTTCCGTATCGTTCGATCCCTATCAGGTCAGCGAAAGGCGGATCGAAGCTGGCGAAACCTTCACCGCCTGCCGGACATTTCGCCTGCGCAACAACGAGCGGGTGGAACCGCAAAGGCTGGAGTGGCGGGTTACCGTCATTTCCGCCGAATTTGATTGAAGAGATCACGCCGGTGCCGGCAATCACGGTATTTTGAGAATTTATGCTTGGGTCCAAAGGCCCTGCATTGCAACCGCTCCATGGGCCTGCCGTGCCCCGGCTGCTTGCGAAGCGCACGGGCCGCGACGGGGCGTGACTTGTTTTCGCCGGTTTGCGGTGTCATCTGCCACACATTCGATTGATGTCGCGGGTTGATGTTTTGCGTATTTTTCTGAAGTTTTTGAAGATCACGGCCATTGGCCTCGTTGCCCTCCCGGTTTTGGCCGGCGCACATATGGGCATCGGCCAGCTGACGGGGAATTTTCACGAGGTCATTCCCGGCGAGCTTTATCGTTCGGCTCAGCCGAGTGGCAAGGACATCGCCGCTTACGCCAAGGCCTATGGCATCAAGACCATCATCAACCTGCGCGATGAAAAGCGTGAAGCCTGGTATGATACCGAAAGCAAGGCAGCGAAAAACAACGGCATCCGGCTGGTCGACTATCCGCTGAGCTCAAGCGAGAAAGTCTCGGTGGAAGATTCAGAAACGCTGGCGGCGGTGCTGCGCAATGCGGAAAAGCCTGTTCTCATCCATTGCGAACATGGCGCGAACCGCACCGGGCTTGCCTCTGCGATCTATGTGGCCGCCGTGGCAGGCAAGAGCGAGGCGGCCGCCGAGTTTCAACTTTCGCCCTATTACGGCCATGTGCCGATCCCCGGCATCGGGCGTTATGAAATGTATCAGTCCTGGGATGACTTCGAGGAAACCATCGGGTTCTGACTGCTGCTTTATCCTCGGCCCAATGCCGGGGATCTAACCGCGTTGCGTCCGGCCGATAGGCTGCAGATGCCCGGGACAAGCCCGAGCATGACAGTGTAGAAGTCTTCGAACGCCGTTGCGAACAACGCGCTTAATAAACCCCGCCGCTTTCCCCGATCACCCTTGTCAGGCTGCCCGTAGCCGGGAAAAGCGGGATGAGGCAGGCCTGGAGGGCGTGGTATATATCACCCTTGCCGGGGAACAGCGTGTGAGCGGGAACCAGATTTTCCGTCAGTTCCTCATGCCAGCCGCCATTTTCATGGTCGATGAAGCTGTTGGCGATGGTGCTCCAGATGCGGCGGTAGCTGTCTTCATAGAAAGGGTCCGCCGGCAGGTTTTCGTTGAGAAAATGGGCCGCACCCGCCGCTTCGCACATGGGCCACCAGAGCTTTGCCCGCTTGTCGGGATTGTCGTTCCAGTCGAGCGTATAAAAGAAGCCGCCCTTTTCGCGGTCCCAGCCGAGCGCCATGGATTGCACGAATAGCGATTTTGCGGCAACCGGCATCCAGTCATGGCGGCGCTCGCCCAGCACCCATAATTGCAGGACGAGGCGTGCCCATTCCAGCCAGTGGCCGGGCGTGGAGCCGGAGGGGCGGAACATTTCGTTGCCGCGATAGTCCTTGTCGAGTGTCCAGTTCTCGTCGAAATGCTCCGGCACCCGGAAATCCAGCTCACCGGCGCGGCGGCGGACGACGAGGTCGGCGATGCGTTCGGCCTTGTTGAGGTAGTTATTGTCGCCGGTCACCTCATAGGCTGCCATCAACGCTTCGGTCAGATGCATATTGGAATTCTGGCCGCGATAATTATCGATGGGCGACCAGTCGCGGTTGAATTCCTCGGCGATCGCGCCGTGTTTTTCTTCCCAGAAACGGGTTTCCAGCACTTCGGTAATATCGGCCAGCATCTGGTCGGCGAGCGGGTGGCCGACGGTCTTGGCGGAGGAGGCGGCCAGAAGCACGAAGGCATGGCCGTAACCCTGCTTGGTGGCGTCCACGGGGCCGGCATCGTTAACCTGCCAGAAATAGCCGCCATGCTCGCTGTCGCGATGCCTGTTCCAGAGATAGGTCATGCCGTGGTCGACAATATCGCCACAGCCCGGACGTCCGAGCAGATGGCCGATGGAGAAGCAATGCACCATGCGCGCGGAGGCATGGATGCCGCGCACGGGATCGTTTGCCTGCAGCGGCGCGCCCTTGACATCGAGATCGTAGAAGCCGCCGGCAGGATTGAGCGCCCGGTATTGGAAGAAGTCGAAAAGCCCCTCGGCCTGTTTTACCAGCCACTGGCGGTGCCAGGGCAGGGTATTCCAGTTTCGGCTGTTGTGATCGTCCTCAGACATCGCGTCCTCCATGCGGTTTGCTGCTTCGGCTTATATCCTTGCCGTATAAGCCTGTCATCTGTCAGCGATATTTCGTAACGTGACGCAACGACGCAAAGCCATGCCTGTCGCTTGAAGATATATTGACATAAACATATCTTTATGTGACTTGACGACTTGCGATCTTGCAAATCGAAATGAGGAGTGTGCCCGTGTTTGACGATCTGTTTGGCCCTGAGGGGGCAAAGCGCGACGGCGCGGAAATTTTCAAGGCTCTGCGCGAAGCCGCCAGCGAGCGCATCCTCATTCTCGACGGCGCCATGGGCACGCAGATTCAGGGTCTCGGCTTTGACGAAGATCATTTTCGTGGTGACCGCTTCATCGGCTGCGCCTGTCACCAGAAAGGCAATAACGACCTTCTGATTCTGACCCAGCCGGACGCTATCGAAGACATCCACTATCGCTACGCCATGGCGGGTGCGGATATTCTCGAAACCAACACGTTTTCCTCGACCCGCATCGCGCAGGCCGATTACGAGATGGAAAATGCGGTCTATGACCTCAACCGCGAGGGTGCGCAGATCGTCCGCCGCGCCGCCCAGCGCGCCGAGCGGGAAGATGGCCGCCGCCGTTTTGTCGCTGGCGCCATCGGCCCCACCAACCGTACGGCCTCGATTTCGCCAGATGTCAACAATCCCGGTTACCGCGCCGTCAGCTTTGACGATCTGCGTATCGCCTATGGCGAGCAGATCGACGGCCTGATCGACGGCGGCGCCGATATCATCCTCATCGAGACAATCTTCGATACGCTGAATGCAAAGGCGGCGATCTTCGCCTGCGAGGAGCGTTTCGAGGCCAAGGGCATCCGCCTGCCGGTCATGATCTCGGGCACGATCACAGACCTATCCGGCCGCACGCTTTCCGGCCAGACGCCGTCTGCCTTCTGGAATTCGGTGCGCCACGCCAACCCCTTTACCATCGGCCTTAACTGCGCACTCGGTGCGGATGCAATGCGTCCGCACCTGCAGGAGCTTTCAGACGTCGCCGACACCTTCGTCTGTGCCTATCCGAATGCAGGCCTGCCGAACGAGTTCGGACAGTATGACGAAACGCCTGAGATGATGGCGCGTCAGGTGCAGGGTTTCGCCCGCGACGGCCTCGTGAACATCGTTGGCGGTTGCTGCGGCTCGACGCCGGAGCATATCCGGGCGATTGCCGAAGCGGTGAAGGATTACAAGCCGCGCCCGATCCCCGAGCACAAGCCCTTCATGTCGCTTTCGGGCCTTGAGCCCTTCGTGCTGACCAAGGACATTCCCTTCGTCAACGTCGGCGAGCGCACCAACGTCACCGGCTCGGCCAAGTTCCGCAAGCTTATCACCGCCGGTGATTACACGGCGGCGCTGGCCGTTGCCCGCGATCAGGTGGAAAACGGCGCGCAGATCATCGACATCAACATGGATGAAGGCCTCATCGATTCCGAAAAGGCGATGGTCGAGTTTTTGAACCTCATCGCTGCCGAGCCCGACATCGCCCGCGTGCCTGTCATGATCGACTCGTCGAAGTTCGAGATCATCGAGGCAGGTTTGAAATGCGTTCAGGGCAAGTCGATCGTCAATTCCATTTCGCTGAAGGAAGGCGAGGAGAAGTTTCTCCAGCAGGCGCGGCTCGTCCACAATTACGGCGCGGCAGTCGTTGTCATGGCCTTTGACGAGGCGGGGCAGGCGGATACCTATCAGCGCAAGGTGGAAATCTGCGCGCGGGCCTACAAGCTGCTGACCGAAAAGGCCGGGCTGGCGCCTGAGGACATCATCTTCGATCCGAACGTCTTTGCTGTCGCGACCGGTATCGAGGAGCACAATAATTACGGCGTTGATTTCATCGAGGCCACCAAGACCATCCGCGAAACCATGCCGCTTACGCATATTTCCGGTGGCGTTTCCAACCTTTCCTTCTCCTTCCGCGGCAATGAACCGGTGCGCGAGGCGATGCATGCCGTGTTCCTGTATCACGCCATCCAGGTTGGCATGGATATGGGCATCGTCAACGCCGGTCAGCTTGCGGTTTATGACAATATCGACCCGGAGCTTCGCGAGGCCTGCGAGGACGTGGTGCTGAACCGCCGCGATGACGCGACCGAACGCCTGCTGGAGGTCGCGGAGCGTTTCCGGGGCACGGGCGCCAAGGATACCAAGGTTCAGGATCTTTCCTGGCGTGAACTGCCCGTCGAGAAAAGGCTGGAGCACGCGCTGGTCAACGGCATCACCGAATATATCGAGGCCGATACGGAAGAGGCGCGCCAGAAGGCGGAGCGTCCGCTGCACGTCATCGAAGGGCCGCTGATGGCCGGCATGAACGTGGTGGGCGACCTCTTCGGTTCGGGCAAGATGTTCCTGCCGCAGGTGGTGAAATCCGCTCGCGTGATGAAGCAGGCCGTGGCGGTGCTTCTTCCTTACATGGAAGAAGAAAAGCGCCTGAACGGCGGCGAAGAGAAGAAGGCGGCCGGCAAGGTGCTGATGGCGACCGTCAAGGGCGATGTGCACGATATCGGCAAGAACATCGTCGGTGTCGTTCTCGCCTGCAACAATTACGAGATCATCGATCTCGGCGTCATGGTGCCGACGACGAAAATCCTCGAAACGGCAATCGCCGAAAAGGTGGATGTGATCGGCCTTTCCGGCCTCATTACCCCGTCGCTGGACGAGATGGTGCATGTGGCCGCAGAAATGGAACGGCAGGGTTTCGACATCCCGCTGCTAATCGGTGGTGCGACGACGAGCCGTGTGCATACGGCGGTAAAAATTCATCCGCGGTATGAGCAGGGGCAGGCGATCTATGTGACCGACGCCTCGCGCGCCGTGGGCGTCGTGTCGGCGCTTCTCTCCGCCGAGCAGAAGCCGGCTTATATCGACGGTATTCGCAGCGAATATGCCAAGGTGGCAGAGGCTCACGCCCGCAACGAGCGTGAGAAGCAGCGCCTGCCGCTTTCCCGCGCCCGCGAGAATGCGCACAAGATTGACTGGTCGAGCTATAGCGCCGTCAAGCCGCAGTTCTTCGGCACAAAGGTATTCGAGACCTACGACCTGGAAGAGCTTTCCCGGTACATCGACTGGACGCCCTTCTTCCAGACCTGGGAGCTGAAGGGCCGTTTCCCGGCCATTCTCGAAGACGAAAAGCAGGGAGAGGCGGCGCGGCAGCTTTATGCCGATGCGCAGGCAATGCTTGCGAAAATCATCGAGGAGAACTGGTTCCGGCCGCGTGCGGTGATCGGCTTCTGGCCTGCCAACGCTGTCGGTGACGATATCAGGCTGTTTACGGATGAGAGCCGTAAAGAAGAACTGGCGACTTTCTTCACGCTGCGTCAGCAGCTTTCCAAACGCGATGGACGCCCGAATGTGGCGCTCTCCGATTTCGTTGCGCCCGTCGATAGCGGTGTTGCCGATTATGTCGGCGGCTTCGTGGTAACGGCGGGTATCGAAGAAGTGGCGATTGCCGAGCGTTTCGAGCGGGCGAATGACGATTATTCGTCCATCCTCGTGAAGGCGCTGGCCGACCGTTTTGCGGAAGCCTTTGCAGAGCGCATGCATGAGCGGGTGCGTAAGGAGTTCTGGGGTTATGCACCGGATGAGGCTTTTGCCGGTGATGAGCTGATTGGAGAGGCCTATGCCGGTATCCGCCCGGCACCTGGCTATCCGGCCCAGCCCGACCACACCGAAAAGAAGACGCTGTTTGCCCTGCTCGACGCCACCAATGCGGCGGGTGTGGAATTGACGGAAAGTTACGCCATGTGGCCGGGTTCTTCCGTCTCCGGCATCTATATCGGTCATCCCGAGAGCTATTATTTCGGCGTTGCCAAGGTGGAGCGTGATCAGGTGCTGGATTATGCGCGCCGCAAGGATATGCCGGTTGAGGAAGTGGAGCGCTGGCTCGGTCCGGTGCTCAACTACGTGCCGACGAACGGCGAGGAGAAAATCGATAGCGCGGCCTGATGGTTCACGCATTGCCGGGACAAATAAAAAGCGCGGGTCTTGCCCGCGCTTTTTTGTTTACTGTGGAACCTACGACCGCAACGCCGCCAGTTCCTCAATGCCGACATGGCTCTCTATCTCGCTGCCGCGCAGATAGAGGTAGAGACCGATCGCGAAGGCGAGGACGGCGATGAAGACCAGATACCAGGCGTGGGCCATGGGGTTGATCGCAAGCGCCGTCGTCACGCCGATCGGCGTCAGCCCGCCGAAGACGGCATAAGAGACGTTGTAGGCGAAGGAGAGGCCGGAAAAACGGACGGATGCCGGAAACGCCCGCACCATGACATAGGGCACCGCACCGGCCATGCCGACCGAAAGGCCCATGACGCCGTAAAGCAAGAACATGGTCTGAAGCGAGGTGCCGGCGTAGCTGTAGAAGGTGAAGGTGGCGATACCGAAGAAGATGCTGGCGCCCATGAAGAAGAGGCCGGAGCCGATACGGTCGATCAGCGCCCCGGCAATGATGACGCCGAAGATCAGGAACAGCGTGCCGAAGCTGGTGCCGGCGAGCGCCTGCGTTGGCGTATAGCCGTAGAGCTTTTGCAGGAAGGTCGCCGTCATCAGCGTGGTGACGACGATTGCCGCTGACAGAACCCAGGTCAGCAGGGCGGAGATGATCACGCCGCGCATATGGTGCTTCAGCACCAGCCCGAGCGGCAGCTTGTCCGTCAGTGACTTCGACTTCTTCATTTCCATGAAGATCGGTGTCTCTTCCAGCCAGCGGCGCAGATAAACGGCGATGAGGCCGAAAATGCCGCCGAGCAGGAAGGGAATGCGCCAGGCGTAACCGGCCACGTCTTCCGGCGTGAAAAGCGAATTGATGGCAAAGGCGATCAACGAGCCCAGCATGATGCCAAAGGAAAGACCGGAGGTGAGGAAACCACAGGCGAGGCCGACGCGGCGGAAGGGCACGTGTTCGGCAACGAAGGTCCAGGCGCCGGGCACTTCACCGCCGATGGCGGCACCCTGCAGCATGCGCAGGATGATGAGCAGGATGGGAGCGGCCACGCCAATGGTGGCGTAGGTCGGCATCAGTGCCATGCCCAGCGTGGAAAGAGCCATCAAGAGGATCGAGAAAGCGAAGACACGCTTGCGGCCGTAACGGTCGCCATAATGCGCCAGTACGATACCGCCCAGCGGCCGCACCAGATAACCGGCGGCAAAGATGCCGAAGGTCTGGATCATCACCAGCCAATCCGGCATCTCAGGCGGGAAGAACAGATGGCCGATCACGGTCGCGAAAAATACGAAAATGATGAAGTCGTAAAATTCGAGCGCACCGCCCAGGGCCGAAAGGCCGAGCGTTTTGTAATCCTGGCTATTGAGGGGCCGGGCTGCCGCCGGTGTGGTGGTGGGAGACATGAGGCTGCTTCTTTTCTAAATTTCGTATTACTTATGGGAATGCGGCAAGCGCAGCGCGATTTCAAGCCTTATGCTGTTCAATCACTCAGGTATTTCGATGGGCTGTCGAGAAAGCGCCGCAGGAAGATTATGGTCTCCAACTCGTCATAAAGACGTTCGGTGATGCCATCCTCGTCGAAATGATAAATCGTTGCCTCTGGAATGGCCAGAAGGACGGGCGAATGGGTGGCGATGATCAATTGCCCGCCTCGATCGGCCGCATGGCGGATGAGCGCGGCGAGTTCGAGCTGTTTCTGCATTGAAAGCGGGCTTTCCGGTTCATCCAGAAAATAAAGACCGGCACCGTGCAACCTCTGCTGCATGATGTCCATAAACCCTTCGCCGTGGGAACGGCGGTCGAGTATATTGTTCCTGACGATCCTGCGAAATGTCTCGGGCGTTTCCTCTGGAAAATCCTCGCCTTTTTTCAGTGCCTTTTCCCGCTCCCAGCGAAAATCGTCCAGCGCTTCCTCATTCTGGCGGCGGATATAACCAAGCACGTCTTCGGCGCGCAGAAACATGCGGATTTTCGGATATTTCTTGCGGGCGAAATAGAACGACTTCGCCACGGTCTCGGCGTGCTGAAGGTAAAGATCGTCGGTTACCTGACCGTGATTGCCGATGGCATAGGCAGTCATTCCCGCCGCCAGTCCTTCCAGCAGTGTTGATTTGCCCGAACCGTTATTGCCGGCGAAAAAGGTGATCGGCGTCTTGAACTCAAGACGTTGCAGATGGCGCAGCGCAGGGACGGAGAAAGGATAGACGTCGCTTCCGTCGAGGTTCTCTTTTGTGGTTACGCTATCGAGAAACAGCATGTTGGGCTCCTCCTGACGGAAGACACTTAAACGGTGCCCCGTGTCAAAAGCCATTATCCCTATTCGAACCGGTCGATGATGCTGATGCCGCTTTCCCTGAAGCTGTCCATGGCAGGCAAGGCAGCTGCGGCCTCGGTCAGGGAGATGTGGCGGCCGATCAGCTTTTCCGGCGCGAGCCTGCCGCTTTCGATCATAGCCAGCATATCGTCGTAACGCCACGCCTGCATGCCGTGACTGCCGTAGATTTCCAGCTCGTGGGCGATCACCCGGGCAATGGGGATGGCGGGCATGGCGTGGTCTGCCAGCATGAGGCCCACCTGCACGTGACGGCCGCGCCGACGCAGATTGCTGATGGAGTTGCAGCAGGTTTGCGGATGACCCAGCGCATCGACCGAAACATGTGCACCACCGCCAGTGATCTCGCGCACCGCTTCGGAGACGTCGGCCACGGACCGGCTGTTGATGGTGGCCGTTGCGCCGAGCTGACGGGCCATTTCGAGCTTGTCTTCGGCGATGTCGATGGCGACGACCTGCGCACCGAGGCCGACGCCGATCATAATGGCGGACAGGCCGACGCCGCCGCAGCCATGCACCGCCAGCCATTCACCGCCCTTCAGGCGTCCCTGATCGGTCACTGCCCGGAAGGAGGTGGCAAACCGGCAGCCGAGGCCGGCCGCCGTTGCGTAGCTCATCGCATCGGGCAGATGCACGAGGTTCTGATCGGCGTAATCGATCGCGACATACTCGGCGAAGGAGCCCCAATGGGTGAAGCCGGGCTGGAACTGCGCCTCACAGACCTGCTGGTTGCCGGAGCGGCATTCGTGGCAGTGGCCGCAGCCTGAGACGAAGGGAACGGTAACGCGATCACCGGTTTTGAAACGGGTGACGTTCTTGCCGACAGCGGCAATCACCCCGGCGAATTCGTGGCCGGGAACATGCGGCAGGCGAATATCCGGGTCATGTCCCATCCAACCGTGCCAATCGCTTCGGCAAAGGCCGGTGGCCTTTACCTCGATGACCACACCGCCATCTGTCGGTTCCGGATCCGGCAGGGACGCGACAACGGGGGTCTCACCGAATCGTTCGTAATAAAGCGCGCGCATCATGGCCTCACATCGTTGGTATGCAGGTTCGAAGTCATACCTGCTCTACCATCTCCCGCAAATGGGCGAAGCGGTTTTGCGGCTGGAAAAGCGCTTCAGTCCTTGATGAGCATCAGGTCGCCGGCTGCGAATTTCAGCGTCACCTGCTCACCGACGGCGGGCGGTGCTGTGCCGGGATCGTTGAACATGTCGAATGACAGCGTGGATCCGCCGAGATCGAGGCGGGTGCGGATGACCGAGCCGAGGAACTGGCTGGAGGTGACCGTGCCGGAAATGGCGACATCGCCTTTCGCGTCGCTGCCGAGCGAACCCGCTTCAGGGCGCAGGGCAAGGGTGATTTTTTCGCCGTTTGCCGCATTGACCGGCTTTTGCAGGGTGATCTGCTGCTCCCCGACCTGGATGGTGTTGGATGAGGAGTCCGCCACGATCGCGTCGATGAGGTTCAGCGTGCCCACGAAGGAAGCGACGAAGCGGGTCGCGGGCGTGTTGTAGATATCGAAGGGCGAGCCGATCTGGTCGGCGCGGCCGGCATTCATGACAACGATGCGGTCAGAAATCGACAGGGCCTCTTCCTGATCGTGGGTCACGAAAATGGTGGTGATGCCGAGTTTCTGCTGAATCTGACGGATTTCCTCGCGCAGCGAAACACGAATCTTGGCGTCCAGTGCCGAGAGCGGTTCGTCCAGCAAAAGCACTTCCGGCTTCGGCGCGAGCGCACGGGCCAACGCCACGCGTTGCTGTTGGCCACCCGACATCTGGTAGGGATAACGGTCAGCCAGATGCTCCAGGTGGATGAGCTGGAGCATTTCTTTCACGCGCGCGTCGATTTCGGCTT
The DNA here is from genome assembly GCF_003261015.1 of Agrobacterium sp. MS2. Taxonomy (NCBI): domain Bacteria; kingdom Pseudomonadati; phylum Pseudomonadota; class Alphaproteobacteria; order Hyphomicrobiales; family Rhizobiaceae; genus Agrobacterium; species Agrobacterium sp. MS2. Next base: position 10,663 of record NZ_QLNF01000026.1, on the reverse strand, counting down.
TCGGTTTGCCTGCGACTTTCAGGCCGAAGGCGACGTTTTCATAGACATTCATGTTCGGGAACAGCGCATAAGCCTGGAACACCATGCCAATATTGCGCTGGTTGGGCCGGAGCGTTGTCTGGTCCTTGCCGTTGATGACGATCGACCCTCCGGTCGGGATTTCGAAACCGGCGATCATGCGCAGTACCGTGGTCTTGCCGCAGCCCGATGGCCCGAGGAAGGAGACGAACTCGCCCTTTTCGATGGCCATGTTGAAATCATGTACGACCTGGACGGAGCCGAAGGATTTCTTGATGTTGCTAAGTGTCAAAAAGCTCATGAAATATTGTCCTCAGGCCTTGGGAGGCGCGCCCTTCTGGTAGCGTGAAACGAGTTGGATCAGACCGAGGCAACCCCAGGTGATGCCGAAGGAAATCACGGCAAGCGCGGCCGGTTCATAGGCGCGGTTGGCACCCAGCAGCTGCATGTAGGGGCCGAAGGCCGGGCGGTTCAAAAGGGCTGCCATGGTGAACTCACCGATGACGATGGCAAAGGTCAGGAAGGCGCCCGACAGCACGGCGACCAGAACATTGGGCAGGATGATGCGCGAGAGGATGGTCGTCCAGCCCGCGCCAAGGCTCTGCGCCGCTTCCGTCAGTGTCGCCACGTCGATGGTTCTGAGGCCGGTATCGACGGCGCGGTACATATAGGGCAGGGCCAGCGTGGCATAACCGAACATCAGAAGCAGGTTGGTGCCGAAGCTCGTGCCGGTCAGCGGCAGCCAGCTGGAGGTGTTGTAAAGCCTGATATAACCGAAGACGATGACGATGGCCGGGATGACCAGCGGCAGAAGCGTGATGAATTCGATATAGGGGCGCAGGCCCGGCAGTTTCAGACGCACCCAATAGGCGGTCGGCACCACCAGCAGGACGCCGAAAATGATGGTGAACAGCGCCATGACGACGGAATAGCTGAAGGTCTCCTGGAAGCGCGGGTCGCCCAGCACCTTGGCATAAGCGTCGAAAGAATATTCGCCGCGCCGCATTTTCAGCGAGAAATTGGTCATGCCGATCAGCGGCAGGGCGAAATAGAGCAGGCCGAAAATCAGCGCGCCCCAAGCGAAGAAACGCTTCATTTCAGCCACCTTTCGCTGCGGGCGCGCAGCCAGATATAAAGTGCATTGGCAATGCCTGTCACGACGATCATGCCGAAGGCGAGCGCGTAACCGAGATGCGGATTGCCGAGAACGTCGCCGCGAATCTGCGCGAAGAGCAGGATCGGTACGATGTTGAGCGAGGAGCCGGTGAGCGCAATTGCGGTGGCCACTGCGCCGAAGGCATTGGCAAACAGCAGCGACATGGTGCCGAGCAGCGACGGCAGCAAGATCGGAAAGGCCACCATGCGCCAATATTGAAAGCCGGTGGCTCCGAGAATTTCCGCCGCTTCGCGCCATTCGCGCTTCAGGCCGTCAAGCGCGGGCGTGATGATGAGGATCATCAGCGGAATCTGGAAGAACAGATAGGTGACGGTGAGACCCCAGAAGGACAGGATGTTGAAGCCGAGCATCCTGAGATCGATGCCGATCTGCGTCTTCAGGAAGACGGTCAGGAGGCCGACCGGGCCAAGCGTGGCGATGAAGGCGAAGGCAAGCGGTACCCCGGCGAATTGCGAGGCGACGCCTGAAAAGGTGAGAAGCGGTCCGCGGATACGCTGCGGCAGACCACCGAGCACTACGGCCGCGGCGACGGCAAAGCCGATCAGGCAGCCGAGCGCTGCAGAAGCGAGGCTGATCTTTATCGAGATCCAGTAGGCCGAAAGGATGGATGCGGTAAAAAGCCCTGCAATATTTTCAAGCGTGAAAGTTCCGTCTGTCCGCTGGAACGCGCCAACGACGATCTTCATCGTCGGCATAATCAGAAACAGCAGCACAAAAACGGCAAAAGGTACGACGCCTATCCAATGCAGCGGCAGCTTTCTGCGCGCGTCGGATGGTCCGCCGGTGTTGGTTGATGGCATCCTTGTCCCCAAACGCCGTTTTCAAACGGTCTGTCTATAAAGGTCTATATTATAAAAGAAGCACCCCGGCTTTGATCGGCCGGGGTGCGTTTTCAACAATTTACTTCACGTTCGCGCCGACAACGCTATCCCAGCCGCCCGTGACGGCCGCCTTGTTGGCATCGACTTCCTCGAGCGTCGGGAAGATCGCCTTTTCATAGGCTGCTGCCGGCGGCAGGCTGTCGATCAGGTCCTGCGGAACCTTGCCGGCCTTGACCATGGCGTTGAAGCGGATCGGGTGGCAATAACCCTTCAGCCAGCCGAGCTGACCGTCGTCGGAGTAGAGGTGCTCCATCCACAGCTTGGCAGCATTCGGATGCGGGGCGTAAGCGGAAATGCCCTGCACGTAAACACCGGCGAGAACGCCCTTCTCGGGAACGACGACTTCCGTCGGCGGGTTGTCGTTCAGCGTCTTCTTCCAAGACAGCGCATTATAGTCCCAGGCAACGATAATCGGCGTGGCACCCTGTGCAAGTGTACCGGCCTTGCCAATAGTCGGCAGGAAGTTGCCAGCCTTGTTGAGGTCGGCGAAATATTTCAGGCCGGCTTCACCGGCTTCCTTGCCGGATTTTGCTCCGGTTGAAAGACCGGCGGCGAGAACACCGAGGATAGCCTGGTTGGAGGCGCGCGGGTCACCCGCAAGCGCGACCTGACCGGAATAGTCAGCCTTCAGAAGGTCTGCCCAGTCCTTCGGCGTTTCCTTGACAAGATCCTTGTTCACGAAGAACGACATGACGCCGTAATAGTCGCCATACCAGTAACCTTCAGGATCCTTGACGTTGTCAGGAATTTCGTCCCAGGTGGAGACCTTGTAGGGCTGCAGCAGGCCTTCGGCCTTCATCTGCGGGCCGAAAGCAAGACCGACGTCAATGACGTCAGGCGCCTGCGGGCCCTTATTGTCCTTGTTTGCCTTGACTGCTTCGACTTCGTCGGCGGAGCCGGCGTCGGGGTTCAGTTCATTGACGGTGATTTCCGGATATTTCGCCTTGAAGGCGGCGATCACGTCGCCGTAACCACACCAGTCGTGCGGCAGGGCGATGGTGGTCAGCATGCCTTCCTTCTTGGCGGCGGCGATCAGTTCGGCGCTCGGCTCAGCGGCGGCAATAGCGGTGGAGGCGATGACCAGTGCGGTGGTTGTAGCAAGCAGTCGGCGGCAGTGAGAGATCACTTTTTTCTCCTCTTCGTGTTCTCATATTGCGGACGCTGATACGGATTCTCGATGAAGCTAATGTGACGGCTGGATGGCAATTCATTTATCCGGATTCCGCCACTTTAAACCCATTTTCCGCCATTATCGGGCTTTTTGCCAGCAATTGCGGGAGTTGACCGTTTTTGTCCGTTAGACCAGATGCGTTCCCCAGCTTGGTTTTTCCCCTGCTTTATCGTGCTGGTAGCGATCGCAGGTATCCAATCAGCGTGCGGCATCGGCGTCAAGTCGTATGCCGGCTACGCATATTCACGTTCTATCAGGACGTCGGAACAGGCGTGTCTGTTCAAACAGGCCCTCCAGTGCGTTCATGCGTTCCTTGGTTTCGTCCCACGTGCCGCTCTGCACCGCTTCGATCAGCGCCTCGACGACAAAAAGCGTAACGACAGACGAATCCCACGCGGACGGGGCCTCTATTTTGACCCGGAAAATATGCAACGCATGACGCGCCACCGGCGATGTCCACTGGTCGGTAAAGAGGATGATCTGCACCCCATTTGCCTTGGCCACCTCTGCCAGCGTCGTCATATCGTGCTCGTAACGGCGGATGTCGAAAATGACGAGCACATCGCCGGCGCTCATATTCAGCATATATTGCGGCCAGGCGCTGGAGTTGGACGACATCAGCGTTGTCTTCGGCCGTATCACCTGCATGTGGGTGAAGAAATATTCGGCAATCGCACCGGTGATGCGCCCGCCGACGAAGTAGATGCTGCGCTTGCGGTCGGAAAGCAGCGCGGCGGCATTGTCGAAGACGGCGGTATCGAGATCCCCAAGCGTATCGCGCAGATTGCCGGTAATGGCGTCGGCAAAACGGTTGAGAATGTGCAGGCCCGGCGCATTGGTTGCCCAGCGGTCATGTTTGGCCACCGGACCGGAGATCGTCGCTTCCAGCTCCTGGTGCAGATGCGCCTGAAATTCGGGGTAGCCCTTATAGCCGAGCTTCTGCACCATCCGCGCCACTGTCGGGGTGGAAACACCGGCATTTTCGGCAATCGTGGTGATGCTGCCGAGGCCGGACACCGGATAATTGCCGAGCAAGCTTTCTGCCAGCCGTTTTTCGGAACGTGTCAGCGCGTCGTAATGGGCATGGATGACGTCCGACACGGTGGCCGCGGTGTTGCGCAAATCTTTCCCCTTCCGGTCTTTCTGCCGGTGTGTGCGCTAAAATAAACATCTCTGCCCGTGATTGAGTCAATGGAAAAATGAAGAGAAAATTTCAAAATTCCATTTGACACCTGCCATAATGTGAAGAATTCTTTTCGCCGTTAGGGAAGACGGTTTTCCGGGTGGGGTACGTGCATGACGGTGCGTTCGCGGTTTTTCACAGAAGCGGAAGGGCAGGCCGTTGGCATCGAGAATGCCGGTGCGGCGGGCGATGTCCTGCTCGTCTGCGAACATGCTTCGGCCACCGTCCCGCAAAGATTAAGCACGCTCGGCCTGTCGCCCGAGGTTCTTTCAAGTCATGTGGCATGGGACCCCGGCGCTCTGGCCGTTGCCCGTCTGCTTTCGGAGAAGCTCGACGCGACGCTCATTTATCAGAGGTTTTCCCGCCTGGTCTATGATTGCAACAGGCCCCCCGAATCGCCGTCCGCCATGCCGGTAAAAAGCGAAGTATATGATATTCCCGGCAATTTCGACCTCACCGAAGCGGAGCGGTTTGCCCGAACGTCAGCGCTGTATGTGCCGTTTCACGACCGGGTGAGCGAGATCATCGCCGAGCGGCAGGCGAAGGGCCGCAAGGTGGTGGTGGTGACCATCCACAGTTTCACGCCGGTTTATCACGGCCGGTTCCGCGAGGTTGAGATCGGCATCCTGCATGATACCGACAGCCGTCTCGCTGACGCCATGCTGACAGGTGCCGAAGGGGCCTCGCTCACGGTCAATCGCAACGATCCTTATGGCCCGGAAGATGGCGTGACGCATACGTTGCGACTGCATGCGCTGCCGGACGGGCTTTTGAACGTCATGATCGAGATCCGCAACGATCTGATCGCCGATGAAGGAGAGCAGGCGAACATCGCCGCATTTCTACACGAGCTTATGGGAAAGGCACTCGCATCGATCGACGAGTGAGGGAGCAGGGGCCGGCCGATGGTGAACACACCGGGGTCAGGCATCGAAGGGAGACTGCCGCCATCCGGTCAAAGAAGCCGGAAAACGAAGCGGTACGGGAACAGCAGATGCGTGCGGCGCGATCCGGGAGTTTCCTGATGGCGCCGAAGACTGGGGCACAATCGGCCAATAACGGCTGACTGGCTTGTTTTTTTCTTATCAGGAGAGAAGGGCATGGACAGTTCATCGTCAGGCGTCAGCTACAAGAAAGCTGATGCATCCTATTTCGAAAAACGCGGACTATCCCGTTATGCGGGCGTGTGGTCGCTCTGGTCGCTTGGCGTCGGCGCGGTCATATCAGGGCATTTTTCCGGATGGAATTTCGGTTTCTCCACTGGCGGCTGGGGCGGCATGCTGGTGGCGGGCATCATCATCGCCATCATGTATCTCGGGCTGACATTCTCGATCGCCGAAATGAGCCCGGCGCTGCCACACACGGGTGCGGCCTATTCCTTCGCCCGCACGGCCATGGGCCCATGGGGCGGCTTCATCACCGGCCTTTGCGAGAATGTTGAATACGTGCTGACGCCGGCGGTCGTCGTCACCTTCATCACAGCCTATGTGAACTCGATTCTCGGCCTCGATCCGGCCTATTCACCCTTCGTGTGGATAGCGTTTTACGCTATATTCCTTGCGCTAAACGTCTTCGGGCTTGAGCTTTCCTTCAAGGTGACGCTCGTCATCACGCTGATTTCGCTCGCCGTTCTGGTGTTCTTCTGGATCAGTGCCATTCCCAATATCGATTTTTCGCGTTTTGCGCTCAACATCGGCGTCGGACCTGATGGCAAGGCGGTGGAACTGCCGGAGGGCGGTGGCTCGTTCTTCCCGTTCGGTTTTTCGGGCGTTCTCGCCACGCTGCCTTTCGCGGTCTGGCTGTTCCTCGCCATCGAGCAGCTGCCGCTCGCGGCTGAGGAATCCGTCGATCCGAAACGCGACATGCCGAAGGGTATCATCCTTGGCATGGTCACGCTGATGGTTTCGGCCTTCATGATCGTGCTGCTCAACCCGTCGCTGCCGGGCGTCGGCGCCTTCCATCTCAGCTCCTCGCTTGAGCCGCTGCTTGATGGCTTCAAGGCGATCTATGGCGATGGCGGTGTCGTGCTGCTTGGTCTCGTCGCGCTTACCGGCCTCATCGCCAGCTTCCATACGATACTCTATGCGCAGGGTCGCCAGATCTATTCGCTGTCGCGTGCGGGTTATTTCCCGACGGTGCTGTCGATCACCCACTCGAAATACCGCACGCCATACGTGGCCAACATCACCGGCGCGATCGTCGGCCTTGCGGTCATGCTGGTCATCTGGTTCGCGCTGGGTGCGGAACAGGGCGGCAGCATCATCGGCAGCGTGCTTTTGAACATGGCTGTGTTCGGCGCGATGTTCTCCTACATCATGCAGGCGATTTCCTTCATCCTGCTCCGCAAGAACCTGCCGCATATCGAGCGGCCGTTCCGTTCGCCCTTCGGCATTCCAGGTGCGGTGCTGACTGTCATCATCGCCATCGTCACGCTGCTTTACCAGATCCAGGATCCGAACTTCACAAAGGGCGTGCTCTGGGTCGCCGTCTGGTTTGCGGTCGCCATCGCCTATTTCGCTTTCATCGGCCGTCATCGCCTCATCCTCTCGCCGGAAGAGGAATTCGCGCTGGAGCACAAGCAGGCTGCCATGGCAGCGGCGGCTGCAAAGGCCTGATGCTTAAACAAACGGGCGGCCGCAACCCGGCCGCCCGGTCACGACAATAAAGGGAACGGATAAAATGACGAGCTACACATTTGACGCGCTTAAAATGGATGTCGCCGAAGGGCGCATCGACACGGTTCTGGCCTGCCTTGTCGACATGCAGGGGCGTCTGATGGGCAAACGGTTCCAGGCTGAATTCTTCGTCGAAAGCGCCTTTGAGGAAACCCATAGCTGCAACTATGTGCTTGCCACCGACATGGAGATGGAGACCGTTCCCGGTTACAAATCCTCCAGCTGGGAGAAGGGTTACGGCGATTATGTCCTGAGGCCCGATCTTTCGACGCTGCGCCGTGTGCCGTGGCTGGAAGGCACGGCGCTGGTGCTGTGCGACGTGCTCGATCATCACACCCACGAAGAGGTTCCGCATTCGCCGCGCGCGCTTCTCAAGAAGCAGGTGGCTCGGCTGGAGGCCATGGGGCTGAAGGCCTATATGGCGACCGAACTTGAATTCTTCCTCTTCGACCAGACTTTCGACGCGGCGCGCGCCAGCGGTTACAAGGGGCTGAACCTCGCCAGCGGCTATAATGAAGATTACCACATCTTCCAGACGACCAAGGAGGAAGATGTGATGCGGGCGCTGCGCAAGGGCCTGCAGGGGGCCGGTATTCCGGTTGAAAATTCCAAGGGCGAAGCGTCCGCGGGGCAGGCGGAGATCAATGTTCGTTATGCCGATGCGCTGACCATGGCAGACAGGCACGCGATCATCAAGAACGCCACCAAGGAGATCGCGTGGTCCAAAGGCAAGGCCGTGACGTTCCTCGCCAAGTGGAACTACAATGCCGCCGGCAGTTCCTCACATATTCACCAGTCGCTGTGGAGCCTTGACGGGAAGACGCCCGCGTTCCTGGACAAAGATGCGGAGCACGGCATGTCGCAATTGATGCGGCATTATGTTGCCGGGCTGCTGGCCCACGCCAGTGAAATTACTTATTTCCTCGCCCCGTACATCAATTCCTACAAGCGTTTCATGGCGGGTACCTTCGCGCCCACAAAAGCGATCTGGAGCCTCGACAACCGCACGGCGGGATATCGCCTCTGCGGCGCCGATACCAAGGGCATCCGCATCGAATGCCGCGTGGGCGGCTCCGATCTCAACCCCTATCTCGCTATGGCCGCCCTGCTTGCAGCAGGCATTGACGGCATCGAAAATAAACTTGAACTTGAGCCCGAATTTGTCGGTGATGCCTATGGCGGCAAGGATGTGCGCGAGATACCCAAGACATTGCGTGACGCCACTGCGTTTCTGGACGGATCGAAAATGCTGCGCAGCGCCTTTGGCGACGATGTGATCGATCATTACGTCCGCGCCGGGGCGTGGGAACAGGAAGAATACGACCGCCGCGTGACCGACTGGGAAGTGGCGCGCGGTTTCGAACGAGCCTAATCATTACGGGAAAACATCATGACCATGATCCAGAATATCTCGCCCATCGACGGCTCGATTTATGCCGAGCGGGAGGCGATGTCGCTGGAGGCGGCACGGGCCGCCGTTTCAAAGGCGCGCAAGGCGCAGAAGGACTGGGCTCGACGCCCGCTTGAGGACCGCGTTCAGCTGGTTCTGAAAGGTGTCGCACGCCTCAACGAAATGGTGGACGAGGTCGTGCCGGAACTTGCCCATATGATGGGTCGTCCGGTGCGCTATGGCGGCGAGTTCAAAGGCTTCAACGAACGCTCCAACTATGTCGCCTCCATTGCAGCCGATGCGTTGGCGCCGCTCGTCATCGAGGAAAGCGGCAATTTCGAACGCCGCATCGAGCGTGAGGCGCATGGCGTGGTCTTCGTCATAGCGCCCTGGAACTATCCTTACATGACGGCGATCAACACCGTCGCGCCGGCTTTGATGGCCGGCAATACGGTCGTCATCAAACATGCGGCGCAGACGCTGCTGGTGGGCGAGCGCATGGTGCGGGCTTTTGTCGAGGCCGGTGTGCCTGACGATGTTTTCATCAATGTCTTCCTCGACCACGGCACGACCTCGGCGCTCATTTCCGAGGGCCTTTTCAACTTCGTCAACTTCACCGGTTCGGTGGAAGGCGGCCGCGCGATCGAGCACGCCGCTGCCGGCACCTTTACCGGTCTCGGGCTTGAACTCGGCGGCAAGGATCCCGGTTACGTCATGGAGGATGCCGACCTCGATGCCGCCGTCGATACGCTGATGGATGGCGCCACCTATAATTCCGGGCAATGCTGCTGCGGCATCGAGCGCATCTACGTCAACGAAAACCTCTTTGACGCCTTTGTCGAGAAGTCGGTCGCGTGGGTGTCGAACTACAAGCTCGGCAATCCGCTGGAGCAGGAAACCACGCTCGGGCCGATGGCCAGCAAGCGTTTTGCCAAGGTGGTTCGTGCGCAGATTACCGATGCCGTCTCGAAGGGGGCCAAAGCACTGGTCGATCCGAAGCTGTTCCCTGCCGATGATGGTGAGAGCGCCTATGTCGCGCCGCAAGTCCTCGTCAATGTCGATCATTCGATGGAGTTCATGACCGAAGAAACCTTCGGCCCTGCGGTGGGCATCATGAAGGTGAAGAACGACGACGAAGCCATCGCCCTGATGAATGACAGCAAATACGGGCTGACCGCCTCGCTCTGGACGCAGGATGCCGCCCGCGCCGGGCGCATCGGTCGCGAAATCGAAACCGGCACCGTGTTCATGAATCGCGCGGACTATCTCGACCCGGCGCTTTGCTGGACCGGTGTGAAGGAAACGGGCCGTGGCGGTTCGCTCTCCGTCCTCGGTTTCCAGAACCTGACCCGTCCGAAATCCTACCATCTGAAGAAAGTCACGAAATGAATATCGTCGCCAACTGGAGCTATCCCACCGCCGTCACGCTTGGCCGTGGCCGGATCAAGGAACTGGCTGAAGCCTGCAAGACGCTTGGTATCAAGAAGCCGCTTCTCGTTACGGATCGCGGCCTTGCCAATATGGCGATTACCGCGCATGCGCTGGATGTGCTGGAAGAGGCGGGTCTCGGCCGGGCGATCTTCGCCGAGGTCGATCCCAACCCGAACGAAATCAACATGGAAGCGGGTGTGAAAGCTTATCGCGATGGCGGCCATGACGGCGTCGTCGCTTTCGGCGGCGGCTCGGGCCTCGATCTTGGCAAGACCATCGCCTTCATGGCCGGGCAGACCCGCCCGGTCTGGGATTTCGAGGATATTGGCGACTGGTGGACCCGCGCGGACGCCTCAAAGATCGCGCCCATCGTCGCGGTTCCAACGACGGCCGGCACCGGTTCGGAAGTCGGTCGCGCCAGCGTCATCACCAATTCGCAGACGCATGTGAAAAAGATCATCTTCCATCCGAAGCTCTTGCCCGGCGTCGTCATTTGCGATCCGGAGCTGACGGTTGGCATGCCGAAGGTCATCACGGCTGGCACGGGCATGGATGCTTTCGCCCATTGCCTGGAGGCCTATTCCTCGCCCTTTTATCATCCCATGAGCGCCGGTGTGGCGCTGGAGGGTCTGCGTCTCGTCAAGGAATTCCTGCCGCGCGCCTATAAGGACGGCACGGATATCGAAGCGCGCACCAACATGATGGCGGCGGCGGCCATGGGGGCGGTTGCCTTCCAG
>NZ_QLNF01000025.1:142032-145729 GCF_003261015.1 Agrobacterium sp. MS2 | reverse complement strand
ATTCGCATCAACCCAAGGCTAGCCGCAGGTCTAGACATAGATCCTCACATTCAGAGAACTCGTATGCCCGACATACCCTACTCAGCATCAGCCGCGCCAGATGGGGTCTCCTTGCCGCTTACTGATGGCTTAGCGGCGCTGGTGAAGAACGAACTGCGCAAGGACCCGTTTACCGGAACGGTCTTCGTGTTCCGGTCACGCAGGCGGATCGATTGAAGCTGATCTACTGGGATGGCTCTGGGATCGTCATGGCCTACAAACGGCTGGAGGAGCACACCTTCACTTGGCCAGGCATCAAAGATGGGCTGATGACACTAACCCATGCCCAGTTCGAAGCCCTGTTCGCAGGCCTCGGTCGGCGGCGGGTTCATGCCGTCCAGACGAGAGGCCGGAGGCCATTGAATAGCTGCGGCACGATGACTCAGCACCGCAAATTCCAAAGACAAATCGGCTCGGGATTTGGTAGCTTCCGGCCATGCTTGATGCCACTGAGCTTCCCGATGATGTTGCCGACCTGAAGGCGATGCTGATTGCGGCACAAGCACGTGAGATGGCGAAGGACGTGGCGATAGCCAGGAAGGATGAGCATATCGCCCGCAAAGATGAGCGGATCGAACGGCTTGAGAAGCTGGTCGCAGCATTCAAGCAGGCGGCCTTCGGACGCAAGTCCGAGAAGACCGATCCTGACCAATTCGACCTAGCGCTGGAAGACTTGGAGACGGCTATGGCCGTGGTCCATACCGAGGATGAGGCGGACACTCCTGCTAGAAACAGGATTGCCAAGCCACGCGCCATCAATCGCGGCTCCCTTCCAAAGCATCTTCCGCGTGTCGAAGAGGTGATCGAGCGGGAAAGCCTGATATGCGCCTGCGGCGGTTGCCTGCATTATATTGGCTGGACGTGATCCCCGCACAGTTCCGCGTCATGGTTACCCGTCGCCCCAAATATGCGTGCCGCGCCTGCACTGACGGTTTCGTTCAGGCTCCAGCTCCAATACGGCTGATCCAGGCAGGGCTTCCAACGGAAGCCTCCATCGCCCATGTGCTGGTCTCCAAATATGCAGACCACCTTCCGCTTTACCGTCAGGCCCAGATCATGAGCCGTCAGGGCATCAATCTCGACCGATCAACGCTGTCTGACTGGGTCGGTCGAGCACCTTTCGAATTGCGTCCCGTCTTCGATGCGTTGATAGCCAACCTGAAGCGCTCGACCAAGTTGTTCATGGACGAGACCCGTGCCCCGGTTCTCGATCCCGGCTCGCGTAAGACCAAGACCGGATACTTCTGGGCGCTGGCGCGGGATGATCGACCTTGGGGCGGCGGTGCTCCGCCCGGCGTCGCCTTCACCTACGCTCTCAGGCGCGGTGGCATTCATGCCGAGCGGATACTGCAGGGCTTCTCAGGCGTCCTGCAGGTGGATGGATATGCCAGATACAACAGGCTGATCGCGCCAGACCGTGTCGGTGCGGACATCAGGCTTGCCTATTGTTGGGCCCATGCTCGGCGCAAGCTGGTGGAGATCACTCGCAATGGATCAGCACCGATTGCCGAAGACGGCGTGAAACGAATCGGCGTGTTGTATCGCATTGAAGGAGAATTGCGCGGCCTTGATCCTGAGGCTCGCCTTGCAGGTCGGCAGGCACGATCAGCGCCACTCGTCGCAGACATGCAGCCGTGGCTCATCCATCACCGTGCCCGTGTTGCGTCAAAGTCCTCACTTAGCGAGGCTTTGGCCTACATCGCCAAATACTGGGATGGCCTGAAGCTCTTCCTGACGGACGGCCGTAGAGAGATCGACAACAACAGTGTCTAGCGCACCATTCGGCCGATTGCCCTCAATCGCAAGAATGCACTCTTTGCCGGACACGATGCCGGGGCCGAGGACTGGGCGACCATTGCCTCGCTTGTCGAGACCTGCAAACTCAATGCCGTCGATCCGCTGGCCTATCTGACGGCGACGCTCACCGCCATTGTCAACGGTCACAAGCAGCGTCGCGTCGATGAGCTTTTGCCGTGGAATTATCCGGGCATGGCAAGCAACTGCCGCACGTAGTAGCCCCTGCGTCCGACCGCCTCGTTCGGAAGGATGGTTCGTGAAGTAAAACACTTCAATGAAAAACGAACTCGTCCACGAAATCTGGCTCGATCCCGAGCCAGACGGTCAACTGCTCCCCGGCCTTTGTCTTGCCGGCCCAATGGGAGACGGCTTCAGAGCGCTCCTTAATAAGGGAGCTGTTAAGGCTGGCGAGATAACGGGCATAGCCATTTCGATGTCATGACGAAATACTGGAAGCTGCAGGGCTGGGGCGAGTACCAGACGAAGCACCGCCAGGATCACGAGCCATATCCTGACGAATGGATTCTCGTCCAACGCCCCTTTATCGACAGCATGTGAATTTGCGGTGTGGCCACGATCAACGCACACTGGCCGTGGGTCTGAAGGCTGATCTTCAAAACGGACCCCCGTCTTGGTGGTCAGTGTGATGGGCACACCGCTTACGTCCCAACGATAGCCGCAGGTCTAGTCATAGATCCTCACATTCAGAGAACTCGTTTCCTGTGTCCAGCACCTGATTCGTTTGAGGTGGTGCTTTATCTCGGTTCGAGACGATGTAGTTGCTGATAATGACGCCCATTGGAGCAGTCATGAAATAGACGCGGGAGCTTTCAGGGATGCCCGCCTTGGCCGACGTTTCTCGGAGCTTTTACGACGGCTTAGGGAGCATGTGGGCGGCTCTATTTTTTCGCCTGCCAGGACTAGGCGAACCAAAAGCTGCGTAACGCTTTCTCTCCGATCCGAATGTTGAGGCCGACTGTCAGGTCGAAATGGGGGCAGTTCAAGCATCGCAGAAACCGTTTCAGTTTCGTGTTTTCGTCTTCTAGCGTCTTCAGCCGCTTGGTCTCGGACACGTCCTTGTCGCCGAACTTGGCTTCCATTTATAGATATTGGCGTCGCTGACGCCGTGCTTGCGACAAAGCTCCGCAACAGGTATGCCCGCCCAATTCTCCTTCAGGATGCCGATGATCTGTTCTCGTCTATGAAACGGTTTCGCTTCATTCTCTGCTCCTCTCAAAAGACTAGGGCTTACTTCAAAACGTATTATTTCAGCGCGGCAAGGTCAACCGAATTCCACTTTCCATTACCTCTCGTGCATATCGTGACACGGCCAGCTAACGCGCAACACATGAAACGTCCCATTGAAAAAGCGGCATTTTCATCCGATGGTCGAGACGCGAGACCACGCTTGGTCGGCAACTGCGGTTCAACGATCCGGCATTCTCTTCCTTGGCTGATTAGGACTCCACTTTGTCAACAATACCTTACCGCAGCACCGCCTCGGCCTCATAGATGGCGCAGACGATGTGGTAAAACGTGCTTGCCGGCGCCGGTTCGTCGAGCATCGGCCGGTCCGCCGGCCATTTGTCGAACCACAGGCCCTTGACCGGCGTGTCAAGGAAAGGCTGCAGCGCGCCGATGGCGCTCAGACCAGAGGCAAGGTAACGCTGCCGCTCCTCACCATCAGTTACACTGGCAAGCCGCACCGCCGCCTTCAGCCATTCCGTCTGCGGCCATAGTCGCGCAAGCCCGTCACGCATCGAAAAATCGTCGTAAAGGCTCATTACCGCCACCTTCCGGCGCGGGCAGATGCCGTAGGCCTCGCCGATCTCGAACAGGCGTTTTGCCTTCCTGATCGCTT
>NZ_QLNF01000025.1:22103-142022 GCF_003261015.1 Agrobacterium sp. MS2 | reverse complement strand
CCCCAGCGCACCAGAAGCCAGGCCCATTCGAACTGGTGGCCCGGCTCCATGATCCGGCCCTTCTCCCCCTCGTATGGCGTCCAGTCATGGGCGAAGAATTCGCGCAGGCCGCCATTGCCGCCGTCGATGAAGCGGGAAAGTGCGAGGCCGGCAATCTCGTCCGCCAGTGCCGACCACGGGCCGTCACGATCCTGTTCTTCCCAGGCCAGCATCGCTTCGAAAAGATGCATATGCGGATTGGAGCAAAGCGGCGTGCGCGGCGGGTTCGCCTCCTCGAAGCCGGCGATGGGGTGTCTGTAGTCGCGTTCGAGAATGGCAAGGATTTCGAGCGCGCGGCTGCGCATCTCATTCCTCCGCTCGGGAAGGATCCCAGCTGTCTGCGCTGCGGCGAAAAGCGCAAAAGCCTGGTTGTAGAGATCGAAGGAGGGGTCGATCAGTTTTCCGGTCTGGTCGGCCAGGTTGCCGTAAAGGCCGTTTTCAAGGCGATAGACCTTCTCGAACCAGGACAGCCCGTGCAACACTGCGTCTTTCCAGGGGCCGTGCCAGCCATGCTGGCCGGCGGCGGCATAACAATAAGCCTGGCGCGGTTGGACGCGGGCGCGGCGGTCATCGGAAAAAACCGGTTTCGCATCCTGACCGAGACGCTCATAAAAGCCGCCATCCGGCCGGGCTGACCCCGCCTCCCACCACAATGGCAGGGCATCCTCATCCAGCCATTTGCGTAATGTTCCGATCTCCTCGGCAAGTGTCTGCGCGATACTCGGAAATTGCACGGTCATGCGGTAACTCTCTGTTGGGGTGTATCCATGGCACCCATACGACAAGAAAGACTGAAAACAAAGGCTAAAACCGTCGTTTTGGAGCAGCATCACTATCCCTCAGTCCAAGCGCGGTCATCTGCGGGAACTGCTGGCGAACAGCTACAGATCGTGCCACCATTAGCGACGCAGACCGAAGGGATCAGATAATGACGTCAATCGAAAAACTAGCACGGCGCTTCGCGGAAGCAGTTCATGAAGGCGCGAGAATTCCTCTGGCAGAGCTTGAAGCGGAGGGACTCGTTCCCGGCAGCCTTTCAGAGGTCATGGCGGTTCAGCGGGCTTTTGCTGAACACTTGGCAAAGCCCGTCGCCGGCTGGAAACTGGCGATCCGGCCAAATGGCGGGGCTGTTGGGGCACCGATTTTCGATTGTGTTAGGGTCGACGACGCCAATCTCGCTTCTTTTCCTGAAGATGGCACCGAAGGTGTCGAAGTCGAGATTTGCTTCACGCTTTCCGCCGACGTCCCTGCTTCAACCGCTGGGCTGATGACAAGGGCCGATCTGATAAGATTTATTGACAAGGTTCATCTTGGCGCTGAACTTCTCCGCTACAGGCTGGTGGAGAAAAACCACGTGCCGTTTCCGCTCTTACTGGCGGATCGCCTCGCCAACCACGGCTTCGTCATCGGCCCGGAACTAGACGAAGGCATCGTGGAGGTCTTTACCCGGAACGGTGAGAACCTGCTGCAGCTCACCGTTACAGAGGGAACGGTGTCGCTGTTCGATGCCAAGGTCAAGCATCCAAATGGTGATCCGCTTGCGCCGCTTGTCGCCTTCGCCAATTCGGCATTCAACACCGGCGACACGCTGAAGGCTGGCAATGTCGTGACGACGGGTAGCCTTTGCGGTGCGATACCAAGCGCACTTGCTTGCGACATGCGCGTAAGGCTGGAATCGGCTGGTGCCTTCACGCTCTCAGGGCCGAAACGATGAGCCTTTTCTCCTTCGGCCTTTACCGTTTTCTAGCGGCCTGAGGGTCCTGATCCCACTCGCCATTTGGGCCCAGGGAAGGTCATTTTACCCGCCCATACTCGCCGAGAAAATCGAGCAGCGCCCGGATACGTGCCGGAAGCGGTCCACGTTGGCCGACGTAGACGGCATGAAAAATCTCCGTTTCACCCGTATCGAGATGATCGAGGACCGGTATCAGACGGTCGGCGGCGATATCGTCCCGCACGGTGAAAGCGGCAAGGCGAACCAGCCCGACACCGGCAAGGGCAAGACGACGAAGACCCTCGCCATCGCTCACCTGCACGCGTCCCGTGGCCGGAATAACGACGGTCTTTCCGGCGTCTCGCAACGGCCAGCCGTCGATTGATCGGGCGTAGCCGAATCCAAGGCGGTTGTGATCTTCGAGATCGGTTATTGTCTGCGGCGTGCCATGACGCTCCAGATAATCCGGGGAGGCGGCGATGATCATTCTCGTCTCACCGAGCTTGCGAGCGACAAGCGTTGAGCTTTTTAACGGTCCCGCGCGCACCGCCACATCCGTGCGTTCCGTAAGCAGGTCGACCACCATATCCGTCTGGACGATATCAAGCGTAATGCCTGGATGGAGCGCCAGAAACCGTGGCAGGATGGGTGCAAGAATATGCGCTGCATAGGATGCGCTGGTGTTGATCCGCACGCGGCCGAGAGGCCGTTCACCTTCCCCGGCGGCGCGTTCGGCCTCTTCAATATCGGCGAGGATACGGGTGGCCCGCTCATAAAAGGCGCAGCCCTCGGGGGTGATCTGAAGCTGACGGGTGGAACGGTTGAGCAGGCGCGCACCAAGGCGGCTTTCCAGCCGTGCGATCAGCTTGCTCACGGCGGAAGGCGTCATGCTAGCCGCAGCCGCCGCGCGGGAAAAACCACCAAGCTCTATGACCCGTACGAAGATCTCCATCTCCCCTGCCCGGTTGATCTCCAATCGCGCCATGATGACTTCATCTCACAAGTGATAATAGTTTCGGCATTCTATTTCATTGAAGAGCAGGCGTCTATCTTGCGACAGCGATTGTAACACACCGCAGTCTTCATCTGTCAGATCACGAATGGACGGGCAGAAGGCCACGCCGTGACGCGCCGCCCACGACCATTTCGAAACAACAAAGGAAAGTCTCATGGAATATCGCCAGCTTGGCAAATCCGGTCTGAAAGTGCCGGTCTTGAGTTTCGGCACCGGAACCTTCGGCGGCTCCGGCCCGCTCTTCAGCAACTGGGGCAACTCAGATGCCGCAGAAGCCCGACGCCTGATCGATATTTGCATGGAGGCAGGCGTCAACCTATTCGATACCGCCGATGTCTATTCCAATGGCGCGTCTGAGGAAGTGCTCGGCGAAGCGGTGAAGGGAAGGCGCGACAGCGTTCTCATCTCAACCAAGACCAGCCTGCCGATGGGTGACGGGCCGAACGAAGCCGGCTCGTCCCGTTTCCGGCTGCTGCGCGCGGTAGATGACGCCCTGCGCCGCCTTAAGACCGACTATATCGATATCCTTCAGCTCCACGCCTACGATGCCTTCACGCCGGTTGAGGAAGTGCTCTCGACGCTCGATACGCTCGTCCGGTCGGGCAAGGTGCGATATGCCGGCGTCTCGAATTTTTCCGGCTGGCAGATCATGAAGTCGCTGGCGGTCGCCGATCGATATGGCTGGCCGCGTTATGTCGTCAACCAGGTCTATTACTCGCTTGTTGGCCGCGACTACGAGTGGGATCTGATGCCGCTCGGGGCGGATCAGGGCCTTGGCGCAATGGTGTGGAGCCCGCTTGGCTGGGGACGGCTGACCGGAAAAATCCGCCGCGGCGCACCGTTGCCTGAAGGTAGCCGCCTGCATGAAACCGCCGGCTTCGGCCCGCCGGTCAATGATGAAGAGCTCTACCGCGTGATCGATGCGCTCGACGCTGTTGCGGCAGAGACAGGCAGGACGGTGCCGCAGGTCGCCCTCAACTGGCTGCTCAGACGCCCGACTGTTTCCACGGTCATCATCGGCGCGCGCAATGAGGAACAGCTTCGCCAGAACCTCGATGCCGTGGGATGGGAGCTGACATCGGCACAGGTAGCGACGCTGGACAAGGCCAGCGGGACGACTGCTCCCTATCCGCATTTCCCGTATCAGCGCCAGGAGG
This sequence comes from Agrobacterium sp. MS2, assembly GCF_003261015.1. Classification (NCBI taxonomy): domain Bacteria; kingdom Pseudomonadati; phylum Pseudomonadota; class Alphaproteobacteria; order Hyphomicrobiales; family Rhizobiaceae; genus Agrobacterium; species Agrobacterium sp. MS2. The sequence continues at coordinate 138,097 of NZ_QLNF01000025.1, read as the reverse complement.
GCTTTGCCCGGCTTAATCCACCTGCCGTAGCACGTCAGACTATGACGTTCTAACGCAGGGTCGGGCCGCCTGAACGACGGGCGGCCTGACAGATTGGGAGCTTCAGGCGGCTTTGTTGGCGGAGCCTGCGTCCACCCGGCCCGAAAACCAGTTCGCCAGGATTGCGCCGGATATATTGTGCCAGACGCTGAAAATGGCGCTCGGAACCGCAGCGAGAGGCGAAAAATAAGCCGTGGCAAGTGCTGCGCCAAGGCCCGAATTCTGCATGCCCACCTCGATCGCAATGGCCTTGCGCTTGGCAAGCGACAGGCCCGTTGCCTTTGCCGCGAGGTAACCGAGCAGATAGCCAAGGCCGTTATGCAGGACGACGACGGCAAAAATCATCAGCCCGGACTGGGCGATAGATGCCTTGGATCGTCCAACCACCGCCGAAACGATGAGGACAATGCCAATGACGCTGACGAGCGGCAACGCCGGTACGGCGGTCCTGACGAGGCCAGGCAGCAGCTTTTGCAGGGCGGCACCCAGCGCCAGCGGAACCAGAACGACTTTTACGATGCTGAGGAACATCGCCCAACCGTCGACGGGCAGGAACTGGCTTGCGAACAGCCAGACGAGAAATGGCGTCACCAGCGGCGCCGCGAGCGTGGTGACCGAGGTGCAGGCGACCGACAGCGCGACATCGCCCTTGGAGAGATAAGTCATGACATTGGAAGACGTGCCGCCCGGGCAGCAGCCAACCAGAATGACGCCAGCCGCGACTTCCGGCGGCATGGGAATGATCCGGGTGAGCAGAACTGCGAGCAGCGGCATGATGAGAAACTGGCCGAGCACACCGATCGTCACATCGAACGGCCTTTTGGCAACCTCTCTGAAATCATCAACCGAAAGGGTGAGGCCCATGCCGAACATGATGATTGACAGAAGCGTGACGATCCAGGGCGCGATTTGCTTGAACGTATCCGGAAAAAAGAAGCCGAGTACGGCAAACAGGATTACCCAGGTGGCAAAGGTCTTGCCCACGAAAGCCGAAACGGCTGCCAGCGTCTTCATTTACATACTCCCAACATGATTATGAAAACCCATCTAGACTCCTATGGTGCCCTGTCAAGGTCATTACCCCGTTGCTAGACCTCGCGGTCGAAAACGATCCCCCCTCCGCGATGCCACCGTCGCCACAGGACTGCAATTTGGACGAAGGCTTATCTATCCGCTTCCCGTTGCGCCGAAGAGAGCCCGAGGGCCGCGCACACGAGGTCTCAGATGCTGGCCTGCCCTTTCGTCGCGCGTTAGACCGCGTCGAACATCTCCCTGAACTCCGGATCGGCAAAATAGGCAAGCTTTTCAGCAAATATTGGTCGTTGCCCGGCCAGGAACAGCAATTGTCCTTTTGCGGGCAGTTTGCGCGCCTTGTCCGGGGTGAGTAGCGGCCGGCCGGTATGCTGCTGGCTATAGGAAATTCCGGTCTTATCGGAATCGAGCGCTCTCGCCATCGTCTGGAACACGACTGTCTCCTGTCCGAGCAAATCAGAGATGAGGCGGGCGCTGTCATGATCGTTGACGCCGAAGACCTGCAGCACGCCGGCGTTTGACAGGAAGGTTCCGCGCGATGACCGTATGTTGCGCGCAGCTGATGGATATCCTGAAGGATAGGCCAAAGCTGGACACCATAGCCCGCCATCAGACCCATAGCGCGTTCGACTGGGGCCAGATGCCCAAGGGATGTAAACTCATCGAACAAATAAAGAACCAGTGCCGCCGGCTTTGCCGGATCACGAGCCATTTCGAGCAGGCTTTGAGAGACAAGCAGGCGCAGCCAGCGCGAATAGGTCGAGAGGCGGTCGGGCGGAAGAACGATGAACACCGTCATGTTGCTGCGCTTGAGATCCGCAAACCGGAAATCCGAGCGACTGAGGATGGCCGTCATGCGTGGTGAATCGAGAAAATGCGTATGGCGCTGGGCTGCGGACAGAACGCCTGCGGCTTCGCGATCGGATTTTCCGAGGTGACGGTTTGCGGCACGCACGACAAGACCTCTTGCCGCATCGCTGTCCTGCATCCGCTTGAGCAACGCTGCAAACTGTTCCGGAGCAAGGGTGAGATACTCTCGAAGTGTTGCAAGGTGCCGGCGTCGCAAAGGCTCCGCCGCAACAATCTCGAGCAGCAATCCGGCAATCAGCACTTTTGCCTCCTCGTTCCAATGCGCCTCGCCCGCCATTCCCGGTTCGTCGAACACGAGTGCGTCGGCAAGCGCGCTGGCATCTTCCGCAACATCGAGGCTGTGGGGATCGAGCATGGCCAGGGGATTGAAAGCTGAGGAGCGTCTGCCGGTGAAAGCAAAAGGATCGAGCACCTGAACCGGCCCGAACTTCTGGCGGGCACGGCCGGTGATCCTTGCATTCTCGCCTTTTGGATCGACGCAGATCATGGGACGGTCAGCGGTCAGCAGGTTCGGGATGATCGTGCCGACGCCCTTGCCGGTACGGGTCGGCGCCATGGTGAGGAGATGGGCCGGACCATCATAGCGCAGGGGCCTGGTCGTTTTCGTATCACGACCAATCAAGAGGCCGGAGCTGGATGAGGTTAGAGCGGCTATCTCCTTGTCTGTCGCAAAGCGGGCGGAGCCATGGGTCTCATCGTCACTGTCCCCGAAATGCAAAATCAGTGGAGCGGTGATGAACCGGAAGGTGATGGCGGCGAGCGCCAGCAGGGTTAAGACACCTGGGATGATGTAGACAGGCGAGCCGTGACCGAAACCCGTTTGCTCAAGGAAATGACGGCCACCCATGCCGATCACAAACGTGACGATGATAAGGATGAAGAGAAATCCGGCGAGCTGTTTCCAGATCCGGAAGGGGATGGCAATCAAAGCCAGAAATGCCCAAATCGGATCCTGCGCGGCAGCGCGCATCATGTTCTTGAATGCGGCCCAAGCAAGTCGTATTCGGGTCGTAGAGCACCCTGCCCGCTGTCGCTACCCTCTCCCTTGTCCGTCAGTCCTTGTCCGATCAGGTCGGCAAACAGCGCCTTGTCATTGTCGCGTGTCAGAAAGCCCGGCAGTTCGCGACGCAGCCATTCACCGAGTTGTTTGCTGAACTCCTGATCATCCGAGGCTTCGAGATGATGCAGAACGAGCGAGCCGATCAGGACCTTGCGCCGCATATCGTTGTTGCGCTCGGTTTTTGAAAGCCGGGCCTTGAGCGCGGAGCGTTGCGCGTCCAGTTCAGCCAGGCGCTGTTCGATGGTTTTCCGTGCCACGATTATTCCTTTCGATTGCGGTCGCACCGGAACTGCCGCTTTGACCACGGCTTTGCTCCTGGAAGACAGACCAGTTTCTACGGGGAGATCGACATAGCGATTGTAAAAGTAGGTTGGACCCTGTGGTTGATCACGCTGCGGTGGCTGCTGCCTGAGCTCAGGATTGATCCGCCACCGGTGGCGCTCAGTCGCTGGAATTTGCGGCTTGTCCCGCGGCCTGTTTGAGCTTTTCGATGTACTCGCGGCAGAGGGTCTCAACCAGCTTGTGAAGTTCCGCCGTCCGCTCCTGAAGCCATGTCAGCGCCTCTTCGGAAACCTCGAAACGCTTCGAATAGCGTGCCTTGACGTAGGCCTCATTCAGGATGTTGTACCAGGTGGTAAATCGCTGACGGTCGCGCGGCCAGATGTCAATCAGACGGTGGTCACGACCTTCGGAAAGTCCACGCAGGAATTTGAGATTGTGCGACGCGGGCGAATAGTTTGTCAGTGTCAGCAGGTAGCAGTTGTAAGCGGTCTCGACTGCCTGATGAAGATTGAAAGCCGCGTGATTTCGCTGATCATGGGTGATAGAATATAGAGCGAGTTCATGAAAGAATTTGGCGCTATTAAGTTGGGTACTGAAATGCTCCTCAGCCACCCTGAGTGCATCGGAAGGGCTGAGCGGTTTCGCTTCAGCCAGCGGCCTGTCGTCGAATTCGTAAAGAACAACACCTTCGCGGGCGAGGTCGACGAAGAAGTACTGGCCATCATGTAAAAAATTGCTGATCTCGCGAGCGCCATGGACAATCAGGCTCACGGGTGTCTCGATCTCCTTGTCCCACATCAGCCGGTCTGTTGTCTTGTCCCAGTATTTGGGATCGGCCAGCTCCTTGTTGCTGACGATGACAAGAATATCAAAATCCGAGCGGTAGCCTTTCGACGTATGCGGTTCATCAACCCAGTTGCCGCGCGCGTAAGAACCGAACAGGATGATTTTGAATATCCGTCCATCCTTCTTGGCGTCAGACTTCGAGCGCTCGACCAGATCAGCAAACTCTTCCTGGATAATCCCGACGACGCGCGCAAGCTCGCGTTGCTTTCGTTCCGGCAAATGTTCAAGGCTGGTCTTCATGTCTGCTCCGCTTCTGGACGGTATCCTGTATGGTCCATTGTAAACTTCTTTGAAACTCCGATTTTTGGCAGCCGCCAACCGAATGCCTGTATCCCGCTAGGGCAATCTTCCGGCGCGTTGTCTGCGCCCGCTCTGTTTGTCGAGCCGCGCCTGCAATATCTCCTTCCACTCGTCCGGCTCCCTTTGGCGCCTATCCCTCCTCCGTCGTGCGATCAACCTGCGCCTATCGCCCTCCCCTGATTGACGCGTTTGTGTCCCTATTCAAACACGAGCAATTGCCACTTGGCGACTACTACTTTTAGTAGTCGAAATGCCTGTTCGATGTTGCTAGCGTCGCCACCGGTAAACAGACAAGGGCGCACTTACGACTTGCACCGCAGTTGAGCGCTGAATTTCCCCGTTTGCGGATCGGAGATTTCGGTTGGCGATTTATCATCTCAGCACCAAACGTGTCTCGCGCTCATACGGCCGCAGTGCCGTCGCTTCTGCCGCCTACCGTTGCGCGGTTCTCCTCACCAATCACCGCGATGGTCTCGTGCATGATTTTACCCGGAAAGAAGGAGTGGAGCACATCGAGATCGTGCTGCCGGACGGTCTTTCTGCCGATTGGGCTCTGGATCGTTCGGCATTGTGGAATGCTGCCGAGTTTGCAGAAAAGCGCAGGGATGCCCGCGTCGCCCGCGAATTCGAAATCGCGCTTCCACATGAGCTGTCTCCAGAAGGGCGGCTGAAGGCTGCACGCGCCTTTGCCCGGGATCTGACAAACCGCTATGGCGCGGCTGTGGATTTTGCCATCCATTCGCCGGGCGAGCATGGTGATATCAGGAACCACCATGCGCATGTGCTGATGACGACGCGACAGCTTGGCAGAACCCGTCTTGGGGAGAAAACTCATCTCGAGCACAAGAACGCACGGCTGCTGGCAAATGGCATGGCGACGACCGACATGCAGCTGCGCGATATCCGGCAGGCATGGGAAGGCATCGCCAACCGCCAGCTTCAACGCGAAGGCATGGACGTTCGCATCGATCATCGGTCGCATGTGGAGCGCGGTCTTGAACTGTCGCCAACCGAACATATGGGCGTGCATGCCTCGCAGATGCAGCAGCAAGGAATGACCGTCGAGCGCGGGAGGCTGGATGACGAGGCGGCACGGCAGAATGCAGCGCTGATCCGCCAAAAACCGGAACAGGTTCTGACGCTGATCAGCAACGAGAAGAGCGTGTTCGATCGGCACGACATTGCCAAAACCTTGCATCGCTATATCGACGATGACGCCCAAACGTTCCGGAACGTCTTTGCCGCTGTGATGGCGTCGCCGGCACTGGTGGAACTCCAGGCTGAGCACATCGATCCGGACGCAGGTGAGGTTTCCAGCGCGCGCTATTCGACTCGGGAGATGATCGATCTGGAAGTTGGCATGGCGCGATCGGCGAACCGGTTTCATCAGGCGCAGTCCCACGGTGTCGATCCGCGCCATGTAGAGCGCGCGAAGGAGAAGCAGGATCGCTCTCTTCAGAAAAGCCCTGGCGGACCGTCGGCTGCGAGCGATCCGTCTGCGGGATTGTCGGATGAACTGCGTCAGGCGATCGAGCATATTACCGGGCGAGAACGCATTGCGGCCGTGGTCGGGTTTGCCGGTGCCGGAAAGTCCACCATGCTCGCAGCGGCTCGTGAGGCCTGGGAGGCTCAAGGTTATCAGGTCCATGGTGCGGCATTAGCCGGAAAGGCAGCCGAGGGGCTTGAGGAAAGTTCCGGTATCGAGAGCCGCACGCTTGCGTCATGGTCATACAGCTGGGACCATGGCCGGGATCTGATCGGCAGCAGCGACGTGTTCGTCATCGACGAGGCCGGCATGGTCGGCAGCCGGCAGCTTGCCCGCTTCATCGGCGAGGCTGAAGAGCGCGGCGCGAAGATTGTTCTTGTTGGCGACCATGAGCAGCTGCAGGCGGTCGGGGCCGGTGCCCCCTTCAGGGCGATTGCCGAGCAGATCGGCCATGTCGAGCTTTCCGGCATTCGCCGCCAGCGCCATGATTGGCAGAGGCAAGCATCGGTTGCCTTTGCGACCCACAAGACGGCCGAGGGCCTTGCCGCCTACCGCGATCACGGCGACATCCATTTTGCGGAAAGCCGCGAGGCGGCGATGGCAGAGATCGTGCGTGATTATGTTGCCGATCATGAGAAGCGTGCCGATGGCACCCGGGTTGCAATGGCGCATCGCCGTGCCGATGTGCGCGCCCTCAATGCCGCCATCCGTTCCGAGCTTCAGAACCGACAAAGGCTGGAGCGCAGCCACGGGCAGAACGCCGGTGCGGACCGTGGGGGTGTCGGGGATCTTGGAGAACTCAACTTCCAGACCAGTAACGGCAAACGCGCCTTCGCCGCCGGCGACAGGATCATCTTCCTCGAAAACAACCGCGACCTCGCTGTGAAAAACGGCATGCTTGGCACGGTCGAGCATGTCGAAAAGGGCAAGATCATCGCCCGGCTCGATGGCCGGGGTGGCGACAGTGTCAGCATTCTGACGAACACCTACCAGGCAATCGACCACGGTTATGCGACGACGATCCATAAAAACCAGGGGGCGACGGTGGATCGCGCCTTCGTGCTGGCGTCCGGCACCATGGACCGGCATCTGACCTATGTCGCCATGACCAGGCATCGCTACAGCGTGCAGCTCTATGCCGACAGCCAGGAGTTCAGCAATACAGGCCGGCTGGTCGATCACGGCGCGGCTCCCTATGAACACAATCCGCAGTCACGCGAGAGCTATTTTGTGACGCTGGAGAATGACTGGGGCGAACAGCGAACGTTGTGGGGCGTCGATCTCAAGCGGGCCATGCAGGAGGCATCGCCAAAGATCGGGGACAGGATCGGACTACAGCATGAAGGCGCCACGCCTGTCACGCTTCCGGACGGTACAAAGGCGGAGCGCAATGCATGGCGTGTCGTCAAGGGGTGATGAACTACAGAGAGCAATACATTGATTGCTTTATCGATCTTATATGAATTATACATCAGTGGATCACTATCGCTCACCGAGAAAATACGCATAGTAGTTTGAGAACCACTCTTTTCGACCTATACTTGATTCACAAACGGTGATCCATCTCTTTCAAAGATTTCTATTACAAAGATCGTTCTTATTATTAACCCTTCGCAGTGGTTCGCTCAGGTTTCCCAGTATTCGTTTGCTCGCCGGTTTTGGGATCAAATTCTCCAAGATGCTTCTTTCCAGGCCAAACATGTCGACCGGAATGTGCTCTGTGTAACGGGTTGTAACGATTCTCTGAGAATGAACGGGGTTAATCGTGGGGAGGGTCAGCGATAAGTTCTTCTATTGTAACGTTTTTTAGTCGTTTCAAGGCCTCAAGGCAGTCGGTCCGCACTTCAGGGTTCTCTTCAACCGCCCTTCCATACCAATATTTTGCGGCATGCAAATCTCCCATCGCCTCGTAAGATTGACCGAGCATTTTACCTAAGTAACCTCCATCAAGTGACTGGTCACCGTCAGCCATGTAAAGAAAGATTTTAACTGCATCATGTGGCCTATCTAGCTTAAGAAAGCTCTTTGCTTTTTTTTCTAGTACATTGAAATCGTACATTATTTTCACTTTCTTTGTTTGTGAATTTTTACCTCAGGTTGATATGCTCGTTCCCCCAAGGGCCTTCCAAATTAATATGTGGTCCCTGCCCCCTCAAATATTGTCCTGGCGCGAGATCAAAACGCAAAATCATGCCGTTCGGAAAGATAAACTGCGTAGCTCCTTTAGGAGTGACGACCAGACGAGGAACTCCACCACCCAAGACCTCCAACCGAGAAGACAGGTCAGCAACTTGTACGGTGTCGTGCGGATTCTCTGCATCTTCTTGGCGATTTTGTGAGGCTAGACGGGATAAGCGCGTCACGATCTGCGGATCGTTCATCGCATAACCCACTGACTTCACTATTTGTCCCGCTTGTTCTGGATCCATTTGCCCTTTAGCAGCCATTTCCTGGAAGCTATTCGCAACAATTTCACTTAACGTTTTTCCGGCATTCCGAGCGATCCGAACGGTATTGCTCGAAAGGTAAATTGCGCCGTCGATATGTTTATCTTTTGTAATTTCGTATGCTTTGTCGGGATCACGATTGAGTTCGTCAAGCGGCCGCGTCGAACTGTTATCCCGCTCGAGAGCAGCCTGCTGCTCCTGGTCACGAATGACAATATCGCCTGGTCCGACGGTGGCACGTACCGTCTGGCGAGTGTCGTCGAATTGGTAGGAGCCTTCCAACGTATGATTGGCGGTGGCGTTGCCCGCCGCGTCCTTTCCACTGGAAAGATCGATACCAAGATCGACACTGAAACCTTCGTAACCCTTCTGGCCTTCAAAGTTGTCGTGGGTCAATGTGCCCGTATCGAGTATGAGGTCACCGGTTGCAGAGATGATCTTTCCGGCACCCAGATGGGTATTGCCGCCGACGGTGACGTCCATCGCTCCATTGGAAACGAGGCCGGACTGCTCAGTGATCCAGTTCGTTTCTCCAGAACCGCTGCCACCGCCAACTTGCACGCCGGACAGAAGCTGGCCTCCGCCGAGGCTGAAGCCGGCCGAGGCGAAGTGGTTGGAGTTTGTACCGGTATCTGGCACGGACAGGATCGTGAGATTACCACCGACATTGGCAATGACCGTGTCCCCGGAGACCACCGCACCCGCGAGACGCGTATCGTTTCCTGACTTCAGAGTTATGTCACCGGTTCCGCTGACATGACTATTGACCTGAGTTGTCCCATCGGCGTTGGACTTGCCGACCGACGCATTGGCCCCGCCCGTCAATCCGGCGCTGACACCGTTGATGCCGACGCCAGCGGAAACACCGAAGTTTGCACCGCCTGACATGCTGCTCGTCGATGAGCTGTTGGTCGCCTGGGCGCTTTCGAGAATGATATCCTTGCCGGCCTTGAGCGTAATATCACCGGCTTTTTCATTGTCGGAGATCACGATCTGTCCTTCTGAACCGTAACCTGCAGCGATTTGTGCGCCATGGCTCGTCAAATCTCCGGAGACGGCCTCAATCGTTACCGACTGCGCTGCGCGTATCTCGGTCGGAACCGGGACAGAGGATTGCGCGGTTTCCCTTTCTTTCTGGTAGCTGAATCCCACGGTCAGCGACGCCGAGACAAGGTTGCCGCCCTTGGCAATCTTATCAAGCGCATCATAGGCTTTCAGCGAGGCAAAGGCGGCATTGGCGGCAGAATAGCCATCATTGATGGTCGTAAGCTTCTGTGCTGCGCCGCTTACGCTGGTAGCCGCGTTCACCACCGAGGTCGCCACCGACAGACTTACGCCCGCGAAAAACTCCTCATGCAGGCTTTCGTAGTTGGACTTGTCCTGCGCGGAAAGCAGATTGACGTTGCGCTCCGCAAGGATGGCGACATCGCGGTCTGCCGATAGCTGAGCGGCCTGCAGGTTGGCGTCTCGGCCAGCGGATATGATTAGGTCACGACCGGCAAACAGGATGGATCTGGCGTTAATTTCTGATGACTGACTGGTCCGATCGACCGACTTGCCGTAGCCGATACCGATCGATGCGCTGCCGTTGCCAGATTTCACCTGAATACCGAAGCCCGAGCGTTTTTCCTTCTCCTGCGATGAGGCACTCTCTGCTCCAGGAGTGATATTGACGTCGCGGGCTGCATCAAGCGTTATATCCTGACCGGCTGCGATAGAGGAGCCGATCACATTGACGTCGTTTTCGCGCGCCGTAAGAGTGACATCGGTTCCAGCGCTCAGCCCGGAGCCAACGTTAAGACTGGACGACTGACTCTTTTCTTTCTGTTCCTTGCCCCAGAGTGAAAGGAAGCCGCCGCCGGAACCGGCAAACAGGCCAGATTTCTTGCTGCTGCTCTCCAGCGCGTGCTGTTCCTCGGCCCCGATGATGGCGACGCTGTCGCCCGTGACGCTGATCGCATCGCCTGCCGTTATGTTCGAGCCGGCGATGACAGCGTCGCCGCCAGCATCCAGCTTGATGTTGCCGGATGCGGAAAGCTCGGAGCTGACTGTGGCTTCGTCGTAGTTGTACTGCGTCGAGCTCTTTTTCGAGAGAAAGCCCTTGGATGAGGAGCTCTGCTCGAACTCCGCCGTATTCTTGCCCGACGCGATCAGCAGATCGCCGCCCGCGCTGACATTGATATCGGCTTTGTCGGTCTCGTCGCCGGCAGTCACCTTCGAGGCGGAGACGACGGTATCTCCACCTGAGATGATGGATACACCCTTCCCGCCACTGACCGATGATCCGACGACGGTCTGCATTTCCGTGTGGCTCGTCGTCTGTTTGCTTCCGCCGAACAGACCGCCCTTTTTCCTGTAGGTGTAATCTATCGTGGTGGTGTCGATGGCCTCAGCGATTGTCACATCGCCGGTCGCTTTCAGACCGACCGTTCCATCGGCAGCAATGTTGCTGCCGATGACGTTGAGGTTGCCACCTGCATTGGCTGAGACCGACCCGCCCGCGGTGATCTCGGAACCCTGGCTGGCGGTTCTCACAACCGTCGTAAAACTCCGCTTGTCGCGCAAAGTGCTGGTCGTTGACCGTTCGGTGACGGAGATATTGATGTCTCCATTCGACGTCAGGCCGAGATTGCCGCCGGCCGTCACTTTCGCATTGGCGAGCAGAATGTTCTCGTTACCCTTCAGCGAGGCATTGCCACCCGCCGTGAAGGTGCCGCCGATTGCCGCGATCGACGAACCAGAAACGCTAAGATCGCCGGTCGATGCCACCATCCCTGATGTTGCAAGCAGGCCGGTATCGATCGTCACCTGATTGCCCGCGATCAGCGCGCCCGCAGAATTCAATCTTTCCCTGTCATTGGCGGCGAGATGTAGTACCGGCGCAAGAACGGTCGTACCGTTCACCGTCTGCCACTCATATACGACGACGGATTCGGTGAGGCTGGCGATCTCCTCGGCCGTAAGCGGTTCGCCGAGCGGGCGCTGCTGCGCTCCCAGATAGGCGGCTCCGTTGTCGAGCAATTGCTTTATCTGAGCGATCGAATCCTGCCCGGTGAAGCCGGAACCCGTCGCCAGTTTGAGCTGCTGCTCAATATATTGGTTCTCGAAATAGGCGTCCCCAAGGAACTGGATCTGCCGGTCCGGCTGGTAGCCGATGCGGCCAAGGAAATAGCTCGATCCGTAGAATTTCGAGACATCGAGGAAGGCGGCACGCGTTTCATAGAGGAACGTCTGACCGGGAATGGTGCCGCCAAAGCCGCCGGACTGGGGGCCTGCAACGGAGCCAATAGTGAACAGCGCACCGCTTGCGGTCATGCCAGCGAGCAATCCGGTCGGATCGCTCGAAGGCGCAGGCGCTACTACGCTGACATGATCTGCGATCGTACCTGCTGCGGCGGTATTGTTAACGGTACCAAAACCGGTAATACCCAGCGCTCCGCCAGAGCGGATCGCCGCGGGAACACCGCCGATCGCCTCGACGCTTTCTACACTCCGTCCTGGCCCGATATCCTTTGACGCATCGCGCGTTCCAAAGGGACTGGGGCCAGGCATGGCGACCTGCCATGAACCTTCCCAACCACCTGTATCGCCGCTTGTTTTCGATTCCTGCCACTCATAGATGACGTCAGGATAATATAGGCAGCCACCTTGTTGGTTGCAATTGAGCGAAGTGGTACGCTGCAATTGCAAACCGAGATTGTTAAGAGTGCCGGAGCCAACAAGTGTCATGCCGGAGCCGGCTTCGATGTTGCTATAGGCATTGGTAAGATCGACGGTATCGACAAAAAGCGTATTGCCCGCCTTGATTGTCGCTGCGGGGCTACCAGCCGATGTAAGACGGTCTTCAGTCACATCACGATAGACATGGCGAATGGGCGCACCAATAACGAACTGCTTGCCAGCAAAAGAGACGGGAGATGAACAATCTCCACATTCGCGTGCATAATAGGTGTCATAAGCCGACACGAGTGCGTTTGAGATTTGCTGGCTCGTATAGGTGGGAGCCACGCTTTTCTCGTTACGCAGATTTGCCGTCAGGATCGAGATATTGCGACTAGCGGAAATTAGACCTGAACTGTTGACCGTAGCAGCATTGCGCGCGCCAGAAGCACTTCCAGCAATTGTGAGGTCACGACCTGCGACAATCGCCCCCTGATCATTAGCCAGCACGCCGCCCACGAAAAGTGCCGCGTCGTTACCGGCATAGATGAGCCCCGTGGCGGTGTTGGTCAGGTTGCCGGCGATATTGAGGGCAAGATCATTGCCAGCAGCCAGCTGACCGGAGTTGGCAAGTTGCGAAAGCGACAGCGTCAGATCATGGGCCGCAAGAATATTGGTGGCGTCATTCGCAGTGAGGCTACCCGCTTGGATCGCGATGTCACCTGACCCCTGAACGGAACGAGCTGTGCTGCTCGCGGTGACAGCATTGAGCCGCGCACCGGTCAGATCTGTCGTTCCAGATGAGGTGAGATCAATGCCACCTGACGTCAGCGTGCTGTTGGTGAGATTGATATTATTGGCATTGATGTAGAGCGTGCCGGATGTGGCAAGTCTGCTCCTATTATTTGAAAGATCGGCATTTTGCTGCCTGATCCTGATGTCGCCCCCTGCTGCCGTGCGTTTATCGAAGCTGATGACACCACCTGTCGAAGACAGCAAAACGTCTCCGTTTGCCTCCAGACTGTCATAGCGGATGTCACTGCCAGCCGAAGCCTGCAAATTCCCTTCTGCAAGCACGAGCCCGGAAATCCCCAGATCAAGGCCGGAGAGCAGAGCCAAATCGCCTTTCGAAAGCAGCGAGCCCGCTGTGATCGCTCCTGAGGCCGCCGTAAGTGACATCGCCGCGCCAGACTGGGCCGTGCCCCTGATGGCAATGGAGCCAGCCCCCGACCATAGCGAAACAGGTCCGGCAGCCGACGCGTCGGCCAAGGCAATACGCCCGTCTGCCAGAAGGTTGAGTGCGCCACTCGCCCCGAGAGTACCGGCGACATCGATGAAGCCTGCTCCGCCATTGATCAGGATATCCTCTTCTGCACCGATAGAAGCGACCCTGACGTCCTTCCCCGCCTTGACCGACACTGATTTTTTCGAGGTCAGACGACCGGCCGAAACACTCCCCTTCGAAGAGATGCTGACGCCGTTATTGCCAGAGGTATTGCCGATCGAAATTTTACCGTCTGCCGACAGCGAAAGCTCCCCGGCATTGGCCGCCATGTCGCCGCGCATGCGAACGCCGGCACCTTTTTCCGTGACAACCATCTTGATGCGGCCGGCCTGCATGGCCCCGAGTGCTGAACCATCGATTGCGTATTCAGGTGTTCCGGAGGTGGCATCGAGCGCTGTTGCCTCCCCGGTGGCATAATCGAACTTGCTCTTGCCGGCGGTCAGGCGCAAATCCTCACCGTAGATCGTTCCGTCGATCTGGATGGTACGGGACACGACATCGAACAGACTGACTGCACCATCACCAAGCGCAAAATTCCCACCCCCAGGGCCGAAAGTGACATCCCCTGCGTTGACCGTGAATCCATTGAGACGTCCATCGCTGCCGATGTCAGGCACACCTGTCGTCAGCGTGGCTCGTGGCGTGTTGATGAAACCGCAGCCGTCGCAGGTGATCCCGTTCGGATTGGCAATGATGACATCGGCCCTGCCACCGAACACTTCGGTCGGACCGAGAAGCGAACTGCGGTTTTGCGACGTGACCTCATTGAGGATGACGGACGCAGGGCCTTTACCTTGCAGATTTGGATTGCCGGGTGTCACGCCACCCAGTTTCGAGGTGCCCACCTCACCATTGAAGTTGTTGAGAATGACCCCCGGTGTGCCGACGTTGAAATTGTTGTATTTGTTGTGCGACAGACCTTGGCTGTTGGGTCCGACGATATCAATGAGCGGCACTCCGTTCGGAGCAGCCCCTATCCCGGGGCGATTTGCAAAAGATCCTCCAACTTCCGGCGATATGTCCTGTGCGTGAAGAAGCGCTGGCTGAAGCAGGAGCGTAAAACTGACAACGGTGGCAATGATTTTTTGAGCCAGCGTCCCGGCACCAGCGAACAACGCGAGGTCGATTGTCTTGCGTGGAAGACGCTTAAACTGTGATGTCATTGTTGCTCGCCTCTCGTGGCAGACGGAATTTGGGGCTTAGCGGTCTTTTCTGCTCGTGTCGGCCGGAGATGGCTTGCTGTCGAGTTTCTTGTAGACATCTGCCAGCTTCGATTGCGGAGCTGGGCATTTTTTGCTTTTGGCGATCTCGGCAAGGACCTGATTGCGGTTACGTAAGGCGTCGATCTCCAGTTTTTCCGGCGATTTCGGGTCCATGAAGAAAAGGGCGGGCCAAAACAGAAGAACACCAGTCGCGCCAAGGACCACGTTCTTACCCTGCGCATCGGATCGTTCTTTCACCGTCGAGAGCACCTGGCGCTCATTGGCCTCGAATTCGCGCTTTATGCCGGCGCAATCGAAAGCACTGTCGGCCGGGTTGGTCGAGGAGACCGGATTCGCCGCCCGACCACCGCAACCGGAAACGACAATGGCCGTTGCCACCAGCGCGGATACGAAAGGTAATTTGGAGGTGTTAAACGAAGATCTGATCATAATATTCTCTTTTGAAGCCTACCAGCGTGCCGTTACGCTGGCGAAAATGAGATTTCCGCGTCCGCCACTTACGCTGCTGGAAAATGCCTGGGAGTAGCCGAAATCGGCACTGATGTTTCCGCCCACGAGTTTCGCACCAACGGTCCAACTTGCGAGATAGCCGTCTGGAATATCGAAGCGATGCTGCGAGAACACGCGGCCATAATCGAGGCCCAGGTAGGGGCGTAATTCGCCCAGAACGGGCGCCAGACTTGTGCCCTCCCATGGCATTGTCCGCCAAACCAGTTCGTTGCGGCTGAAAAACCCGTTGTTGCCGAATATGACACTTTCCCTCAGGCCGCGTACGTTGCTGGAGCCACCAAGTCCGATCTGCTCCGCGCCAAACATGTTATCGGGAGAATATTGGGCATTGAGAAGTGTCGTTAACTCGAACCGCTGGCCAGCCGCCTCGAACGGCCGCGTCGCGCTGACGGTCGTGTTGAACTTCAGAAACCGGGGATCTGCCGTGCCCGCTCCCGGCTCTCCGGCCTCCACCGCGTCAAAGAGATCGAGACCCTTATCAAGGGCAAAATCGAGAGCGATGACGCCACCCAGAATTCTCTGTGAACGCGACAAGCCCAGACTGCCTATCGTGTATCGGCGGCTTCCCACCTCAATTCGATTGCCGAGAAGAAAGTTGTCGGTCTGCTTGTAGGTGAGACCGCCTCTGAGCGTCGTGATGGAATCCTTGTCGCGCAGAATGACGCGATCTATGCCAAACCCAGCCTGACCGGAATTGCCCGAGGTTTCGATCGGCCCAAAATTGCCGGGAATAGCGCTGTCATATTCGTACCAGGAGCCATTCGTTGAAAACGTCCAGTAGCCATAAGGTACACTTGTATTGACCGAATAGCTGTTGCTGTGCCCGCGGCCATCGTCGTCCCAAGGGTAGTCCGGGCCGCTACGCCCATAGGAGAACCCCAACTGATCATTGATGCCCAACAGGTCGTCTAAGCCGACGGAAACATTGGTCTGGGAGTAACCGGTACTCTCTTGACCGAGATTGTTGTTGGAAATGCTCACGTACCAGCGCTTGCGCGGCTTGTTGTGGACGTTGAGGATAGACGTGCCGTCCTCTTTGCCCGGCAACATGGAGGTTTTCGCGTCGTTCGATGACAGGCGGTTGATCTGATCCAGCCCCTGTTCAATATCGCGGATATTGGCGACCTCACCCTTCACGCCGGGAAAAGCCGTCGCGAATGAACCGTTTCTCGCAACCGGGTGGCCGTTAAGGTAGATATCCGAGATCGTGCCTTCGACGACCACCAATCGCAGCAGTTTTGTTCCGGCAATATCCTGTGGGGGAACATAGGCGCGAGACGTCACGAATCCCTTGTCGAGATAGAGGTCGGTGATGGCCTTGAGCAGAGTGGTGATATCCGCAACACCGATGCAGCGATTGTCGTAACGCTGCGTAATTTTTCTGAATTCAGCGGCGGACAGCCGTGCCGCACCTTCGATCTCCACGCGCGAGATATTGAAGCATGGGCCATTGGACTTCGCCTCGCCTCCTGGTGCCCTGTCCGCACGGCTAGTGACGCCACCAGGCGTGACCCGCTTCAGGTTTTCCAGCCGCTGCAACTGTTCTTGTTGTTCTTGCCGACGGGAAAAATCGTCGGCGGGTGACTGTGCACTTGCCTGCCCTGACGCGATCAGGCTTGCAAAAAGCGAAATGGCAAAGGTCCGCTTGAAAGCGTCCGTCGACTTAACGGAGGCATTCCGCTCTGCCCGCACGGCGACCGGGGATGTTGCGAAGATTCGAGTGGCCGGCGCAATTGCGAGACAAAAATACGGAAGGAGTGACGGTCGGCAAGCAGAAATGTGAGCAGCAACGGGCATGTTTAGGAGGCCTGCATTGGAGATGAAGTTTGTCGCGGCAATGCCGCCCATGCTTCACTCCGCAGCTGTCCTTGCTGTCGATCCCCTACCGGGTACATAGATCAGTTCATCTGATCCAAGAAGCGTTAAAGTAGTAACTTTCTTTGCGAAACGATCGTCGCAAGTCATTTGCCCAAGGAACCGCGCTCGCTGAAAATTCACGTAATAATCAATCTTGCCAACACCATGGCATGGACGTTATTTTTCATCCGTGAATTTTAAGCACGATCCGCCAATCTCCATTCGTGCGTTTTCTCGAGTCAAACAACAACCAGAAGTTATTGCAACAAGCGTTGGTCTGCAAGACCGCATAGAAACCAAAGTTAAGGGGAAACTAAAATTGTTTCTCAGATGGGATATGAACGGTGGCGAGACAACGCAATTCAATGGCTAGAACCGATAGGTCAGACCGACCACCGGCCCGCTCAGCCTCGAATCAAAAACATAACCGTCGTCTGAATAATCCACGTCGAGCACCTTGTAGCCTGCCGAGACGAACAGGGTGTCGGTAAAAATGTAGTTCACCGTCGCCAGTGCGGACCAAGTGAAATCCGACCCCGCTCCAAAGCCGCCGATATCGAACTGTCCCTGCACGGAGAGTTTATCCGTGAGGTTGAAAAAGGCGCGCGCGCCGATCACGGGATCAACCCACCCGAAACTCTCCTGATGCGTAGCTGATACGCTGCCGATCAGGGGATGGCTTGCGGTCACCGCCACCTCATTAGAAATATGCCAGAAGCGAGCCCCGGCAAGCGCGTCCAGCGAAAATCCATCTGCATCAATGATGCGGTATCCGGCCTGCAGCGTCGCCATAAATTCTTGCGTATCGACATCTGCATCTATCGCAGCGCCGGCCGGCAAGATCGGCAAACCGGGAATTTGCAGTGCCGGCAGCGGCCCGGCCGCCTTGCTGTCCGTAGTATCGACATACATGATGTCGCCGGAGAGGACGAAGCGGTCATAACGGCCCCAGACGTTAAGAAACCCGCCGAAGTTGAGATCCTCCATCACATCGGAGAAGGATTTTTCGACATGAAGCCTCGGCGCCCGCCGGAACGGCGAGATGTTGCCGTTCAAACCAGTGGCCCATAGATAACCCGTGGCCTGAAACGCCCAATCGGCTCCATCAACCGTTGCGGGCGCGGCACGAACCTCATCCGCGCCTGAGGCCGCAGTTGCGGAAAAGGCCGTAAAGACCGCAAAAACCGATAATTTTAGCAATGCCTTCTCCCCAACTAATCGCCCGTAGCTAAACCTATTTGACTCCCGCCAACAAGTCCGATCTTCTATCATACGCTGTATCTTGTACCGAAAGCACCGGAGACGTTTAAATGCGCCCGAAGACCCTGCCGCTTTTCTCTGCCTTCACCGCCGCCATGGTGTCCATCGCCACGCTCACCACGTCAGTTGCGGAGGCCTGCACGCGTTTCGTTTATTTGGGCGAGAATAATCAGGTAATGACGGCCCGTTCGATGGACTGGAAAACCGATGTGGGGACAAATATCTGGGTTTTCCCCCGCGGCATGGAACGTTCCGGTGAGGCCGGTCCGAACTCCATAAAATGGACCTCGAAATATGGCAGCGTCATTGCATCGGGTTACGACATTTCCACGACGGACGGCGTGAACGAGGCAGGCCTGGCGGCCAACGTTCTCTGGCTCGTTGAGTCGAGTTATCCCGTCTATGACGGTAAATCTCCGGGCTTGTCCATCGCAGCATGGGCGCAATATGTGCTCGACAATTTCGCGACCGTGGAGGAAGCGGTGCGTGCGCTCGAGAAAAACCCGTTCACGATCGTGACTGATAATGTCCCCGGCGAAGAGCGTCTGGCGACACTGCATCTATCGCTCTCCGATGGGAGTGGCGACAGTGCGATCGTTGAATATATCGATGGCAAGCAGGTCATCCATCACGGCCGCCAGTATCAGGTGATGACCAATTCGCCGACTTTCGACCATCAGTTGGCATTGAACGAATACTGGAAGCAGATTGGCGGCACCGTCATGCTGCCGGGCACGAACCGCGCGTCCGACCGTTTCGCCCGCGCATCCTTTTACGCAAACGCAATACCCAAAAGCGAAAACCCGGTCGAAGCCATCGCAAGCGTGTTCAGTGTCATCCGCAACGTCTCCGTTCCTTACGGCATCACGACCCCGGACCAGCCCAACATATCCTCCACCCGCTGGCGCACGGTGATCGATCACAAGCGCAAGCTGTATTTCTTCGAATCCGCGCTGACACCGAATATTTTCTGGATTGACCTCACGAAGCTCGATCTTTCCAAAGAGACGGGTACAGTGAAGAAACTCGACCTCGGCCCCAATCAGATCCATATCTATTCCGGCATGGCGAATGACAGCCTGAAGGAGGCTCAACCTTTCAAATTCCTGGGGCTTTGAGTCTCATCCTGGCCGCTGCGGTTCCATGGTCGCCGGAGCGTCATGAAAAGCGGTAATGCAATCTCACACAGCCCTTGTCGATTGCTGTTGCATTTATCAGCGTCGGGCTTGCCCGGTACCCGGTCAGAGGAAAGAGAGGCTGGCCGCAGCCGAGTATTCCGCCTTCGGCCTGGAAAACCTGCGCTTCAAGCGGTCGGAAATCGAAAACCGCATCAACGAGGCGGCGCGTATGCTCGCCATCGAACCCTATCTCGACCGCAAGCCGAAACAGCTTTCCGGCGGCCAGCGCCAGCGCGTCGCCATCGGCCGTGCCATCGTGCGCGAGCCTGACATCTTCCTCTTCGACGAGCCGCTATCGAACCTCGATGCCGCACTGCGCGTGCAGACACGCGCCGAAATCACCCGACTACATCGCGATATCAAGACGACGATGATCTATGTCACCCACGATCAGGTGGAAGCCATGACCATGGCCGACAAGATCGTGGTGCTGCGCGCCGGACGCATCGAACAGGTGGGCAGCCCGCTCGAGCTTTTCGACAATCCGCGCAACCTCTTCGTTGCCGGCTTCCTCGGTTCGCCGCGCATGAACATGCTGAAAGGCACCATCATCAAGCGCGACGACGGCACCATTTCCATCGATGCCGGCCATGGCGTGGCGCTCCCCTGCCTTGTCGATCCCGCAACCGTCAGTCCCGGGCAGGCCGTTCTTGCGGGCATCCGACCCTCGCATTTCACCATCGCGGATGCCGGCCTGCCCTTCGAGGTGCAATACCACGAAAGCCTCGGCACCGAGACCTATCTCTACGGCAATATCAAGGGTGAGAAGGACCAGATCATCGTGCATCAGGCCGGCCATTTCGCGCCAGCCTCCGGCGCGGTGCTGAAGATTATGCCGGCACGGGAGAAGGTTCATGTCTTTGATCCCGCCACCGAACTGGCGCTGCCGCGCCTTGCGGGCGAAGGGAGGGGGTAGCATGGCCAATCCGACGCTTGCGAGACTGTCCGACCGTGCGCTCGACGCCGTGATGGCGATTGCCGAGGTGCCGCTCAACTTCATCGAGCGGCTGATCGGCAAAAGG
This sequence comes from Agrobacterium sp. MS2, assembly GCF_003261015.1. NCBI lineage: Bacteria > Pseudomonadati > Pseudomonadota > Alphaproteobacteria > Hyphomicrobiales > Rhizobiaceae > Agrobacterium > Agrobacterium sp. MS2. The sequence continues at coordinate 117,740 of NZ_QLNF01000025.1, read as the reverse complement.
CGCATGCCCTATATCTTCCTGATGCCGAACCTCGTTCTTTTTGGCATCTTCACCTTCCTCCCGATTGCGATTGCGGTCGGTTATGCCTTTACCGGCGGCACCGAACTCTTGATCACCGACCGCCCCTTCGTCGGTTTCGAGAATTTCGGCAAGCTGCTGGATTGCCAGAGCTATATGGACCCCGGCAGCTGCCGGGAATCGCTGTTCTGGACGGCGATCTGGAACACGCTGTGGTTTGTCGGCTTCAATGTCATCGCCACTTTGCTTGTGGCGCTCATCACCGCCCTCATCCTCAACCGGGCGATTGCCGCGCGTGGTTTCTTCCGTGCCATGTTCTTTTATCCCGTCCTGCTGTCGCCCGTCGTCATCGGCCTCATCTGGAAGTGGTTTCTGGACCGCAACGGCCTACTCAATGCCTTCTTCCAGATGCTGGGCGTGCCGCCGGAAATCTTCCTGCTGGATGTCGGCTGGTCGCGCTTTTTCGTGGTGGTCGTTTCGGTCTGGTTCCACATGGGCTTTTATACGCTGATCCTGCTCGCCGGCCTTCAGGCCATCCCGAAGGACCTCTATGAAGCCGCCGCCATCGATGCCGCCTCGCCCCGGCGCACGCTTTTGCGCATCACCCTGCCGCTTCTCGGCCCCAACCTGCTCGTCGTGCTCATCCTGTTGATGATCCGATCGGTGCAGATATTTGATGAAGCCTGGGTTCTGACCAATGGCGGCGGCCCAGGCACGGCCAATACGTTTGTGGTGCAATATATCTACCAGATGGCTTTCGGCAGTGACCTGAGGCTGTTTGGCCTCGCATCCGCCGCCTCGGTTCTGATGGGCCTTGTGCTTCTCGCACTTACCCTCGTGCAATTGCGCCTCGGCAAAAAGATGGAGTCCTGACCATGTCCAATGCCGTCTCTTTCCTCACGCGCACCCGCCGTCCCGGCCGGATCGGCCTCACCGATATCCTCTCCTGGGTCTGGCTCATCGGCGGCACACTCGCCGTCCTCATCCCGGTTGTCTGGGCCGCCATGTCATCGCTGAAACCGGAAGCCGAAATCACGCGGTTTCCGCCAAGCCTCCTGCCGCGCGCTGCCGTGCAAGTGGAGGTTCAGGGCTACGACAGGCCGCTCAGCCTGTGGAAGGCCACCATCGACGGCGCAGAGCGTGAGATGGCCATGGTCCGCCGCATCGGCCTCAAAGCCCAGATGGTGGACCCAGCCAATCCGGGCCCGCCAATCAGTGTCGACACACGGGAAATAACGCCGGTTCAGAAGCTGACCATCGCGACGGAGAACTTCACCGATCCCCTGACACAGTTCAGCTTCCTCACCTTCCTCAAGAACTCGGTCTTCGTCACCGTCGTCGCAACGGTCCTGACGCTGATCGTCAACGCCATGGCAGCCTTTGCGCTCTCCAAATACCGTTTCCGTGGCGAAAAGGCGATCTTCGTGCTGATCATCTCCACTCTGATGATCCCGCTCACCGTCGTCATGGTGCCGGCCTATCTCGTCATCGTCGGTGTCGGTCTCGTCGATAATCTCTGGGGCGTCATCATTCCCACCGTCGCGACGCCGACAGGCGTGTTCCTGCTCCGGCAATATATGCTGACCATCCCCGACGAACTGATCGAGGCGGCGCGCGTGGACGCCGCCAGCGAATTCCGCATCTTCTGGCGCATCATCCTGCCGCTGACGGCCCCGGCGCTCGCGGTTCTCGCCATATTCTCGGTTTTGTGGCGCTGGAACGACTTCCTCTGGCCGCTAATCGTTCTCAGCAGCCGTGAGAATTTCACGCTGCAGGTGGGGTTGAACGCCTTTCAGGGCGAGTTCTCTGTGCAATGGCACTATATCCTCGCCATGACCTTCCTCAGCCTGGCACCCGTCACGGTCGTGTTCCTGTTCCTGCAGCGCTACATCACGACAGGCATCGCCGGAACGGGAATGAAATAGCGGCTTCGCAGACATTCGCAACGAACGCCACAGAAAGAAAAAGGGAGATGTTGTTTGCAACATCTCCCCCTTCGTTCATTTGGTGACGCGATGATCAGTCGTCGGAGCCCATCGCATCATAAGAGTCGCGCTCGCCGGCGATGATGGCGCGCTTGCCGACATGGTTGGCAGGTCCGACAATGCCTTCCTGCTCCATTCGCTCCACCAGCGAGGCGGCGCGGTTATAGCCCACCGAAAGGCGGCGCTGGATATAGGAGGTCGAGCACTTCTTGTCGCGCATCACTATTTTGACGGCCTTTTCATAGAGGTCATCGATGTCGTCGTCGCCCATCGAGGTCTTGTCGAAGACAGCCGTATCCTCTTCCGCCTCTTCTTCCGCTTCCTCGGCATCTTCAGTGACCGTGCCCAGATATTCCGGACGACCCTGCGTCTTCAGATGCGCCACGACCTTTTCAACTTCCTCGTCGGACACGAAGGGGCCGTGAACTCGGGCGATGCGGCCACCGCCCATCATGTGCAGCATGTCGCCCTGGCCGAGCAGATGCTCCGCCCCCTGCTCACCAAGAATGGTGCGGCTGTCGATCTTCGACGTCACCTGGAAGGAGATGCGGGTCGGGAAGTTGGCCTTGATCGTGCCCGTGATGACATCGACCGAGGGACGCTGGGTTGCCATGATGAGATGGATGCCGGCGGCGCGCGCCATCTGCGCCAGACGCTGGATCGCACCTTCGATCTCCTTGCCGGCGACCATCATCAGGTCGGCCATTTCATCGACGATGACAACGATATAAGGCATCGCCGTCAGGTCCATTTCCTCCTGTTCATAGACCGCTTCGCCAGTGGCGCGATCGAAGCCGGTCTGGACATTGCAGAACACCGTCTCGCCCTTGGCACGGGCAGCAGCGGCCCTTGCATTGTAACCATCAATATTGCGCACGCCGAGACGCGACATCTTGCGGTAGCGGTCTTCCATTTCACGCACCGCCCACTTCAACGCCATCACCGCCTTTTTCGGATCGGTGACGACAGGCGTCAGGAGATGCGGAATACCGTCATAGACCGAGAGCTCGAGCATCTTCGGGTCGACCATGATCAGGCGGCATTCTTCCGGCTTCAGGCGGTAGAGCAGCGACAAGATCATAGTGTTGATGGCAACGGACTTGCCCGAACCGGTGGTACCGGCGACCAGAAGGTGCGGCATCTTCGCAAGTTCGGCGATAACCGGTTCGCCGCCGATGGTCTTGCCGAGGCAAAGGGCAAGCTTCTGGCGTGTCTCGGCGTAATCCTGCGCCTCGATCAGTTCACGCAGGTAAACCGTCTCGCGCACCGGGTTCGGCAGCTCGATGCCGATGACATTGCGGCCGGGCACGACCGCAACGCGCGCCGAGAGCGCCGACATGGAGCGCGCGATATCGTCAGAGAGACCGATGACACGCGAGGACTTGACGCCAGGGGCGGGCTCGAATTCATAGAGCGTGACGACAGGACCAGGGCGGACATCGATGATCTCACCCTTGATGCCGAAATCCTCGAGCACGCTTTCGAGTAGACCGGCGCTCTGTTCCAGGGCTTCCGGTGTCATGGTCGTGGTCTGCTGGACGCGGGCTTCCTGCAGGAGGTCAATCGAAGGATACTCATATTCCCCATCGGCGAAGACAGGTGCTTCACGGAACATGGGCTGAGAAGACTGGATAGGCGCTCGCGGCGTAAAACGCGGCTCGGCAACGATCCTTTCCGGCGGCTGAACCTGCTCTGCAAGCTGCTGCGGCGCAACGACCATGGCAGCTTCCGCTATCGGCTGCGACGCGAACTCCTGTTCGGCAGCCACGCCGGCGGCTGGAATGAATGTCTGCCGTACGCCAATTTCCCGATAAAGCCGGATGGCGGAGCCGCCGGGTACGGTGACGACAGGTGGCTCGGCCGAAAGGATAACCGGGGCGGCTGCGGGGGAGACGGGAGCGACAGCCACTGCGGATGAAGGCGCTGTCAGAACGGTGTTTACAGGCGCCGGAGCTGCGGGCGCCGAAACGGAAAATGCGCTCCGCACCTGGGCGGTAAGAGCTTCAGCCGCATCGCCGGGCAGATCAAGCGTCATCACTTCCCAGAACAGCTCATCCGGCAGATGGGCGGCAAAGGCGGGAATGGAAGTCTGCGTCTCAGCTTCCGGCTGCGCGGCAGGTTGCGGCTCAAGTGCCTGCGGCGCTGCGGGTTCCGCATCGGGCGCGGCAGACGTCGATGAAGATGGATCCCGCACGGCTGCGGCAGCCTCTTCCGCCTGTTTACGGGCAAGCTCCAGCCGCAATTTGTAAGTCAAGGCGCGAGCACCGCGCGCGTCGGGCGGCTGCGGCAGAAACGGCATGCGCGGCGGCGCCATGCGTTGCTCGGCCGGCTTCTCGGCTGGCTGGGGTGCCGGCGCATCCTGGCGAGCCGCCGTCTCGGGCTCTGCGGCAGCCGGTACGGAGGCAGCGGGCGCCTCCTCGTCCGGGATATTCGGCGTCTCCACCGGCATACGCCGGTTAAAGACGCTCTCCGGCGTGCGGGTAAAGCGGACATTCGGGCCAAGCACGAAGGCATTCTGCCAGCCGGGCATCTCGGCACGGCCTTCGATGGCATCGGCTGCGATCACGTCAGCATTCTGCCGCGGCGCTGCACCTGCAGCCGTCACGATCGTCCGCTGCCCCGCAGGCGTCTGGACACCGGCATGACGGGCGTTTTCGCTCCCCTCCCCTACGCTATTGGACGAATTCTGAAATCTGGATCGGGAGAAGCTCATGGCAGCGTGCACACTCATCATAAACGTACATATTTCGGTCTCCTTGAAATAAAAAATAAAGGTTAATTACCCCTTTCCAAACGGGGTCGTACCGACGGATTTTCAACCGCTCCACAGGTTCGCAGCGCCATCCGCTGCCTCGCAAAACACATATCAAACGCTTGGTTTCATTCGGTAATGTCGAGTTTTCCGCCGTGAATTCGCCGCTGATGGCGAACTGGAAAACCGAATTTTCCGAGACGGGGCATATTGTTTCCGCAAAGCTCTCCGCAACGTAAAATCATTGCTGTAAAGGGCGCGAATTAACGTGGACACTGCCGAGGTTGCAGCCTTAAGATCGGCGCGCCGCGGGCAAGCGGAAAAGCCCGCCTCGCCCTCATTCCGGAGTGAAATTCATGTCGCCTGTCCAGCTTTCCCGCCGCTCGCTTCTCAAGACCTCGCTCGCGCTGGCCGCAACCACGGGATTGGCGGGAATTACCGTCGCACAGGAGAAATTTGGCGGGCGACTGATCGTCGCGGCCGATTCGGAACCGAAAAACCTCAATCCGGCCATCGTTGCCTCCAACGGCGTGTTTTACATCGCCAGCAAGATCGTCGAGCCCCTGGCCGAGGCCTCCTTTAACGGCACCGATGGGCTGGAGCCGCGACTTGCGACGGAATGGCAGGGAGCCGATGACGGGCTCAGCGCCACCTTCAAGCTTCGCGAGGGTGTGACATGGCATGACGGCAAGCCATTCACCTCGGCGGACGTTGCGTTTTCGGCGCTTTCCGTCTGGAAACCGCTGCAAAATCTCGGGCGGCTGGTCTTTGCCAATCTCCAGACGGTGGAAACGCCTGATGACCACACGGCAATTTTCCGCTTTTCCAAACCCACGCCGTTCCAGCTCATCCGTAATGCGCTGCCGGTGGTTACCAGCGTCGTGCCGAAACACCTCTATGAAGGTACCGACATCGCCACAAATCCGGCCAATACTAAACCGGTGGGCACTGGGCCTTTTGTCTTTTCCGAATATAAACCTGGCGAATATTACCGCCTGACGCGGAACCCGAACTATTGGGGCAAGGGTCAGCCGCAGCTCGAGGAAATCATCTATCGCGTCCTTCCCGATCGGGCCGGCGCGGCCTCTGCGCTGGAGGCCGAAGAAATCCAGCTTGCCGCGTTTTCAGCCGTGCCGCTCGCCGATCTCGCCCGCATCGCCAAGGAGCCCGGCATAAAGGTTATTGCGGATGGCTATGAGGCACTGACCTATCAGTTGGTGGTGGAAATCAACCATCGCCGCAAGGAACTGGCAGATCTCAAGGTCAGAAAGGCGATCGCGCACGCCATCGACAGGAAATTCGTCATCGACAAGGTCTTTCTCGGTTACGCCACTGCATCGACCGGCCCCGTACCAAAGAATGCGCCGGAATTTTACACGGATGACGTTGAGACCTATGATTTCGACGTCGCCAGGGCCAACGCTCTCCTGGATGAGGCGGGTTATCCGCGTGGCGCGAATGGAACACGTTTTTCGCTGAAGCTTCTGCCCGCGCCCTACTTCAATGAGACCCGCCAGTTCGGTTCTTATCTGCGGCAGGCGCTTCAGGAAATCGGGATTGATGCAGAACTGGTGAACAATGACGCCGCGGCGCACCAGAAGGCCGTTTACACCGACCACGCCTTCGATCTCGCCATCGCCCCGCCGGTGTTCCGCGGTGATCCCGCAATATCGACCACGATTCTCGTCCGTTCCGGCATTCCGGCCGGCGTCGGCTTCTCCAATCAGGGCGGCTACGAGAACAAGACGCTGGACGAATTGATCGACAAGGCGGCGATAACAGTGGATGCCGCCGCGCGCACGGCGCTTTACAAGGACTTCCAGAAACAGGTCACGGCCGATCTGCCGCTGATCAACGTCGCCGAGTGGGGTTTCATCACTGTGGCGCGCGATACGGTCAAACATGTCGCCAGTAATCCTCGGTGGGCGGTGTCCAACTGGGCGGATACGGCGGTGGATACCTGAGGCAACACCGTGAGACGTGCGGCGAAATTGCTGCGGCGAAGGGCATTCACCGCTATTCCGGTGCTGCTGATCGTGCTCGTCTTCACCTTCCTGCTGCTTGAAAACGCATCGGGTGACGCGGTCGACGCCTATCTCGTTTCCATCGGCGGCGGCGATGCCGGGCTGCGCGATGCGCTGCGTGAACAATATGGTCTGAACGGCTCCGTGCTGGCCCGTTTCTGGCTCTATGCGAGTTCGGTGCTGCGGCTTGATCTCGGCTGGTCGCTTGCCTTTGACCGGCCTGTGCTGGGGCTGATCCTGGAAAGGCTGCCGAACACGCTTCTTCTGATGGGCAGTGCGACAACGCTCGCCTTCATCCTCGGCACAGCACTCGGCATCGTGGCGGGCGCGCGTCCGGGCGGGGCGACAGACCGCGCGCTTTCCACACTCTCACTCGCGCTTTACGCCACGCCCGGCTTCTGGCTTGGGCTCGTGCTCGCCATCGTCTTCGCGGTGAAATTCAGATGGCTGCCTACCTCCGGCATCGAGACCATCGCTTCGGGCAAGCACGGCATGGCGAGGGCGGTTGATATCGGCCGCCATCTCGTGCTGCCGGTCGCCAGTCTTGGGCTGATCTATCTTGCGCTTTTCCTGCGCGTGATGCGCACCGCCATGGCGGCGATCTGGCCATTGGATTTCGTGCTCTTCGCCCAGTCCAAGGGGCTTTCAAAACGACGGATCGTGCTACGCCACGTCGCCCGCAACGCCGCCCTGCCGCTTGTCACCGTGCTTGGCCTGCAGGCGGCCACCATGCTGGGCGGCAGCGTGGTCATCGAAAGCGTTTTTGCCATTCCCGGTTTTGGCCGGCTGGCGCAGGAGGCCGTCACTGGCCGAGACGCCCCGTTGTTGATGGGCATCATCCTGACGAGCGCGGTTTTTGTCATCCTTGTCAACCTCTCCGTCGACATTGTCCATTCCGTGCTCGATCCGCGCATTGGCAGCGGGGAACAAGGCGCATGAGTTTCGCTTTCCGGCTCCTGCGCAGTTTCGAAGGCATGACGGGAACCGTCATCCTGGTGCTGCTTTCCCTGACGGCGCTTGCCGCACCCGCCGTCTTTCCAGGTGACCCGCTGGCTATCGTTGGCGAACCGCTGATTACGCCTTTTACGGATGCGGCCCTACCGCTCGGCACCGATCGGCTGGGCCGCAACGTGCTTGGCGAGCTCGCCCATGGCGCGCAGGCCTCCCTGCTCGTCGGCATAGGCGCCGCCGCAGCCGCGCTGATTATCGGCACCGTCATCGGCACCATTGCCGGATTTGCCGGCGGCGTTGTGGACGAAGCATTGATGCGCGTCACCGACGCCTTCCAGATCGTCCCGAACTTCCTGCTAGCGCTCGCCTTCGTCAGTACAATCGGGCCCTCCATGCCGATTGTCATACTCGCCATTGCGCTTGGCGCATGGGCGGATCCGGCGCGGTTGATGCGGGCGCAGGTCTTGAGCATCCGCGAGCGCGATTATGTTCAGTCCGCCCGCGCCATCGGCATGCACCCGCTTGAGATCGCATTCAGGCAGATCCTGCCAAATGCCCTGCCGCCGGTCATGGCGCTTGCCGCCATCATCGTCGCCGCGGCCATTTTGACCGAAGCCGCCCTATCCTTCCTCGGGCTCGGCGATCCCAATATCGTCACCTGGGGTTCGATGATCGCAGAAGGACGCAATGTCCTTCGCTCGGCCGCGTTTCTGTCGGTCATTCCCGGCATCGGCCTTCTGGTTACGGTTCTCGGCGTTTATCTTCTTGGTGAAGGCATCAACAAGGCGATGGCGACAGGGAGGCGAGCGCCATGAGCGGAAATGCACTGTGCCGGATCGACGATCTCAGCGTTTGGTATGCGGCAAGTGATGCGCCGGCATTGCAGAATGTCTCGCTGACGATCCGGCAAGGCCAGAGGCTGGCGATCATCGGCGAAAGCGGCTCGGGGAAATCGACGCTCGGCAAGGCGATTGCGGGGCTTCTTCCCGGACATGCGAAGGTTTCCGGTGATATTTCGTGGAGCCGCGACAGCCTGTTCCACGGCAGGCCGCTGCCAGGGCGGGATATCGGCACGATCTTTCAGGATACAGGCGCAACGCTGAATCCGGTTCTCGCCATCGGCGAACAGGTGGCGGAAGGGGCTGTCCGGCATCTAGGCCTCTCATGGCGGCAAGCGCGCGATCTTGCCCGCGATCTTCTGGAGCGGGTTCGGCTGCCGCACCCTTCCCACCTTATCCGGGCCTATCCGCACCAGCTCTCCGGCGGCCAGAGGCAACGCGTGACGATTGCCGCCGCCATTGCAGCCAGTCCTTCAATCCTGATTGCCGATGAAGCCACGAGCGCGCTCGATACGGTTAGCCAGGCCGCCATCGCCACGCTGCTCGACGATCTGGTGCGGCAGGAAAACAAGACGCTGGTCTTCATCACCCATGATATCGGCCTTGCATCCAGCCTTGCCGACGAGATTGCCGTTCTGCGCGCGGGATTGCTGGTGGAACATGGCCCGACGAGGCGGGTGCTGTCCGCACCCGTCCATGACTATACGCGTGCGCTGCTTGCCGATTACCTCGATCTGTCCACGCCGCCGCTGGTCAGCGAGGCCGCGTCATGAACGATGCCCTGCTCACCGTCGACGGCTTGTCCAAGACCTACCGCACCGGAGCAAGAAGGGTGGCGGCGCTCTCCGACATCTCTTTTTCGCTTCGGCCCGGTGAGACGCTCGGACTTGCCGGTCCCTCCGGCTGCGGAAAATCCACGCTTGCGCGCATTCTCATGCGATTGATCCCGGCCGACGAAGGCACGATCCTTTTCAGAGGCCACAATTGGCTGACACTGGACGGCGGCAAGCTTCGCGCCGCCCGCCAGCACATGCAGATGGTGTTTCAGGATACGCATGGCGCTTTCAATCCACACGCCAGCGTCGAAGATGCCATCGGCGAACCGTTGCGCATTCATCGCACGGTCGCAAGACGCGAGCGTGCGGCGGAAGTCCGCCGCCTTCTCGACCGCGTTGGCCTTCCCGCCAGCTATGCCGGCCGCTCGGTCTTCGAGCTTTCCGGCGGCCAAAGGCAGCGCGTCGCGATCGCACGGGCGATTGCGCTCAAGCCGTCGCTTCTCATCCTGGACGAAGCCGTCTCCGCGCTCGATGTTTCGGTTCGCCGGCAAATCCTTGAACTGCTGGTGGAAATACAGCGCGAGACGGCTGTTTCCTGTATTTTCGTCTCCCATGATCTCGCGGTCATTCGCGCCGTCTGCCACCGCGTCGCCATCATGGAAGCAGGAAGGATCGTTGAAATCGGCCGGACAGGAAATATCGTCTCGGCGCCGCAATCCTCGACCGCCAGAACCCTGATCGACGCCGCACCGCGCCTGACCATCACCACGTAAGGAAAAGACATGCACGCTCCGGATTATGCATTGCTGCTCGACCCACCCGCTTTTCCTGCCGAGCGTTATGCTGCCCTTGCCGACCGGCTGGCCGCGCTGATGAGCACAAGCAACGACGTGCTGCTGATACAGGCGGAAGCCGTGCTGGCGCTCGAAGCCGCAGCCACCAGCCTTGCGCGACCAGGCCTGAAAGCGCTCAACATTGTCACCAGCCCTTATGGTACGTGGTTTGGCGGCTGGCTGGAAAAGGGCGGCGCGACCGTGCGCAATCTGACCGCCAGCCCGGCAAGGCCAGTCACCCTGGAGGAAGTGGAACGGGCGCTGGACGAAGGGCCGGATTTCGACCTTCTCGCCATCGTCCACGCGGAATCGGCAAGCGGCATCCTCAACCCCCTGCCCGCCATCGCCGCGCTCGCCCGGGAACGGGGAATCGTGACCCTTGTGGATGCCGTCGCGTCCATTGGCGGACATGCTTTCGACGTCGACCGTTTAGGTATCGATATCGCCGTCATCGGCCCGCAAAAGGCGCTGGCCGGCCCCGCCGGCATTTCCGCCATTTCCGTCAGCGAAAGGGCCTGGACGCTTCTTTCGCATGACGGCGCTCCTGACAACTCCATGCTCTCGCTTATGGACCAGAAAAAACTCTGGCTCGATGCCGGTCGCGGCGCACTGCCCGGAACGCCCGCCCCGCTGGAGTTTTACGCGCTGGAGGCCGCCCTCGACAGGATCGAGTCAGAAGGGCTGGCATCCGCCAATCGACGCCACAAAACGGCAGCGACGGCCACCCGAAACGGCCTCAGGGCGCTTGGCATTCCAACCTGGGTGGAAGAGGCGCACGCTTCCGCCCTCGTTTCCACGGCGATCCTGCCTGATACCCTCGAAGCCAGGGCATTCCTCGCGGCTGTGTCCCAGAAGCAAGGCGCGGACATTTCCGGTGGCGTCGGCCCCGGCGCGGAACGGTTGATCAGGCTTAATCACACCGGTCGGAGAGCGCATCGGGATGCAGTGAAAGCCAATATCCTGGCCTTCTCCGGCGCCCTGAAAAGCCTCGGCCACGCTGCAAATACCGATTTCGCGCTGGAAGCCGCAGAAAAAACCTATTTGGACGCACCTGCGGATGGCGTTTAACGGTGTCGAAGAACATTCATTGCGCAAAATCCGCTCGCGATGGAACGCCGCTCACGACATTGTTGTTAAAAATGGTAGACAAATTCCTCCGCCAATCTTGACGAAATCATGGCAACGCGCGAAACTTAACGCTACGTTAACTCGCGTGAAGAAGGGAAACGGCCATGGTAGCAGGGTTCAACATGCTCTCCTTTGACCTCTTTGGCATCGGCCGAAGGATGCCCGTCGTCAATGAGCGGGTGGAGACCGAGTTTCAGGACAAAACACCGCGCAGACCCGACGACGAATCGCATGATGACGATCGCGATCAGGAATATGAACTGTTTTTCTGGTCGCTTTACCCGGTGATCTGAGCGTCTGCCGCACGCTCCAAGCCATCGACACATTGACCCTCCGTGGCCTCATGATGGGGGGCGCGGGGCGCATGATAGCGTTGGTCGGTCCATAGACCTCAATATTTCTAGTTTACCGTTAAAAGAAACGAAAGCGGCCCCAAGGTTGTCCTCGGGGCCGCATAGTCTTGTGATGGCTGTTAGTGGTTGTCGCGCGGCAGGCCCTTGGTCTGGGCGATGCGCTGATACTTCACGGCAGGTTCCAGGACCGCGCCGGTTTCCATCTGGCTGACGATGCCGCGCTGGATTTCCTGCCATGGCGTCTGGTGGTCAGGGAACTTGTAGCCACCCTCTGCATGCAGAGCCTCGTAACGCTTGGCCAGTTCTTCACCAGAAATCAGGATATCCGCCTTGCCGCGGCCTACATCGATGCGGACGCGGTCGCCTGTCTGCAGAACGGCAAGGCCGCCACCTGCTGCTGCTTCCGGGGAAGCATTGAGGATGGACGGGCTGCCCGAAGTGCCGGACTGACGGCCATCGCCGATGCAGGGCAGCGAGTTGACGCCTTCCTTCAGCAGATAATCCGGAGCGCGCATGTTCACGACTTCTGCCGCGCCGGGATAACCGATCGGGCCGGCACCGCGCATGAACAGGATGGTGTTGGCGTCGATCTTCAGCGACGGATCATCGATGCGGTGATGGTAGTCTTCCGGACCGTCGAACACCACGGCACGTCCTTCGAAAGCTTCGGGATCGTTCGGGTTGGAAAGGTAACGGTTGCGGAACTCTTCCGAAATCACACTCGTCTTCATGATGGCGGAGGAGAACAGGTTGCCGCGCAGAACGCGGAAGCCGGCGCGCTCCTTGAGCGGCTGTTCATAGGGGCGAATGACCTTTTCGTCCTCAATGATCGCGCCACGGCAGTTTTCGCCGATGGTCTTGCCATTGACCGTCATGGCATCTTCCATGATCAGCCCCTGGGTCATCAGCTGGTTGACGACAGCAGGAACGCCGCCGGCATGGTAATAATCCTCGCCGAGATACTCACCGGCCGGCTGCAGGTTAACGAGCAGCGGTACGTCTTCACCATAGGTCTGCCAGTCATCCACTGTCAGCTCGACGCCGACGTGACGTGCAAGGCCGTTCAGGTGGATCGGCGCGTTGGTGGAGCCGCCAATCGCCGAGTTGACGCGGATGGCGTTGATGAACGCATCCTTTGTCATGATGTCCGATGGCTTCAGGTCTTCCTTGACCATTTCGACGATACGCAGACCGGTGAGGTAGGAGACTTCCTGACGATCACGGTAAGGCGCCGGGATGGCGGCGGAGCCGGGAAGCTGCATGCCCAGCGCCTCGGCAAGCGAATTCATGGTCGTCGCCGTGCCCATGGTGTTGCAATAGCCGGTCGACGGAGCCGAGGAAGCGACAAGCTTGACGAAGCCCTGATAATCGATCTCACCCTTCGCCAGCAGTTCACGTGCCTTCCAGACGATGGTGCCGGAGCCGGTGCGTTCACCGCGGAACCAGCCGTTCAGCATCGGGCCGACGGAAAGGGCGATGGCCGGAATGTTGACGGTGGCCGCCGCCATGAGACAGGCAGGCGTGGTCTTGTCACAGCCGATGGTCAGAACGACGCCGTCGAGCGGATAGCCATAAAGCACTTCCACGAGGCCGAGATAGGCGAGGTTACGGTCGAGACCTGCGGTCGGCCGCTTGCCGGTTTCCTGGATCGGGTGAACCGGAAATTCGATGGCGATGCCGCCAGCTTCACGGATACCTTCGCGCAGGCGGTTTGCCAGTTCCAGATGGTGACGGTTGCAAGGAGAAAGGTCCGAACCCGTCTGCGCGATGCCGATGATCGGGCGGTCGGACTGAAGCTCGGCCTGGCTCAGACCGAAGTTCATGTAACGCTCGAGATAAAGCGCGGTCATATCCGCATTTGCGGGGTTGTCGAACCAGGCGCGCGAGCGAAGCTTGCCTTGTGTTGCAGGCAGTTTGTCGGATGTAGTCATGATGCAGGTCTCCAGCCGGAAGTGGCCAACGGTAAAATATTACGAAATGCGACAAGCTTATGTTGTGCGAAAGGAAAATGGAATCAGCTTTCGGAGAACACGCATAACCGACAGAGCAGCGCCAGACGAGTGACCTGAAGCCGTTCTTCGGATTTAGCCGAATATTTTTCGGTATTTATGGTGATACCGGTGTCGCGCAACGGCCTCTCCCTCCCATGCCTTGCGGGAATGCGGCTAGCTCTTCGGCTCCCCGCTCCGCCTTTTATAAAGTCTCTTTATTTGTATTACTATTAGAGACAATCGCCTTCTGTCAAGTCGCCTCTGAGGCCACGTCAGGCCAGTTCCGCGAGCGGAAAAATGAGGCTTTCTTTCGTTCAACCCATTGATTCATCGTATTTTATGGCGAAAATTCACCACGGTTCACCGAAGCCAAATTGCGGAAAGGCTAAAAAATCGCTTTTCAAGAGTATTACTATATGCTCATAGTGATCGCGTCACGCTGACATCATCTCTGGGAGGATTAAGATGAGAAAAGCTCTCGCGACAGTTACTGTCGCCGTTTCGCTGTGCCTTGCATCAAGTGTTTCCGCCAAATCGCTTACCGTCGGCTTCTCGCAGATCGGTTCGGAATCCGGCTGGCGCGCGGCTGAAACCACCGTTACCAAACAGCAGGCCGAGAAGCGCGGCGTCACGCTTAAGTTCGCCGACGCGCAACAGAAGCAGGAAAACCAGATCAAGGCCGTTCGCGGCTTTATCGCGCAGGGCGTCGACGCAATCCTGATTGCACCGGTCGTCGCAACGGGCTGGGATGCTGTCCTGAAGGAAGCCAAGGAAGAGAAAATCCCTGTCATCCTGCTCGATCGCCAGATCGAGGCTCCCGATGATCTTTACCTGACCGCAGTTACCTCGGACCAGGTCCACGAAGGCAAGGTTGCCGGTGACTGGCTGGTGAAGGACGTCGGTTCCAAGGATTGCAAGGTGGTGGAATTGCAGGGCACGACCGGCTCCTCGCCCGCCATCAACCGCAAGAAGGGCTTCGAGCAAGCCATCGCTTCGCACGCCAATATCAAGATCGTCCGCTCGCAGACGGGTGACTTTACCCGCACCAAGGGTAAGGAAGTGATGGAAAGCTTCATCAAGGCGGAAGGCGGCGGCAAGGACATCTGTGCGGTCTATGCCCACAATGACGATATGGCCGTTGGCGCGATCCAGGCGATCAAGGAAGCCGGTCTCAAGCCCGGAACCGACATCAAGGTCGTGTCGATCGACGCCGTGCCTGACATCTTTAAGGCTATGGCAGCCGGTGAAGCCAACGCCACCGTGGAACTGACGCCCGACATGGCCGGCCCGGCATTCGACGCGCTCGAAGCCTATCTGAAAGACAAGAAGGCTCCGGCGAAGTGGATTCAGACCGAATCCAAGCTCTACACGGCATCTGACGACCCGATGAAGGTCTACGAGGCGAAGAAGGGCCTGGGTTACTAAGCCATTCTTTGCAGAAACGGCGCGTGGATTGCGCCGTCTCTTTCTGTTGAGGAGAGCGAAACCTTTCCGATCTAGTCTGCAGAATGGTCTCGTATGGAGCGAGCGCATGCCACTTGTTTCTTCTCCCCGTCCGGGGAGAAGTCCGCGGCAGTGGGATGAGGGGGCAAGCCTGGAGATGTCAGAAGAGCTTGCCCCTTCATCCGACCCTTCGGCCCACCTTCTCCCCGGCGGAGAGAAGAAATACGCCGCTCCCTGCCGATTGCTCTACCAAAACCCATTGCAATACGGAAACTGCTCAATGTCCGAAACGGCACCACTTCTGGAAGCACGCGCCATCGGCAAATCCTTTCTAGGGATCACGGCGCTGGATGGCGTCGACTTTGCGCTTGGGCACGGCGAAATCCATGCCCTGCTCGGCGAAAACGGCGCGGGCAAATCGACGCTGATCAAAATCCTGACGGGCGTCTACAGCCGCGGCAGCGGATCAGTCTTTCTGGAAGGCAGCGAAATCTCGCCCGCCAATGTGGGTGAGGCGCAGGCCCTTGGCATCGGCACCGTCTATCAGGAGGTCAACCTTCTCGAAAACCTCACCGTTGCGGAGAACCTCTACCTTGGCCGCCAGCCGCGGCGCTTCGGGCTGATCGACCGCAGCACGATGCAAAAGAATTCGCAGGCGCTGCTTGCCCAGTACGGCCTTTCCATTGACGTCAACGCCCTTCTCTTCAGCTATTCCGTCGCCATCCGTCAGATCATCGCCATCGCCCGCGCCGTCGATCTTTCCGGCAAGGTGCTGGTGCTGGACGAACCGACCGCCAGCCTCGACGCTCATGAGGTTGAAATGCTGTTCGGCGTACTGAAAAAGCTGCGGGCGCGCGGTATCGGTATCGTAATCATCACTCATTTCCTCAATCAGGTCTACGATATCGCCGACCGGGTGACGGTGCTGCGCAACGGCCGGCTTGTCGGCACACGCGAAATCGGCAGCCTGCCGCGTTCCGAGTTGATATCGATGATGCTCGGCCGGGAACTTCAACAGATCACCCATGACCATCAGGCGACCGAAGAAACAATCGCCGAAGGCGAGCCAAGCATTCGCTTCGAAGGTTATGGCAAACGCGGCAGCGTCTCTCCCTTCGATCTCGGGATACGCCCCGGGGAAATCGTCGGCGTGGCAGGGCTTCTCGGCTCCGGCCGGACCGAAACGGCATTCCTGCTCTTCGGCATAGACCGCCCCGACACGGGCAAAGCAACGATCGACGGGCAGGCGGTGACGATCTCTTCTCCCGAGGCGGCGATTGCGGCCGGTTTCGGTTTCTGTCCCGAAGAACGCAAGACGGACGGCATCATTGGTGATTTCTCCGTGACCGACAACATCGCGCTGGCCCTTCAGGCCCGGCAGGGATGGGCGCGGCCGCTGTCGCGCCGGCAAAAGGCAGAGCTGGCGGAAGGTTTCATCAAATCCCTTGATATCCGCCCGGCCGACCCCGACCGGCCGATCAAGTTCCTGTCCGGCGGCAACCAGCAGAAGGCCATCCTGGCCCGCTGGCTGGCCACCCATCCCCGGCTTCTGATCCTCGATGAGCCGACACGCGGCATCGATATCGGCGCCCACGCGGAAATTCTCAAAATGATCGAAAAACTCTGCAGCGAGGGCATGTCGCTTGTCGTCATATCCTCCGAACTGGAAGAACTCACCGCCGTGGCGCATCGTGTCGTCGTGCTTTCCGACCGCCGGCATGTCAGCGAGCTGAAAGGCGGCGAAGTGACGGCCGACAATATCATGCGTGCGATCGCAGATGCGGCCAGAACGGAGGCGGCATGATGACGGCAGTCAATCGGCGTCTTAGAAGACTTGCACCGCAGCTTGCTGCGCTTTTTATCATTCTCGCAGCGATTACAATCATTTCGCCCGGCTTCCTCAATGTGTCGTTTCAAAATGGCAGGCTCTATGGCAGTCTGGTGGATATTCTTGTGCGCGCCGCCCCCGTGGCGCTGCTCACCATCGGCATGACGCTGGTCATCGCGACCAAGGGCATCGATCTTTCCATTGGTGCTGTCATCGCCATCTGCGGCGCCGTCGCCGCCACGCTCATCAGCAATGGACATTCCATTCCCGCCGTCATCGCCATTTCGCTTGGCGTGGGAATTGTCTGTGGCCTCTGGAACGGCGTGCTGGTTGCTCTTCTCGACATACAGCCCATCATCGCCACGCTGATCCTCATGGTGGCAGGGCGCGGCATCGCGCAGCTCATCACCGAGGGCGTCATCCTCACGTTCAACAATGACAGCTTTTCCGCGATCGGCTCCGGCGCATTTGCCGGTGTGCCCCTGCCCGTCATCATCTGGATAACGGCCGCGCTCCTGATAGGCTTTCTCGTTCGCAAGAGCGCACTCGGTTTCCTGATCGAAGCGACCGGCATCAATCGCCGCGCAGCGGCTCTTGCCGGTGTAAGGGCGCGCTTTCTGCTGTTCTTCGTCTATGCCGTTTCCGGTCTTTGCGCGGCGATCGCCGGCATGATCGTGACGGCGGATATTCGTGGTGCGGATGCCAACAATGCCGGCCTTTGGCTGGAATTGGACGCCATATTGGCGGTGGTCATCGGGGGCACTTCACTAAATGGTGGCCGCTTCTCCATCACCGCATCGCTGATCGGCGCGCTCATCATCCAGACCATCAATACCGGCATCCTCGTCTCGGGCTTTCCGCCGGAATTCAACCTCATCATAAAGGCCGGCATCATCATGGTGGTGCTGACGCTGCAATCTCCGGCGATCATGGCCGTCCTCGGTTTCGTGAAAGCGCCAAAGCAGCACGCCAAAACCGCCACCAACGGTATGACCAAGGAAGGAACCGCGCGATGATCCACAGCCGCAACCTGCCCTTCCTCACCACGCTGACGATTTTCGTCGTCGCCTATCTTCTTTGCGTGATGCAATATCCGGCGATCTTTTCGACGCGGGTGATCGGAAATCTTCTTACCGACAACGCCTTTCTTGGCATAGCCGCCGTCGGCATGACTTTCGTCATCCTGTCAGGCGGCATCGATCTCTCAATTGGTTCCGTCATTGCCTTCACCAGCGTCTTTGTGGCCGTCCTGGTCGGCACCTATAACATCCATCCGCTGCTTGCCTTCGCCATCGTGCTTTTGATTTCCACGCTGTTTGGCTGCCTCATGGGCGCGATGATCCGCTTTCTGTCCATCCCGCCCTTTGTGGTGACACTCGCAGGCATGTTCCTGGCGCGCGGGGCTGCCTATCTGATCTCCACCCAGTCGGTGCCGATCTCACATCCTTTCATCGATGCGATACAGGGCTTTTATTTCCGCTTTCCAGGCGGCGGCAGGCTGACGGCGCTCGCCATGCTCATGCTTCTCGTCTTCGCCGCCGGCACGCTGATCGCAAGCCGCACGCGCTTCGGCGCCAATGTCTATGCGCTGGGCGGCAATCCGCAATCTGCCGAGCTGATGGGCGTGCCGATCGGGACCACCACCATTGGCATCTATGCACTTTCCGGCTTTCTCTCCGGCCTCGCTGGCATCGTTTATACGCTTTACACCTCGTCAGGTTACTCGCTGGCGACGGTGGGCGTGGAGCTGGACGCGATCGCCGCCGTCGTCATCGGCGGTACACTTCTGACCGGCGGCACGGGATTGGTCGCGGGAACCTTTGTGGGGCTTTTGATCCAGGGCCTGATCCAGACCTACATCGTTTTTGATGGAACCCTGTCCTCCTGGTGGACGAAAATCGTCATCGGCGTGCTGCTTTTCGTGTTCATCGTGTTGCAGCGCGCAATCATCTGGTATTCAAACAGGAGACTGGCCGGACCGCATCCGGCATAACGCAAACGGAGGCTTGCTTGGGGCTGCTCGAAACGACGATTAGCGGGCGAAAACGCCGGAACAGCCACGCGCATGTGGTTTCCGAACTCGGCAGCGCCATCGTCTCGGGCAGGATCGCCGAAGGCTCTCTGCTGCCCAACGATGCGGAGCTCTCCATGCGTTTCGGCGTCTCGCGCACGGTGCTGCGCGAAACCATGAAGACGCTGGCGGCCAAGCGGCTGGTGGAACCGAAGGCGAAGGTGGGCACCCGGGTGCTCGACCGTTCGAGCTGGAATTTCTTTGATCCAGATGTGCTGGGCTGGCGCTGCGAAGCCGGCATCGACCAGGAATTTGTGAAGCACCTGGCCGAAATTCGGCTGGCGCTGGAGCCGGCGGCGGCGGCGGCAGCAGCTCTCCAGGCCTCCAATGAAGACATTGTCTCGCTTTACGTCATCGCCGCAAAATTCGACAATCCGCAGCATACGCCGGAGAGCATCGCCAAGGTGGATCTCGAGTTCCATCTTGCCGTCGCGCATATGTCCGGCAATCCCTTCATGCGTTCGGCAAGCGGGCTGATCGAGGCGGCGCTTGCCATCTCATTCCAGCTTTCGTCACCGGCCGCATCGCCCGGCACCATCGCGGAGATCGCATCCAACCACCTTCGCATTGTCCACGCCATCGCGGCGCGGGACGCGGATGCGGCGGTGAAGGCCATGCGGCATGTGATCGAAGTGGGCAAGGACCGGACGCAGAAGGCGATCAAGACGGTTTAAACCCGAAACCAGTCGTAGCGAAGGCGGGCCCACAAGAATGCAGGCCCATTCCTCTCGCTAGGTCCTCAGCCCTGCGATGCCTTCACCTGCGGCACCACGCCGCGCCGCGACGCCATCAGCGAGGCGCCGAGAAGAGCTGCGATGGCCACGAAGACGAACACCATGGTTGCGCCCTGGAGATCGATCAGCAGGCCGCCAAGAACCGCACCGCTGGAAATAGCGATCTGGAATGTCGTAAGCAGCAGCGCACCCGCGCTCTCGGCCTCATCCGAGGCAACACGCGTGATGAAACTCTGCACGCTGACGGGCAATGCGCCGAAGGCAAAACCCCAGGAGGCGATGGCAAGGCCGGCAACAACGGGAGATGCGCCGGCAATCACCAGGATGGAAGCCGATGCGGCGATCAGCGTTGCGGCGAAGGTCACCGCCCAGGCCGTGTTCTTTTCGGCAAGGAAACCACCGAAAAGATTGCCGAAGAAACCGCCGATACCGTAAATCAGCAGAACAAGCGAAATCGCCTCCACGCCAAGCTGCGGCACGTCTTCCAGGAACGGTCGGACATAGGTGAAGCCGGCAAAGTGGCCCGCAACGATAAATAGCGTCGTCAAAAGACCGATCCGGACCTGGGTTCGCTGAAGCAGCCGGAACATGGTGGAAACGCCGGGGGCACCGGCCGGCGGCAGCGAAGGCACGGTGAGCAATTGCACGGCGAGCGCAATGACGCCGAGCACGCCGGCAACGACGAAGGCCGATCGCCAGCCGAGCGTCGCGCCAATCCACGCGCCCACCGGTGCCGCACACACGGTTGCGACGGAGACCCCGGTAAGGATGATGGCCATGGCGCGTGGCATTTTTTCAATAGGCACGAGCCGCAACGCCAGCGCCGCCGACATGGCCCAGAAGCCGCCAAGACCGATGCCCAGCAGGACGCGCGAGGCAAAGAGCATGAAAAGCCCATTGGCAAAAGCGGCCAGTGTGCTGGAGATGATCAGCAGCGTGGTCAGCCCCAGCAGGGTCCAGCGCCGGTCAAAGCCGCGTGTGCCGATGACGACACCCGGGCCCGCAACCGCCGCGACCAACGCCGTGACGGTTATAGATTGTCCGGCAATGCCGGAGCTAATGGAGAGATCAGCCGATAGCGGCGTCAGGAGGCTGACGGGCAGGAATTCCGCCGTTACCAATCCGAAAACGCCGAGCGAAAGTGAAACCACAGCGGCCCATTTCGCATCCGGCTCCTGTCTACGCGGCGTATATTCCAGTTCGTTTATGGTCCGGCTATTCATGAAAATCTCCTGATGCGCATTCCCGGAACGCGTCGTGAAACGGAAAGGGCAAGGCGAGGAAGCCGGTTGGGAGCCCCGCTTCAACGACTGCAAATCGATGCAAGCAGGCTATGCGTGACAGCCCGGCGTTTCCATGCTAGAAAATCCGTATTCCTTAACCAATCGTCCGAATATGCGAGATACCATGAACGATGCCCTGACGGAAATGTTGCGTGGCCTCAGGCTTGACGGTGTGGAATATGGCCGCTGCCGCATGGCCACCCCCTGGGCGACGGCTTTTCCCGAACAGGAGGCGGCGCGGTTTCATTTCATCGGCGTGGGGCATGCGAAATTGCAAAAACCCTCGGGTGAATGGCTGACCCTGACATGTGGCGACGCCGTGCTTCTGCCGCGCGGGCATGCACATGTGCTGGCGAGCGGTGAAAAGGTGGCCCCTTCCCCCTTCGACCGGTTCGGCAAGAAGGAAGTGTGTCAGGGCATTTTCGACATGGAGTGCGCGAGTGCGGGTGGCGATACCGTGGCTTTCACCGCTTCGATGCGTTTCAACATGGATAACCTGCATCCGCTGCTGCAGCTGATGCCTGACGTGATGCTGACCAGCGATCTGGCCAAAAGCGATCCGGCCATTCCCCATCTTCTGGAAGCCATGACGCGGGAGGTCGAGCTGAACCGCGTCGGCGCGGGTGGCATTCTGGCGCGGCTGGCCGATGTGCTGACTGCAACGCTGATCCGTACTTGGGTGGAATATGGCTGCGGCGATTCCAGCGGCTGGCTTGCCGCCGTGCGCAATCCCGAACTCGGCCGCGTGCTCGCCGCCATTCACCTCAATCCCGAAAAGGACTGGAGCGTGGAAGAACTCGCCTCCCTGATGGGCGCATCGCGCTCAAGTTTCGCGGAACGTTTCACCCGCGTGGTAGGAGAAAGCCCCGCGCGTTATGTGGTTCGGGTGCGCATGCATCAGGCGCGGCTGTGGCTGCGAGAGGGCATGCGGGTGACGCTAGCGGCCGAAAAGCTCGGTTACGATTCCGAGGCCTCTTTCAGCCGCGCCTTCAAACGGGTAATCGGCGCACCACCCAGCCAGTTCCGCAGGAAAGATGCGGCAGGGCTGGAGGATGCGGCTTAAGACGCGCCCTCTCGGCGGATATCACAGACTTGGCGGAAATTATGGGAAAGGATCTTTATCCGCTCCACCGCATCTTCCTCATGGGCGGCCGGCGGCGCTCTTCACCAGTTCGTACGGGAAGAGAGGATTCTGGCCTTGCGGCTACCTGTTGCACCGTTAAAACGGAATGATCCGTTTGCCACCTGTTACCCTGACAGACCGGGCGACGGGAATCAGGGTTTGGAGGAACCGATGATGATCGCCAGCTTTCTGATCGCCGTGATCGCGGCAATTCATATTTACATCGTCATCCTGGAAATGCTGCTTTGGGAGAAGCCTGCCGGTCGCAAGGCCTTCGGTATTTCCGCGGATTTTGCCCGGCAGACGAAAGTGCTGGCCGCCAATCAGGGTCTTTATAATGGCTTTCTCGCAGCGGGGCTGATCTATGGGCTCACGCAGGGTGACGACGGGCTGAACTTCAAGGTCTTCTTCCTGACCTGTGTGCTGGTGGCCGGTATTTTTGGCGCCGTGACAGCCAATATCAAAATCCTGTTCATTCAGGCATTGCCGGCATTGTTTGCGCTCGGCTTCCTCTGGATCGGAGTATGAACAAATGACCGCATGGAACGATACGTCCGCAAGAGACGCTCTCAACCGCATCTTCATGACCGCAGTCACCAGCGCCGATCCCTCTAAAGTGTTGCAACAACACCTGCCCTCCCCGCCTAGAGGGCGGTGTGTGGTGGTTGGCGCAGGCAAGGCTTCCGCCGCAATGGCCGCAGCGCTTGAAGCGGCATGGCCAAATGTCGATCTTTCCGGCGTGGTGGTGACGCGTTACGGCCATGCCGTCCCGACCGGGCGCATTGAAATCATCGAAGCCTCGCATCCGGTGCCGGACGACAGGAGCGCCGAAGCCGCAAAACGCATTCTCGCCGCCGTTGAAGGGTTGACTGCAGACGACATGGTCATCGCGCTGATTTCCGGCGGTGGTTCGGCGCTGATGGTCTCACCCGCCGAGGGAATGACGCTTGCGGACAAGATGGCGGTCAACCGCGCTTTGCTTGCCAGCGGCGCCACGATTTCCGAAATGAACGCCGTGCGCAAGCACCTCTCCCGCATCAAGGGCGGGCGACTGGCGCTGGCCGCCAAACCGGCGAGGGTCGTTTCCCTGCTGATCTCCGACGTGCCGGGCGACGATCCCTCGGAAATTGCCTCGGGCCCGACGGTCGCCGACCCGAGCGATATTGAAACCGTGCGTGAAATCGTTTCCCGTTATGCGCTCGATCTTCCCGAAAATGTGCGCAAAGTGCTGGAAAAAGGCGAGGAAACCCCGAAGGCCGGCGATATCGCGGAAGATATCCGGCTCATCGCCGCCCCCTCGCTCGCCTTGCAGGCGGCAGCGGATGAGGCGGTGAAGCTTGGCTTAACGCCGCTCATCCTCGGGGATTCGCTGGAGGGTGAATCCAGGGATGTCGGCGCGGTCATGGCCGGTATCGCGATTTCCGCCCGCCGCAAGGGCCTGCCACTCAAAGGCCCGGCCATTTTGCTTTCCGGCGGCGAAACCACGGTTACGATCGGCAAGGGGCCGGCCGGCAAGGGCGGCCGCAACACGGAATTCCTGCTGAGCCTTGCGCTGACGCTCAAAGGTGCTGATGGCATATGGGCCATTGCCGGCGATAGCGACGGCATAGACGGAGTGGAGGATGCCGCGGGCGCCGTGGTGACGCCGGACACACTTGCCCGTATGCGCGCAGCCGGTGTCGATCCGCGCCAGTCACTCGTGAGCCACGACAGCTATACGGCTTTCAGGGCGGCAGGAGATCTTGTCGTGACCGGTCCAACGCTCACGAATGTCAATGACATCAGGGCGATTTTGATCGGCTGATAGCGGGGCATTGGCAGAGACTACTGAGCTTCCGGCACGTGCTCGTAGAGGAGCACGTTTTGACTATACACTCGGACAGGAGTAATCTGGCGGGATATCTTTTGGAGCCTCAGCCATGCGTCCTGGAGTGCTCATACTTGGCTTGGCCATCGCCCTTATACCAACTTTGGCGGATGCCCATAATTGCAAATGCCGAAATCGCGGTGTCATGTTCCAGCTCGGCCAGACGTCCTGCCTCACGGTCGACGGCGGGTCCTATCTGGCCCGCTGCGAGATGAAACTCAACGTTTCCTCCTGGACCAAGATCCAGGACGGCTGCCCCGTGACGGAACGCGTGGAATCGACGTCGTCCAGCGCTTATCACTAAGTCTTGGGCCCCAGTGTACGAAGGAGCTGGCGCATCAGCTTTTTTCTTCTCCCCGGGGCGGGGAGAAGAAATACGCTGCAACCTCGCCTCAGAGCTTCACCCAGCCACCGTTCTTCTTGCCGGACTCGATGCAGGCCGTAACAAAGGCGACACCCTTCACGCCATCATCGACGGTCGGGTAAATTACGGCCTTGTCGAGCGCCGATCCGGTGCGGCGGGCTTCGATGGCATGCGCCGCCTCGGTATAGATCGTTGCAAAGGCTTCGAGATAACCTTCCGGGTGGCCGGAAGGGATGCGGGTGACGCGTGCTGCGGCAGCCCCTGCCCCGGCACCGCCGCGGGTGATCAACTGCTTCGGCTCGCCAAGCTTCGTGAACCAGAGATAGTTCGGGTCGGCCTGCGTCCATTCGATGCCGGCCTTGTCACCATACACACGAACTTTCAGCCCGTTTTCGTGGCCGACCGCAACCTGGCTGCACCAGAGCAGCCCCTTTGCCGCCTGCTTGCCACCCTTCGGCTTGAAACGCAGCATCACATGCGCATTGTCATCCAGCCGGCGGCCTTCGACAAAGGTATGCACATCTGCCGCCAGTTCGTCGACTTCCAGACCGGAAATGAAGCAGCCGAGATTATAGGCATGCGTGCCGATATCGCCTGTGGAACCACCCGCACCGGATTGGGCCGGGTCGGTGCGCCAGACAGCCTGTTTGGCACCCGTCTGCTCGATGGGTTCCGCCAGCCAGTCCTGCGGATATTCCATCTGCACCAGCCGGATCGTGCCGAGAGCGCCCGATTCCACCAGTTCCCGTGCATGCCGCACCATCGGATAGCCGGTGTAATTATGCGTCAGGATGAACAGCGCATCGGCCTTGTCGGCGACGTCCTTCAGCTTTTTGGCGTCCTCCAGATTGGAGGTCAGCGGCTTGTCGCAGATGACATGGATGCCACGCTCCAGAAACGCCTTCGCCGCCGGATAATGCACGTGGTTGGGCGTGACGATCGCCACCGCCTCTATGCCATCCTCGCGTAGCGCCTCCTTTTCGGCCATCTCCTCGAACGAGCCGTAGCAACGCTCGGGATCGAGCCCCAGTTCACGGCCGGAGGCGAGGGATTTTTCCGGGGTCGAAGACAGCGCCCCTGCCACGAGATCGAAACGGTTGTCGAGCCGCGCCGCCATGCGGTGAACACCACCGATAAAGGCACCCGAGCCGCCGCCCACCATGCCAAGGCGAATCCGCTTGTTCGCCTTGTCGGTTGTCTTTCCTTCAATAGCCATAATGTTTCCTCTGCAATGCTCTCAAAGCCCAAGCATACGGCGGTTGGCCGCATCGTCGGTGCCACCAGATGCGAAATCGTCAAAGGCTTTTTCCGTGACGCGGATGATATGCGCCTTGACGAATTCAGCCCCTTCGCGGGCGCCGTCTTCAGGATGTTTCAGCGCACATTCCCACTCGACCACGGCCCAGCCGTCGAAATCATTGGCGGCCATTTTCGAGAAAATCGCACCGAAATCGACCTGCCCGTCGCCCAGCGAACGGAAGCGGCCGGCCCGTTCCACCCAGCCCTGATACCCACCGTAAACGCCCTGCCGTCCGGTCGGGTTGAACTCCGCATCCTTGACATGGAACATCTTGATGCGGTCTTTGTAGATATCGATATTATCGAGATAATCGAGGCATTGCAGCACGTAATGCGAGGGGTCGTAGAGCATGTTGGCACGGGGGTGGTTCTTCACCCGTTCCAGGAACATCTCGAATGTGACGCCATCATGCAGATCTTCACCCGGGTGGATTTCATAGCAGACATCCACACCCTGCTCATCGGCATAATCGAGGATCGGCGTCCAGCGTTTGGCAAGTTCGTCAAAGGCTGTTTCTACAAGACCGGCCGGGCGTTGCGGCCACGGGTAGACGAAAGGCCAAGCGAGCGCGCCGGAAAAGGTCGCATGCGCCTTGATGCCGAGATTTCTGGAGGCTTTCAGCGCAAACTTCACCTGCTCCACCGCCCATTGCTGACGCGCTTTCGGGTTGCCACGCACTTCCGGTGCGGCAAAACCGTCAAAAGCCTCGTCATAGGCTGGATGAACCGCAACAAGCTGGCCCTGCAAGTGGGTGGAAAGCTCGGTCACTTCCACACCGTTCTGGCGCGCGACACCGGCGAATTCTTCGCAATAGTCCTTCGATTCCGCCGCTTTTTTGAGATCGATCAGCTGCCCGGCCCAGGTCGGCACCTGCACGCCAGCATAGCCCTTTTCCGCCGCCCATTTGGTAATGCTGTCCCAGCTGTTGAAGGGGGCCGCATCACCGGCGAACTGACCGAGAAAAAGACCCGGTCCCTTGATCGTTCTCATAAAAATCTCCTCCTGCATCGATACAGTTACGCGGTAACCCCGCTTTGTTCCCAATCGCCAAGCTAACCGCTCGTGATTTTCAGACAAGCCCCAAAAGCGAAGGGGCAAGAGAATTTCAGCATTTCATCAAGAACATCTGGGCACTTAAAGCGCCAGTCCGCTCGCCCTGTCGAAGACGTGCACGCGCTCATGGTGCACGGTGGCGGCAAAGGGCGTGTTGACCTTCACCGGCTGCTCACCATCCACCACTGCCGTGACCTGATCGCCCGCCAATTCGAAGACCACATGGGTCTGCGCGCCGGTTGGCTCCACCAGCACCGTTCTGCCGGTAAGCGAGATATCTCCCCCAATCGCAGAACCGATATGTTCGGGGCGAAGCCCGATCGTCACGGGCTGGCCGCGCTTGACCTTGCGGGAGGCGGCAATGCGGATCGCGGTTCCGTCCTTCAGCCGGGCGGCGGGCTGGTCGCCTTCCCCATCGACCACACCTTCGATGAGGTTCATGGCCGGCGATCCGATGAAGGCGGCGACGAAGAGATTGGCGGGTGTCTTATAAAGCTCAAGCGGAGTACCCTGCTGCTCGATGCGGCCGTGATTGAGCACCACCACCCGGTCCGCCAGCGTCATGGCCTCGATCTGGTCATGGGTCACATAGATGGAGGTCGTGCCGACCTTCTGGTGCAGCGCCTTGATTTCGCTGCGCATCTGCACGCGCAGCTTGGCATCCAGGTTGGAAAGCGGCTCGTCGAACAGGAAGACGGCGGGGTTGCGAACGACAGCGCGACCCATGGCGACACGCTGGCGCTGACCGCCGGAAAGCTGCGAAGGCTTGCGGTCCAGAAGCTTGCCAAGATCAAGCATACGGGCAGCTTCGGCAACACGCTCTTCAATGACGTTTTTCGGCTGGCCGGCAAGCTTCAGATTGAAGCCCATGTTTTCAGCCACCGTCATATGCGGGTAAAGCGCGTAGGACTGGAACACCATCGCGATGTTGCGCTCACGCGGGGTCATGCCATTGACCACCTTGTCGCCGATGAGAATATCGCCATCGGTGATTTCTTCCAGCCCGGCGATCATGCGCAGCAGGGTGGATTTGCCGCAACCGGAAGGGCCGACCAGCGCGATGAATTCTCCATCAGCAATATCGAGCGATATGCCGTGAATGACATCGAGCGCGGCATAGGACTTGCGGATCTCTCTAAGTTCGACGGAAGCCATATTTTGCTCCTTTCACGTCACGATTTGACGGCACCGGCCGTAAGGCCCGCGATGATGTGTTTCTGTGCGAGGAAGAAGACGATGACGGTCGGCAGGATCGTCAGCGTGATGAAGGCGAGAACGAGCTGCCACTCCGTGCCGAATTCGCCGCGATAAACCATGATGCCGAGCGGCCAGGGATATTTCGATTCCGAATTCAGCATGATGAGCGGCAGGATGTAGCTGTTCCAGCTGCCGACAAAGGAAACGATGCCAACGGTCGCCACGATCGGCCGTGAGAGCGGCACGGAAATATGCCAGAAGAAGCGCAGATAGCCGCAGCCATCCACAAAGGCCGCCTGAAACAGCTCGTCGGGCAGATTACGGAAGTAATTGCGGAACAGGAGAATGCTCATGCCCAGCCCGAAGGCCACCTGCGGCAGCACCACGCCCCAATAGGTATCGAGCAGGCCAAGATCGCGAATGCGGATGAAAAGCGGCAGGATGGCGGTGGCCGCCGGGAACATCAGCCCCAGCAGGAAATAGTTGAGCAGGAAAGACGAGCCAAAGAACTTCACATGCGCGAAAGTGAAGGCCGCCATGGCCGAAACTGTCAGCGTCAGGAACACCGTCAGCAGCGCGATAACCAGCGAATTGAAAATCTGCAGCCAGTAACGTTTGCCGAAGAGGATATCGCCGTAATTGGCCCATTGCCATTCGGCCGGAATTCCGAACGGGTTAACGCGCAGGTCTCCCAGCGTCTTGAAGCCACCGAGCGCCGTCGTGAGAAGCGGGATGAGCACGATGGCTGCAATCAGGCTCAATGAAATATAGAGATAAAGCTTGGTTTGCAGCGGCATGCGGACGGAAGTGGATGTGTCAGTCATGGCGCATGAAAATCCTTTTGTAACCGAAGGCGAGCGTCACGCAGATGACGAAGAGAACGACGCCAACCGCACTGCCAAGCCCGACCTGCATGCGCATGACGCCGTAGGTGTAGAGGAAGGTGACCATGGTCTGCGTGGAGTTGGACGGACCGCCGCCGGTCAGCGGCATGATCATGTCGAACAGCTGCAGCGAGCCTATCACCGCGAAGAAGACGGAAAGGCGCACCGTGGAGCCCAGCATCGGCAGCGTAACGTAACGGAATTTCTGCCAGCCGGACGCGCCGTCGATTTCGGCCGCTTCCAACACGTTCTTGTCGACGGATTGAAGGCCGGCGATGAACAACATCATGTGGAAACCGAAATATTTCCAGACGATGACGCCGAGCACGGCATAGATCGCCACATCCTTGTCAGCCAGCACATAGGGATTGGCGAAACCGAAGAAATTGGAAATGGCGGCAAACAGGCCATAATCGCCATCATAAACGAAACGCCAGATCAGACCCGCCGCGACGTCAGCCAAAACGTAAGGCAGGAAGAATACCAGCCGGAAGGCGACGACACCGGGAATGCGGTGCGCCAGCATCATGGCGAGCCAGATGGCCAGCGGAATCTGGATCAGGATCGAAATGAGGATGATGAGGCCGTTATTGATCAGGGCCTGCGAGAATGCGGCATTGCCGAAAAGCACCTGGAAATTCTTCAGGCCGACAAAATCGGTCGGCGTGCCGTAGCCGTTCCAGCGGTAAAGGCTGTACCACGCCGCCTCGCCCATGGGCAGGATGACAAACAGGGTAAAGAGCAAAAGTGCGGGCGGCAGAAAGACCAGAAGGGTCAATGCCCGGTCATGCGCGACCGAACTTTGCTTGCGCCTGGCCTTTGCCGCGCCGCGCGCCGGTATGGACGCAGAAGTCATGGAAATATCCGTCATCTCTATCCGCTTTCATGGAGGCAGATAAGCAGCGCCGCACATTCGCGGCGCCGCCATGGAAACCAGATCAGCGCAGTTCGAATGCGTCCTGAATCTGCTGGGCACCCTCTTCGGCAGTCATCTGGCCGGAAACGATCTCAACCGAGATATCGTTGACGACACGACCGACGGCAGCGCCGAGCGTCTGGTCGAAGAAGTTCTGGTGCCAGGTGGAAGCAGCCAGCTGCTTGGCGGAATCCGCCAGCAGCGGGTTCTTCACCGCACCGGCAGCCCCTGTGGCAACCGGCAGGATCATACCGGCGGTCGCCATTTTCTCTTCGCTTTCCTTGCTGGTCAGGAAGGTGGCGAAATCGACAGCCTCCTTGGAGGCGTTCTTGGTGAGCGCCCAGCCGTTCAGGCCGCCCAGAGTGTCGGTAGCCTTGCCTGCGCCGCCTTCGACAACTGGGAAAGCGAAGCGACCGATATTTTCAGGGGCCAACCCCTTGCCGTCGCCGGCATTCTTGCGCTGGTTCGCTTCGGTATTGTCAAAGCCGAGAATGATTGCGGCCTTGCCATCGCCAAAGACGCCCAGTGCCTGTGGCCAGGTTGCACCAAGATACCCCGGCTGGAAGGGTTCGAGCTTGCCGAACTCGGCCAGTTGCTCACCCGCCTTGATAATCGCCGGATCCATAAAGCCTTCGCCTTCACCCTTGCGGGCTGCGTCAAACACGGCCTGGCCGCCATTGCGCATCACGAGATAGCTCCAGTAGAAGTGGATCGGCCATTTCTCACCGCCGCCACCTGCAATCGGCACGATGCCGGCGTCTTTGATCTTCTTCACCGTCGCGCTGAAGTCCGCCCAGGTCTTGATGTCTTCGGCCTTCACACCGGCCTTGGCGAAAAGCTCCTTGTTATAGAAGAAGCTGACGAGGCTGACACGATAAGGTACGGCCCAGACCTTGCCGTCGAAAGACAGGCCGTCAATTGCGGATGCGTTATAGGCCTGGCGCAGCTTGCCGCCATCGGCGTCGAAAACCTCGGTCAGATCCTTCAGCGCACCGGTTTTGGACTGTTCCTCAAGAACGCCGCCGCCCCAGCTATAGAAGAAGTCCGGAACATCGTTCGATTGCAGCAAGGTCGGCAATTTTGCCTTGAAGGCTTCGTTTTCGAGGAACTGCAGTTGAACATCCACATCGGGGTGCTTGGCCTCGTATTCCTTGGCAATTTCTTCCCAGACAGCCACGGATTTCGGGTCCAGCTCAACATGCATCCATTTAACGACCGTCGCGGCCGAGGCGCTTGCTGCGCCGAGCATGAGAGCAATGCTTGTCGTTGCGGCAAAGCCTGTCAGCCTGCCGCTCAGGCTTGCGCCTGCGTGCCAAATCGTCATGATGGTGATCCTCCCTCGGGGATTTCCTCATTTATTCCCCAATGCGGATTAATTCACATTAGGCCTCACCCAATGTCAAGGCACTATGCCGATTTTTTGCGCGAACAGCTTGACACACCCCTCCCTTACACCGTTATTTAATCCGCAACCCGACGTAAACCGGTTCTCGAACCGGCATTGATCGCAGCAGGACCCCATGAAGACCGCAGACCCCGAACTAATGCGCGCGATCAACAGGCTGAGCGTGCTGGACAGCATCCGCCGACATGGGCCCATTTCCCGCGTTGAGATCAGCGAACGCACCCAGCTTTCCACCACGACCGTTTCCGCCATTACCGCCTCACTTTTGGATGACGGGCTCATCCTGACCCGGCACCTGGGCGATATCCGCACCGAAGGTGGGCGCGGCAGGCCGCGTGTGATGCTGGAGCTGAACCCGGATGCCGCCCGCGTTGTGGGCGCCAAGATTGCCGCAAACCGCATGGTCTTTGTCGTCACCGATTTTTGCGGCAATGTACTCTCCACGCTTGCCTTGCCGATCCGGGTAGACCGCCAGCCCATCGGCGTCATCGCCGATCTGGTGGAGGACGGCGTAAGACGTTGCGTCGTCGATGCCGGTCTATCGCTTGAGGATGTGGACATGGTCTGCCTCGGCCTGCCCGGCGTCATCGAACATCGCACCGGCAAGATTCGAAGCAGCCCGATTTTGCGGGAAGTGAATGTTAATTTCGCTGAGGAAATGACAGCGCGGCTGAATTCGCCGACCATTATCGAAAGTGACGCCCACGCGATTACGCTTGCCCATCACTGGTTCGGCCATGCGCGCGATCTCGAAGACATGGTGCTGATTTCGCTGGAACAGACGCTCGGCCTTGGCGTGCTGCACCAGAACCAGCTCTTCCGTGGCGCGGGCGGTCTCAGCCACAATCTGGGTGACCTCGTCATCGGCCTTGCCAATGAAGGCACGGTGCGGCTGGCGAGCCAGGCCGGTGAAAACGCAATTTTGGGCTCCCGCCCGGCGGATGGGCGTTTTGCCGAAGCGATCCGGCTCGGCCGTGGCATGCAACATGCTCATGCGCTGATTGCGGCCGAAGATCACGACCTCATCACGGCCGCCTTGCGAGCCGGTGCCGCCCTCGGCCTGACACTAGCCAATATCGTCACGCTGTTTGCACCGCCGCGGGTCATCATCACCGGCTCCAGCCTCGAACTTGGCGAGCCGTTCATCGTCAGCATTCGCAACAGCTACAATGCCGCAGTGCCGCCATCTCTGGCCGGTGTGGCGGAACTGGTTTTCGATGTTGCGAGCGACGAATTGTGGGCGCAGGGGGCCGCGGCCGTTGCGCTTTACGAACTTTACGAATCGCCATGGAACACGACCGGGCCAGCGCTCTAACCCGCAGGGGTGAGCACAGACCAAGGCATTTCTGATTTACGGGAGGATTATATGAACAAAGTCAGCATCGGCATCATCGGCTGCGGCAACATTTCCAGCGCCTATCTCAAGGCCATGGCTTCGTTTCCCATTCTCGACATTCGCGGTCTTGCGGATATGAACGAGCAGGCGGCAAAGGCCCGCGCCGACGAATTCGGCCTCCAGGCGAGAAGCATCGACGCACTTTTCGCCGATCCCTCGGTTGAGATCATCGTCAACCTGACGATCCCCAAGGCGCATGTGGAAGTGGGTCTGCGCGCGCTGGACGCCGGCAAGCACGCCTATTCGGAAAAACCGTTGGGCATCAATTTCGCCGAAGGCAAACGCCTTGCGGACGCGGCAAAGGCAAAGAGCCTGCGTATCGGT
Organism: Agrobacterium sp. MS2; assembly: GCF_003261015.1. Lineage (NCBI taxonomy): Bacteria > Pseudomonadati > Pseudomonadota > Alphaproteobacteria > Hyphomicrobiales > Rhizobiaceae > Agrobacterium > Agrobacterium sp. MS2. The sequence continues at coordinate 84,902 of NZ_QLNF01000025.1, read as the reverse complement.
TCGGCTCCGGACACCTTCCTCGGCGGCGGGCACCAGACAGCGCGCCGGTTAATCGACGAGGGTGTGCTTGGCCAGCCCGTGGGCGGCACCGCCACCTTCATGTGCCCCGGCCATGAACGCTGGCACCCCAACCCAGCTTTCTATTATGAGGTTGGTGGCGGGCCGATGCTGGATATGGGCCCCTATTACATTACCGATCTCGTCAACCTGTTTGGCCCGGTCGCCAGGGTGGTGGGTTTTGCCATTGCCCCCCGCAACGAACGCCTCATCACAAGTGAGCCAAAGAACGGCGAAAAGATCCCCGTTCATGTCGCCACCCATGTGTCCGGCGTGCTGGCCTTCGAGAACGGCGCCGTTGTGCAGGTGGGCATGAGCTTCGATGTCGCCGGCCACAAACATGTGCCGCTGGAACTCTACGGCACGGAAGGTACGCTGATCGTCCCCGACCCCAACCATTTTGGCGGCGAAGTGCAATTGTTGAAGAAGGGCGGACAGTTCGAGCCGCAGACCCTGTCTTCGCCCTATGCAGACGGAAATTACCGTTCGATTGGCGTCGCCGACATGGCCTACGCCATCCGCGAGAACCGTCCGCACCGCGCCAATGGCGATCTTGCCCTCCACGTGCTGGAAGTCATGGAAGCCTTCCAGACGGCGTCAGATAGCGGCACGACCGTTTCCATCACCACCAAGGCGGAACGTCCTGCTCCGCTTGAAACATCGCTGGTCGACGGCCAGCTCGGCAAATAATCCCGAGGAGGAAATAAATGCGCGAAGCACTCATCGTCTGGGGCGGCTGGAGCGGCCACGAGCCGCAGGAATGCGCCACCATCGTCAAGGACATTCTGGAGGAGGACGGTTTCAAGGTCTATGTCGAGCACAGCACCGAGGCTTTCGCCGATCCGTCGGTGCATGATCTCAGCCTTGTTGTGCCTATTGTCACCATGTCAAAGATCGAGAAGGAAGAAATCAAGAACCTGACGGCGGCTGTTGAAAACGGCGTCGGCATCGCCGGCTTTCATGGTGGCGCGGGCGACAGTTTTCGCGAATGCGTGGAATACCAGTTCATGATCGGCGGGCAATGGGTCGCCCATCCCGGAAATATCATTGACTACACGGTCAACATCACCCGCCCTGACGATCCGCTGATGGAGGGGATTTCCGATTTTCCCTATACGTCAGAGCAATATTACATGCATGTCGACCCCTCCAACGAGGTTCTGGCGACAACGACGTTCACCGGCGATCACGCTTGGTGGATCGACGGCGTGGTGATGCCGGTGGTGTGGAAACGCAAATACGGCAAGGGCCGCGTTTTTTATTCGGCGCTCGGCCACCAGGCCAAGGAATTTTCCGTGCCGCAGATGAAGACCATGTTTCGCCGCGGCGCCAACTGGGCGGCGCGTTGAGGTTATCGGCAGCCTCTCCCTCGCAACGTCATCCTCGGCCTCGCGCCGAGGATCGGCAGCAAATCCTCGGGACAGGCCAGAGGATATCGGGGGATAGGTTCCACGTTCCCGACAAGCCGAGAAGATGGACACCTCAAGCCCGAACGATTTCTTCCGTCGCCATCGCCGCCCCCAGCACATGGTCATCCGTACCGTCCAGGCCTGAAAGCAGCAAACCGACCGGCATGCCTGCGTCGCCCGTTCCACAAGGGATCGAAACACCGCAGAGATCGAAGAAGTTACCGATCTGCGTGTTGCGCAGGGTTTTTGCATTCATGGCGAAAAAAGCATCGTCACTTTGGAGAAGCGGCGCGACCCTGGCCGCAACATGCGGCAATGTCGGCGACATCAGCAGTTCGCCTTTCCCGATCATTCCCGAAAAAGCCGCAGTCATGCGTTCCCGCGCATCGATGATGGCTATGTAATCCGGCACTGAAATATTGGCCCCCAGCTTCGTTCGTGCGACAACGCGCGGGTCCATGCGCGTGGCATCAGCACCTTCCAGCCGGGTTTTGTGTAGGGCAAAGGCCTCCGCGGTCACCAGCGCACCCTTTTCCTTGATAAGCTCGAACAGTTCCGAAAAAATCGGGAATGCCTGTCGTCGCACCGAGGCACCGGCGCGGACAAGACGGTCCACCGCCTGCTCGAAAGCGGCCGCGACTTCGTCCTCGATTCCGTCGAAAAATACGGTCTCGGGCACCACAAGAGAAAGGCTGGAAAGTGGCACGCGCTGCACATCGGCGGCAGTCCTGCCCCGCATGGCGGCATCCACCCAGACCGCATCCTGAACCGTGCGGGTGAGGGGCCCGAGCGAATCGAGACTCTTCGCCAATGGATATACGCCGCGCATCGAATAACGGCCGCGACTGGCCTTGTAGCCTACCACGCCATTGAAAGCGGCGGGAATGCGGACCGATCCGCCCGTATCCGTGCCGATCGCCACCGGCACCAGACCGGCCGCCACGGCCACGCCCGCACCGGAGGAGGAACCGCCGGGCAGACGGTGTCCATCCGTGGAAAGGGGATTGCGCGGCGTGCCGTAATGCGGATTGATGCCAAGACCGGAAAATGCAAACTCGCTCATATTCGTTCGGCCGATGCAGATCATGCCGGCCTGTTTCAGCGCGGTCACCACATCAGCGTCCCGCGACGCAGGCTCATCATCCGCAAGCACGGTCGATCCGGCCGTGGTCACCGTTCCCTCCAGATCAAAAAGATCCTTCCAGGCCACTGGAATGCCGTCGAGAAGCCCGCGGGAACGGCCTTCGCGGATGCGTGTCGATGCGACCTCCGCTTCGGCGGCGGCCCGCTCCGCCGTCAGCCCTATGAAAATGGCCTGATCGGCCTCCTGACGGATCGCATCGATTATCTCTTCCACCAGGGCGCGCGGATCAAGGTGGCCATCCTGGATGAGAGCGGAAAGCTGCGCGATGTTCTTGCCCCTGTGAGCCATGACGAAATTCCCTAAAATCGGCGTATGATGCCCAACATGCCGTTTATGCAAGGCTTGGCAAGGTCGGTCGCGGGATTTTCCCGGACGGCCGTTGCCGCCACTGGAACTCGGCTGCCAGAGTCTATTTCTCAACCTGAAGTGCAAAGAACGACCGCTTATATAAGCAGCGACTGTAAAAAGACGGATTAATTCTTAATCGCATCTAAACTTTGTTGAATTATTTAGCAGACACCATTGAAGTGCATGCCCTATAAAAATTCCATAAAACAATCATAACGCGACATCGCGGGGGACTATCGCGAATGGAAGAGACTGCCTATCGGGGGATGGATAGACAGGTAGAGCCCGGCCACATGCTTCGCTCAACGACGCCGCCGGAAAAGGGCCGGTCGTCGCGGCGACGCTCGCTCGCCAGCAAGATAACCCTGATTTTCCTGGGTGGGGTGATCTTCGCCTACAGCATCGGCGCGCTTGTGGGCTGGTACATGTTCGTTGCCGCCGCCAGCGAACAGTGGCTCAATCAGGCCCGCGTCAACTCCCAGATTGCCAGCGCCACCCTTCGAAGCATCTACACCTATGTCAGCGTCACGGCGGATGCCGATGGCCAGGTGAACGGCATTTTGACCGACAAGCCTATCGGCGACGATGAATCCATTCTCGTTACGGGCTTCAATCCAAGCGATGTTCTCGCGCTCATCGGCGCCCAGACGAAAAATGCCGTCTGGCTATTCCGCTATGATGACGCCGATTCCGGTTTCAGGCAGATCGCAGCCGCTTTCGACAACGCCACAGACGATGATGAAAAACCGCTCGCTACCGACCCGATCTTCGCCAGAGATGCCGTGGCGGCGCGCTTCGCGACGGGGTTTGCAACCATAGGCGACTCCAGCCACTATATCGGCCTGCTGCCGATCATCAGTACGGAGACGAAAAAGCCGATCGGCGCGGTCGCCGTCAGCATCGGTGGTTCGGATGCGCTTTATGGTGCGCAGCGCAAACTGATCTACAATTCGCTCATCGCGCTGATCGTGGTGCTGACCGTGACAGGTGTTTTGGTAACGGTCATCGCGCGGCATTTCCTGAAACCCGTACCGGCGCTGGTGCAGGCGACCCTGCGGATCGCCCGCGAGGAAACCGATGTCGCAACCCCCTTTCAGGATCGGCGGGATGAAATCGGCGACATGGCAACCGCCATCGAGACGCTGCGCGAAGCCGTTCTGGAACGCGGACGCCTGCGGCAGATACGCGACATGGCGCAGCAAATGGAGCACATGGCCCATCACGATGCGCTGACCGGGCTTCCAAACCGGGTGCTGCTGATGAAGACGCTGGAAAATCGCCTTGAGCATCTCTCCGCGTCCGGCCAGCTGTTCAATGTCATGCTGCTGGACCTCGATCGCTTCAAGGCTGTTAACGACACGCTCGGGCACGCGGCCGGCGACGCCCTGCTGGTGGCTGTCGCTTCGCGGATCTCCTCCGTCCTCGGAGAAAACGATATGGTGAGCCGCTTGGGCGGCGATGAATTCGCGATCATACAGTCGACAAGCGGCGACTTTGAGAGCGATGCGGCGATGCTGGCAGCGCGGGTCGTGCATGCCGTGTCGCGCAGTTTCGCGCTCGAAGGCAGCGACATCAGCATCGATACCAGCATCGGCATCGCCTGTGCGCCCGGTCACGGCACGTCGGCCACACAGCTGCTGCAACATGCCGATCTCGGCCTTTACCGGGCGAAATCCATGGGTTGCGGCTATTTCGTCTTCTATGAGCCAGGCATGGACATGGCTGCGCAGCACAAGCACGCGCTGGAAATAGACATGAAATCCGCCCTCGAAAACCATGAGTTCGAGCTGCATTACCAACCCGTGGTCAATCTGCAGAGCGGCCGCATCGTCGCCTATGAAGCGCTTGCCCGCTGGCGCCACAGCAAGCTTGGCCTGATCTCTCCGGACCGCTTCATCGCGCTTGCGGAAGAAAACAACTTCATCAGGCCGTTGGGCGAGTGGGTTTTGGCCCAGGCCTGCATGGATGCAATGACCTGGCCGAAGGATATCAGACTTGCCGTCAACCTATCCGCCGTTCAGCTTTGCAATGACGATATCGTCCCCATTGTGGACCGGGCGCTTGAAGCATCCGGGTTCCCGGCGGAACGGCTTGAGCTGGAAGTGACGGAAACGGCTATGCTTGAGCGCGACAGCAGCACGCGTGTCCTAAAAATGCTGAAGGAAAGAGGCGTCCGCCTGGCGCTTGATGATTTCGGCACCGGTTATGCGGGGCTCAGCACGCTCACCCACGTCGCCTTCGACAAGATCAAGATCGACCGCGAATTGGTTTCCGGCCTTCCGACCAATCCCATGTGTTCGGCTATCGTCAACACCGTCATCGACATGGCCGAACAGATCGGCCTGAAGGTGACCGCCGAGGGGGTGGAAAACGGGGAGCAGGTCGAGGTGCTCAAACTTTCCGGATGCGACGAGGCACAGGGCTATTATTTCGCCGAGCCTGCACCGCTTGCGCAGATTCTCAGGAGCCGTGCGGTCATCGTCCAAGTGGGAAAAACCGAAATCGCCGATCGAGCCGCGCAGACGGGCCACGATGCCGGACGACCGACACAGGACACCTATTGCCCTTCACAAAAAGCGATTTGAGAAACCGGCCGCCGGCCAAGAGGACATAAATGCGTATTGCAGTCTATTGCCTTTTCCTCACATGCTTTGCCCCCCTCACCCCGCTGCAGGCTGCCGGTGAAGGCGACACGCTTCAGCAGATCGCCAGGACCGCAAAAATCCGCATCGGCTATCGTGAGGCTGAACCCCCCTTTTCCTATCAGCTGCCGAACGGAGAGGTGACCGGTTTCTCAACCGATCTCTGCAAGACGATCAGCGAGGACATTCGCAAGTCCCTGAAACTCGACAAGCTCGACGTCGAATATGTCAAGGCCACGCCCGCCACCCGCTTCATCCTTGTCCGCGGCGGTCAGATCGATATCGAATGCGCAGCCACCACCAATAATAGCGACCGTCGCAGGATCGTGGATTTTTCCTATCCGAATTTCATGACGGCAACACAGTTTCTCTCGCGCAAGCAGGACAATCTGAAAAGCCTCGCCGATCTGGCAGGCAGGTCAGTCACATCCGCCTCCGGAACTGTCAATATTGAGCAGCTCAATGCCGTGAACCGTGAGAAGAACCTCAATATCTCCGTCATGCCGACGAAAACCAACGAGGAAGCCTTCGCCCTCGTCGTTTCCGGCAAGGCTTCGGCTTTCGTGATGGATGGTATCCTGCTGGCGGCGCTGGCGGCGACATCTGAAAATCCGGATCTTTATGCGCTTTCCGAGGAGACGCTGAGCGCACCCGAACCCTATGGGCTGGTCTTCCGTCGCGACGACCCGGCCTTCAAGGCGGTCGTCAACGACAGTCTGAAACGGATTTTCACTGGCCCCGCCATTCATGATCTCTATGAAAAATGGTTCACCAGACCCATTCCGCCAAACGGCATGAATCTGAACCTGCCGATGGCAGCAGCTCTGAGACAGGCCTACGAACAACCGAAAGAATATCGGGATTAAGGTGCTCGCACCCCCGCCTCCATTTTCATGAAAACACGTTTCGACAGATACTTTAGCTGGAGATGCGCGATGCAGAGATCGACATTATGGCTTGCATTAGGAATTTTTAGCCTTTTATCCACTTATGCGGCCGGGCAGGAAGTGCAGCCGCCGACACTCGAGACCATTGCTAGAACCGGTATCATCCGACTGGGTTATGCCGATCGCAATATCCCCTTTTCGTATCTCGGCACCGGCCCGGAGCCGATCGGCTACAGCATCGAGCTTTGCCTCAAGGTGGTGGATTCCATCAGGGAGAAGCTGGATCTGCCGGAATTGAAGGCCGACTTCGTCAAACGCACCCCCAGCAATCGTATCACGCTTCTCAATGACGGCACGATCGACATGGAATGTGTGGCGAGCACGAACACGGAAGAACGGCGCAAGGCCGTATGGTTCTCCTACAGCCACTTCATCACCGGTACGCGATACGTGGCGCTGAAATCGAGCGGCCTGAATACCGTCGCGGATCTTGCCGGGCGTACCGTGGTCGTAACGACGGGAACCATTAATATCAGCCAGTTGAACGTGCTCAATCGGAAACTGGGGCTGAACATCGCCGTGCTGCAAAATGACAGCACCGAAGGCGGTTTCGAGATGGTGACGGAAAACCGTGCTTCGGCTTTCGTCATGGACGATATTCTTCTGCGATCCTTCGTCGCAGAAACAGGCAGGCCTGAGGATTACGCAATTTCAAATGAATATCTTGCGCCACCCCAACCTTACGGCCTGATGCTTCGCCACGGCGATACCGGTTTCAGAGATGCCGTCAACGAGGCCCTGGGTGAAATCTATGCGAGCGGTGAAATCGACAAAATCTACGAGAAATGGTTCAACGCTCCGATCCCGCCGAACGGGATGAACCTTCAGCGCCCGCTTCCGGACGATCTCGCTGACGCGTTTCGAAACCCCGTGGATACGACCGCGCAATAAAACGCCGCCCGGTTGGGGCGGCGTCTTTCATGCCTATGTCACGCGGCGCGGAGATCTGCGCCGAGCGGAATTTCGACGTCGATCTCGAGAATCGAGAAATGTTCGTCGCGATCCATCTTCACGTGCACACGGTCGCCGTCGATCTGTACATGCTTGGCAATGACGCCGAGAATTTCTTCCCGCAGGATGGCGACAAGATCAGAGCCCGATGAGGCCCGCTCATGGGCGAGCAGCACTTGCAGGCGCTCACGCGCAAGCGGTGCCGACTTCTGTTTGCGGAAAAGATTGAAGAGACTCATGCGGCCCTCCTTGCGAAGATCTTGGAAAAGATGCCACGCTTTTCGCCCGGAATGACCACCGGAATATCTTCACCCGAAAGGCGGCGGGCAGCGTCGAAATAGGCCATGGCCGGCGCGCAGCGGGCATCTGCGAGCGTGACCGGCGCACCGACGTTGGAGGCGCGCAGCACATCCGAACTCTCGGGAATGATGCCAATCAACGGGATCGACAGGATTTCGAGAACGTCGTCGACCTTCAGCATATCACCCCGCTCCGCACGCGCAGAATCATAGCGGGTAATGAGAAGGTGTTTTTCCATGCGCTCGCCGCGCTCGGCCTTCAGCGTCTTTGAATCGAGCAGGCCGATGATGCGGTCGCTGTCGCGCACCGAGGAGACTTCAGGATTGGTAACGACCACAGCCACATCCGCATGGCGCATGGCCAGCGTCGCGCCGCGCTCGATGCCGGCGGGGCTGTCGCAGATCACCCAGTCGAAGTGCTTCTTCAACTCGTTGATGACCCATTCGACACCTTCCGGCGTCAGATTGTCCTTGTCCCGCGTCTGCGAGGCGGGCAGCAGGAACAGCGTCTCCAGGCGCTTGTCGCGGATCAGGGCCTGCGTCAGCTTGGCATCGCCCTGAATAACGTTGACGAGATCGTAGACCACGCGGCGTTCAGCACCCATGACGAGATCGAGGTTGCGCAGACCGACATCGAAATCAACGACTACGACCTTCTCTTTATTCTGCGCCAATGCGGCGCCAAGCGCTGCGGTCGAGGTGGTCTTGCCGACCCCGCCCTTGCCGGAAGTTACAACGACTACCTTCCCCATATGGCTCTCTCCTGTTCGTGCGTGTTTATCTTTTATCAGCCGAGTTTTGCGGCCTTGATCGTATCGTCTTCCAGCCAGAGCTGAACGGGTTGCCCGCGCAGCTTGTCGTCAATGTCCTCAGCCACCTTGTAGACGCCGTCGATTGCCAGAAGCTCAGCCTCCAGCTTGCGGCAGAAGATGCGCGCAGAGACATTGCCGAGCGAACCGGCCATGGCCCGCCCGCGCAGCGCGCCATAAACATGGATCGAACCGCCAGCGATGATCTCCGCCCCCGAGGCGACCGAGCCGATGACGGTCACGTCACCTTCGGGAAACATGATCGACTGGCCGGAGCGCACGGGCTCGTTGATGACGAGCGACTGCACGACGGCGCGGATCTCGCCCGATGTAGGCGGCTTCTCCTCCGGCAATTCGGCAACCACGGCGACCGGCTCGACCTCGACATCGGAAGCCGGCTTTCCGCCCTTCAGCGATGGGGGCATGCCCGGCTCGATCATCGAGGGACGAACGCCCTCGATGCCCATGATGCCGACATTGCGCTCCCTGAGCGCCGCCAGCAGTTCCTTCAGACCCGCCTTGTCGAGCGACAGTTCCGAAACATCGAGGACCACCGGCCGCGACAGGAAGAAGCCCGCCGAACGCGCCGCGAGATCATCGAGCCTTTCCAGCCATTGATCGACCGGAGCTTCGGGGGACAGGACGACTGCGAGGAAGGAGCGGCCTTTGATGCGGATGGAACGCTGGTCTGTTAGCACTTTGGTCATCTTGGTAAACAAATCGTTGACAATTAGGTACCTCGAATATGGTTAACAAATGGTTAACGCCACCCTCAAGAGAGGGAAATCGTTAAGAAAATTCCGCGTTCGAAACTCTCATGCAGAACCTTCTAGAACATCTGTTATCCCTTTGAATCCGGTACCTTCCCTGGCATATGAAGGCAAAGGATAACAGCGCATCCTTGCTGCAGGCTGACTCCGGGTGTGGCTCTGTTCACCGCCGCCCTGCCTACCGACGACCTCGACTCGCGTGAGTCTGACCGCGTCCGATTCCGGGACAACATCCCCTACCCGCGGCAGATGACCATCGGCCCTTGGCGGCCGAAAAACGATTCCGTTATGCCTGGCAATACTGTAGAGACAGGCGAGGCCGACAGTTCAACGGAAGAATGAGATGCACAGCAGAGTCCCGCCGCAAAACCAGATTTTTTCGCAACAGTTTGCGGCCTTCCTGTTCGACATGGATGGCACACTCGTCAATTCGATCGCCGTCGTCGAGCGCGTATGGCGGGAGTGGGCAGTGGCGAATGGCATCGAGCCGAATGCCTTCCTGCAGCGCATTCACGGCATGCGAGCTTCGGAAGTTATCCGCCGTGAGGCCATTCCGGGTCTTGACGTGGATGAGCAGGCCGAAATGATCCTTCGTGCAGAGATGGATGATGTGGATGGCATTGTTCAGATACCGGGCGCCGGCGCTTTCCTCAAGTCGCTGCCGGCGGGCAAGTGGGCTATCGTGACGTCGGCCGTACGCGAACTGGCTGAACGCCGGCTCGCTGCGGCGGGCATTGCACCGCCGCCTGTCATGATCTGTGCGGAAGACGTGGTGAACGGCAAACCCGATCCTGAAGGCTATCGAAAAGCGGCCGAAAAGCTCGGCGTATCACCGCAAGACTGCCTTGTCTTCGAGGACGCCCCCGCCGGCATCCAGGCGGGGGAAAACATGGGGGCGTCAGTGGTGGTCATCAACGCCACCCATTCGCATCCTATCGAGACGCCACACCTTTCCATTGGCGGCTATGGTGAGGTGAATGTAATTATCGACGGTAAAGACGGCCTGAAGCTGGCGACGGGCAGGGGCTGAAAAGCCTGCCCTCAAAGGGAAAGAAGCGATCGCTTGCTAGCCGATGTCGCGAACTGCTGGCAAGCCGTCGCGCCCCGACATCATCCAAAATATTGAGAGAGGCAAAGTTTGCGACTTTGCCATCGTTCTCCACCCAGGGAATCCGGCTGCCCGGCCAGCTCGCGGCCAGAATGAGGAAATGGCAGAACCCCCGGGAGCCAGAGCCCCGGGGAGCGTGACAATACTGCCCCGCTGAGCCTCCAGACGACCTCCGTATATTTTTCATTAACGTCTAATTGACAGCGTCGCCCAAATGCGCCCTAATGAAATTGGTAAGACAATCTTACCGCTTGCGCGATTGGGGGAGACTTCGCGCTGGGAGGACATCATGTTTGTGGCTCTTGAGCCGCGCCGCCTTTACCGGCTGGTTGCGGAACAAATTCGCTTGCTCATCGAAAGCGGGGAACTGACGGACGGTCAGCGCCTGCCGGCGGAACGCGACCTTGCGGAACGCTTCGGCGTATCACGCCCCACGGTGCGGGAAGCGCTTATCGTTCTTGAAGTGGAAGGCCATATCCATATTCGCATGGGTTCGGGCGTTTATGTAAACGCAACCGGCAAACAGGGGAAAGAAAAGCCAACAGTGCCGGATGCGCATGGGCCTTTCGAAATCCTGCAGGCGCGTTGCATCATCGAAAGCGCTATCGCGGAGGAAGCCGCACGGCTCGCCACGCCGGAATGCATCGTCAAACTTGATGACATCATCGAGCGCATGGCCGGCGCACTCGACAATTCACCGCAGGCGCTCAATCTCGACCGGGCCTTTCACACCGCCATCGCCGACATCATCGGCAACTCGGCGCTCAACCGCTTTACCGGCCTGATCTATGACGAGCGCAGCCTGTCACCCTTTTTCGAAAAGCTCGCCAGCTATTTCGAAGGTCCGCACACCTGGAACCTCGCCGTGCAGGAACACCGGGTCATCCGCGACGCCATTGCCGCGAACGATCCGGAAGGTGCCCGGGAGGCGATGCGGCAGCATCTGACGCTGTCGCAGAAGAGATTTTCCGAAAGTTTCGGGGAGGAAACGCTCGGAGAAGAATAACCGCCGCCGCAACCGGCGACGGGAAAAACGGAAATCTGGCTTTAATTCGGGAGGAGTTAAGAATGAAAATCAGATTGTCGACTTTGATGGGCGCAACAGCGGCCATCCTGCTCTCGGCGCTTGCGGCGCAGGCGCAGACCGTACTGAAATGGGCACATGTCTACGAGACCTCAGAGCCGTTCCATACGGATTCGGTCTGGGCCGCGGAAGAGATCGCCAAGCGAACCGATGGCCGCTACAAGATCGATGTCTTTCCGGCCTCGCAGCTCGGCAAGGAAGCCGATATCAATCAGGGCCTGAAGATCGGCACCGTTGATATCATCATTTCCGGGTCGAGCTTCGCCGCGCGTGACTTCAAGCCGATCGGCGTCACCTATTTCCCTTACATCTTCCGCGATCCGAGCCATCTGATCGCCTATACCAAAAGCGATATCTTCAAGCGGCTCGCCAAAGGTTATGAAGACAAAACCGGCAACCACATCGCCGCCGTCAGCTATTACGGCACGCGCCACACGACATCGAACAAGCCGATTGCCGCCTGCGCCGACATGGCGGGGCTGAAAATGCGCGTGCCTGATGTTCCGGCATACCTCGCCATGCCACGCGCCTGCGGCGCCAACACGACCCCGATTGCATTTGCGGAAGTCTATCTGGCGCTGCAAAACGGCACCGTCGACGCACAGGAAAACCCGCTGACAACCATCGAGGCAAAGAAGTTCTTCGAAGTGCAGAAGAACATCGTCCTGACAGGCCATATCGTCGACCATCTCAACACGGTGATCTCGAAGAACCTGTGGTCCAAGCTCTCAGATGAAGACAAAAAAATCTTCACCGAAGTCATGCAGCAGGCCGCCGAGCGCACCACCAAGACCATCGAAGGCCGCGAGAAAAGCCTCGTCGAGGACTTCAAGAAGCGCGGCCTGACCGTCGCCGAAGTCGACAAGGCCGACTTCGAGAAGAACGTCCTCGAAAAAGTGAAGTTCGAGGACTTCGGTTACGACAAGGCCGACTGGGAAGCCATTCGCGCCGTCAAGTGAAGCAAGATCCGGTGCGGCCCTCTTGCCGCACCGCCCTTTCTCTCCAGACGGGATATCTCAATGTCGCAGGAAATTCATACTCAGGTCACGCCTGAGGAACTCGCCCATACGTTCGACGAGGCGCCGCCGGAGGTCGATCTCAAGGTTTATTCATTCGAAGACTGGGTCACGCTTGGCCTCTTCTGGCTGATGACAGGTTGCGTGTTCCTCCAGTTCTTCACCCGCTACGTGCTCAATGACAGCTACGCCTGGACGGAAGAAATCGCCGTCAACTGCCTGATCGGCGTCGTCTTTTTAGGTTCGGTCATGTGCGTGCGCATGTCGCGCCACATCCAGGTGGATGTGCTTTATCACTACGTGCCGCCGCAGGTGGCCCGCGCCATGTCGATCCTCGTCGATGTGCTGCGGATCCTGTTCTTCGCCTACACCTCTTGGCTGATGTGGCGCTACATGGAAATCGTCGCGGATGAGGAGATGGTCACCGTCGCCCTGCCGCGCAGCATCGTCTTTTATACGGTTCTGGCCGCTTTCGTTCTGATGTTCTTCCGGTCGGTACAGGTCTTCATCGCCAATATGCAGCGCGGTTATTCCGTTCTGGAGCGGCCCGAAGAATTCCAGAGCGCGGGGGATTGATCATATGCTGCTTCTCATCGGCTCCTTTCTTCTCTTGATGGTGATCGGCCTGCCGGTCGCCATTTCCATGGCCTCGGCTTCTCTGCTCTACATCGTGTTTTATAATGTCGCGCCCGATATCATAGCGGCGCAGCGCCTGATCGCGGGTGTGGAAAGCTTCCCGCTGTTGGCCGTGCCATTTTTCATCCTTGCCGGTAATCTCATGAACACGGCCGGCGTGACGGGACGTATCTATTCCTTCGCCGTCGCGCTCGTCGGCTGGATGAAGGGTGGTCTCGCCCAGGTCAACATCATCGGTTCGGTGATCTTTTCCGGCATGTCGGGGACCGCGCTTGCAGATGCGGCCGGTATCGGGACCATCGAGATCAAGGCCATGAAGGATCACGGGTATCCGGTCGAAGCGGCCGTCGGCGTCACCGCCGCCTCCGCAACGCTCGGCCCGATCTTCCCGCCATCGCTGCCCTTCGTCATCTACGGCATGATGGCCAATGTCTCCATCGGAGCATTGTTCATGGCTGGCATCATTCCCGGCGTCGTCATGACGCTTCTGATGATGATCACGGTCGCCGTCTTTGCCTATGTCAAAGGCTGGGGCTCCGATACACCATTCAGCCTCAGAACGATCTTCGGCGCATCGATTGAAGTCTTCGTGGTGATGATGGTGCCGCTCGGCATCTATATCCTCACGGCGCTCGGTCTTTCCCTCAACCTGTCGATCCTGATCGTGCTGGTCATCCTGCTCGCCTGCGACTGGTATTTCGACTTCTCCGCCGTGATGGCGCTGATGACGCCCGTGATCCTGATCGGCGGCATGACCATGGGCTGGTTCACACCGACGGAAGCAGCCGTCGCGGCCGTTCTGTGGTCACTGTTCCTCGGTCTCGTCCGCTATCGCACGATGACCTTCAAGACGCTGGCGAAATCGACCTTCGATACGATCGAAACCACCGCATCGGTGCTCTTCATCGTCGCGGCGGCCTCGGTCTTCGCATGGCTTCTGACCGTCAGCCAGGCAGCGCAGCTTCTGTCGGCGGCGATCCTGACGATCACGGACAGCAAGTGGATTTTCCTTGTGCTGGTCAATCTGCTGATGCTGTTCGTGGGCTGCTTCCTCGATACGATTGCGGCCATCACCATCCTCGTGCCGATCCTTCTGCCGCTCGTGCTGCAGTTTCATATCGATCCGGTGCATTTCGGCCTCATCATCACGCTCAACCTGATGATCGGTCTGCTGCATCCGCCGCTCGGCATGGTGCTGTTCGTGCTCTCGCGCGTGGCGAAACTCTCCGTCGAACGCACGACAATGGCCATCCTGCCCTGGCTGGTGCCGCTATTCGTGGCGCTGCTGTTGATCACGTTCGTTCCGGCAATCACCCTGTGGCTGCCGACCGAAATGGGCCTGATCCGCTGACGCGGCACCCTGCCCGCGCGGTTCGCCGCGCGGGGTCATCATTCCATATCAAGACATGAGGGCATGGTCATGCAGACCCGCGTGGCACGTCTATACGGCGAGAAGGACATTCGCGTCGAAACAGAGAATCTCGCTGAGCCGGGACCCGGCGAGGTGCTGCTCGCCATGGCAGCGGGTGGCATCTGCGGCTCCGATCTCCATTATTATCAGGATGGTGGTTTTGGCCCGGTCAGGGTGCGCGAACCGATCATCTCCGGGCATGAGGCATCCGGCCATGTGCGGGCGCTGGGGAAAGGCGTCAGCGGGCTCGCCATCGGCCAGCTCGTCGCCGTCAATCCCTCGCAACCCTGCGGCCATTGCCAGTTCTGCCTGAAGGGCCAGCCGATCCATTGCCTCGACATGCGCTTCATGGGCAGCGCCATGCGGCTGCCGCACGAACAGGGCATGTTCCGCGACC
Organism: Agrobacterium sp. MS2; assembly: GCF_003261015.1. NCBI lineage: Bacteria > Pseudomonadati > Pseudomonadota > Alphaproteobacteria > Hyphomicrobiales > Rhizobiaceae > Agrobacterium > Agrobacterium sp. MS2. Next base: position 69,874 of record NZ_QLNF01000025.1, on the reverse strand, counting down.
GGCTGGTGGTTCCGGCCAAACAATGCGCGCCATTTCCAGCCGATACCTCAGCTGCTGAAGCGGCCTGCACCGAGCCCCTTGCAGTCTGTCTGCATGCCGTCGCCCAGGCTGGCGATCTCACCGGCGCTAAGGTGCTGGTGACGGGAGCCGGCCCAATCGGCCTCTTGACCATAGCCGCCGCCCGCCATGCGGGCGCAAGTATCATCGTCGCAACCGATCTGACCGATGCGGCGCTGGAACGCGCACCAGCCATGGGTGCGGACCGCACGATCAATGTCGCAAAGGACGCCGAGGCGCTTTTGCCGTACCAGGATGACAAGGGTTATTTCGACGTCATTTTCGATTGCTCCGCGGCAGCCCCCGCGCTCCGCACCGCCTTTGCCTGCGTGCGCCCGCGCGGCACCATCGTACAGGTGGGCGTAACCGGTGACATCACCATTCCGCTCAATGCGCTGGTGGGCAAAGAAATCCTCTGGCGCGGTTCGCAGCGCTTTCATGATGAATTCGCCATCGCCGCCGGGCTGATCTCAACGCGCAAGATCGATGTGCGGCCGATCATTTCCCACAGCTTCCCGCTTGATGAGGCGAAGGCCGCATTCGAGCAGGCCGGAGACCGCTCGGCCGCCTGCAAGGTGCAACTGACTTTTTCCGCAGACGGAATTTTTGAGGACGAAAGATGAGACATACATGGCGCTGGTTCGGCCCGGTCGACAAGGTCACGGTTCAGGATGCGGCTCAGGCGGGTGCGGAAGGCATTGTCAGCGCGTTGCACCACATCGCCACCGGCGATGTCTGGCCGGTGGACGAAATAACCAGGCGGCATGAGGCCATCAAGGCCGGCGGGCTTTATTGGGACGTGGTGGAAAGCGTGCCAGTCTCCGAGGACATCAAGACCCAGACGGGCGACTGGAAAACCCATATCGCCAACTGGCAGGAAACGCTGCGCCGCCTCTCGGCGTCAGGCATCCGCACCGTCTGTTACAACTTCATGCCCGTGCTGGACTGGACCCGCACCGACCTGCGCTGGGAAACGAAACACGGCGCGAAAGCGATGCGCTTCGACCTTACGGATTTCGCTGCCTTTGATATTCACATTCTCAAGCGCCCGGACGCGACACGGGATTATCCTGGCTGGTTGCTGGAGGATGCGGCAAAGCGGTTCACCGAGATGCCCGACACAAAAATCGTCGCGCTATCGCGCAATATCGGTGCTGGCCTGCCCGGCTCGGCGGATGGTTATACCCTGCCGGAACTCATCGAAAAGCTGCGTTCCTACCATGGCGTTAATCGCGAAAGGCTGCAGCAGAACCTGATCGACTTTCTATCCGAGGTGACGCCGGTTGCCGAAGACGTCGGCATCAACATCTGCGCCCATGGCGATGATCCGCCCTGGCCGCTTCTCGGCCTGCCGCGTATTCTCTCAACGGAGGCGGATTACGCCCATATGCTGTCGCAGGTCGACAGCCGCGCCAACGGCGTCACGCTCTGCACCGGCTCTCTCGGTGCGCGCGCGGATAACGACCTGCCCTTTATCGCCAGCCGTTTTGCAGATCGAATCCATTTCGTGCATCTGCGCAACGTGACGCGCGACACGGACACCGTGCCCTGCTCCTTCTTCGAGGACGAACATCTGGAAGGCGGAACCGACATGGTCGCCGTCATTGCCGCCCTCATCACCGAAGAAGCCCGCCGGCGAGCGGAGGGCCGTGAAGACCACACCATTCCGATGCGGCCGGATCACGGGCAGGAAATTCTCGACGACGTCACGCGCGGCGCCCAGCCCGGTTACCCCGCCATCGGGCGATTGAAGGGATTGGCTGAGCTGCGCGGCATCGAGCGTACGCTGTCACACAGCCACTTCGGTCTCGCGAATGGGAATGGCTAATCGGAAATCTGACCGCAGGGGATGTGTCAGCCTGCGGCCATCTTCGCCCGAAACATGAGGTAGGAATAGGCGGCCAATCCGCCGGCAACAGCCCCGGCGGCCTTCACGGCTGCGTCGGTCAGATGCGGATGGCGTGTCGGCGACAGGAATTGCAGCGCCTCAATGCCAAAAGCCGCAACAATGCCCGCGACGATGATGGCAAGCCAGTAACGCGGATAGGCGAGCACGAAAGCGGCCGAACAGAGGGCGAAGGCACCCGCGCGGTCGATACCGACCGTCGTCAATGTGTGGGGCCTCAGCCCAATGGGGCTGACAGTCACAGTTACAATCAACAGAAGAAGCGACCAGGCAACATATTTCGGAAATCTGTTTGTCATCATGGCGTCACATTAGAGCGTCGTGTGCGTAAACGGAAGCAGGTCTTTTTCACGCTTCGCCCAATTAATCACACTTTTTGGTCAGATAGTTGAAAAACCGGCTTTCGCTCAGGCCCTACACGGGCTAAGGCAGAAGGCAACCGGGCGAGGATCGCGGCTGATGGCGCTTGCGCTGTCGCCTTTCGGTGCAACGTCACGGTGTCGGGTGGGTTTTCCACACAGGATCAGTTTTCAGGGAAGAGCACAATGAGTTTCAAGCCGCACGGCAAACATCTGGTTGCAGGAGAATGGGTCGCAACGGAAGCAAAATTCCGCAGCGAGCCTGCACATGGCGAAGCTTTCGATTTTTCGGTCGGCACCGTCGATCTGGTGAATGCCGCCTGTGAGGCAGCTGAAGAAGCCTTCTGGAGCTACGGTTACACCACCCGCGAAGAGCGCGCCGCATTCCTCGACACCATCGCCGATGAGATCGAAGCCCGCGCCGACGCCATCACCGAAATCGGTTCCTCCGAAACCGGCCTGCCCGCTGCCCGTTTGCAGGGCGAACGCGGCCGCACCGTCGGTCAGCTCCGCCTGTTTGCCTCGCATATCCGCAAGGGCGACTATCTCGATCGTCGCCACGACGAAGCACTGCCGGATCGCCAGCCGCTGCCGCGCCCGGATATCCGCCTGATGCAGCGTCCGATCGGCCCTGTCGCCGTTTTCGGCGCGTCGAACTTCCCGCTCGCCTTCTCCACGGCCGGTGGTGACACCGCTGCGGCTCTGGCTGCCGGTTGCCCTGTTGTCGTCAAGGGTCACTCCGCCCATCCCGGCACCGGTGAAATCGTTGCCGAAGCGGTTCTTGCCGCCGTCAAGAAGCACAATCTGCATCCCGGCGTCTTCTCGCTGATCCAGGGCGGCCGTCGCGATGTCGGTTCCGCGCTCGTGCAGCATCCGCGCATCAAGGCTGTCGGTTTCACCGGTTCGCTCGCCGGCGGCCGCGCACTGTTCGATCTCTGCGCCCAGCGCCCCGAGCCGATCCCCTTCTTCGGCGAACTGGGTTCGGTCAACCCGATGTTCCTGCTGCCGGAAGCCGTTGCCAACCGCGGCGAAGCCATTGCCAAGGGCTGGGCCGGTTCGCTCACCATGGGTGCGGGCCAGTTCTGCACCAACCCGGGCATTGCCGTCATTCTCTCCGAGCAGGCGGATGCGGTTGCTGAAACCGCACGTGCGGCCCTGTCGGAAGTCGGTCCTCAGGTCATGCTGACCGACGGCATCGCCGCTGCCTATCGTGATGGCCGTGATCGTATCGCTGCCGGCAACGGCGTGCGCGACGTGCTGACCACCACCTGCAACCTGCGCAATGCAACGCCGTATCTCTATCGGGTCGCAGGCAAGGACTGGGTTGCCAACCATGCGCTTGCTGAAGAAGTCTTCGGACCCCTTGGCCTGATCGTGACTGTTGATAGCACCGAAGAAATGCTTGAGGTTGCCAAGAGCTTCGAAGGCCAGCTGACGGCAACCATGCATCTCGATGCAGGCGACGCCGAACTCGCCCGCAAGCTGCTGCCGATCCTTGAGCGCAAGGCCGGCCGCGTTCTCGCCAACGGTTTCCCGACCGGCGTGGAAGTTTCCGAAGCCATGGTTCACGGTGGCCCCTACCCGGCCTCCACGAACTTCGGCGCAACCTCTGTCGGCACCATGTCGATCCGCCGCTTCATGCGCCCGGTTTCCTATCAGAATATTCCCTCGGACGTTCTGCCGGAAGATATTCGCTAATAAAAAAGGGGAGGCGCTCACACGCCTCCCCTGTTCTTCGTCTAACCCGTAGTCTCAGGCAGACTGCACGGCCTGTATCTTCTCGATACCCCCGACGATGCCGGCGAAATCCTGCCAGACGCCCTGAGCGCCCTTGCGCCATTCATCCAGCGCTTCCGGCTGCAGCACCTTGCCACCCTTGGACAGCGCAAGCTCAATGGACTTCGTTTCATCTTCAACGATCAGCTGGTTGAAGTACTTCGCGCCTTCGCTAGAGGCCTCCGACAGCACCTTCTTTTCTTCGTCGTCCAGCTGGTTCCAGAAAGTCGCACCGTAATAAACGACGCCTGAGGCCCAGATGTGACCGGTTTCGGTCAGATAGGGCACGACCTCGTAAAGCTTGAAGCCGGCATAGGCGGATTTGGTGAGGTCCATGGCGTCGGCCACGCCTGTCGCCAGCGCATTATAGGTCTCTGTGATCGGGATACCGACCGGCGTGGTGCCAAAGGCGCTCCACAGCTTGGTGTGCAGCGGGCTCTGGATGACGCGGATCTTCTTGCCTTCCAGCTGCTCGGGGCGTGTTACCGGTTCCTTAGTCAGCAGATGGCGCGCGCCGTAATTGATGAAATCGGCAGCGATGAATTGCTGGGCGGCAAGCTTCGTCTTCAACTCGTTGCCAGTCTCGCCGGTTACCACCTTGCGCACGTGCTCCCCATCACGGAACAGGAAGGGCAGATCGAGGATCTGCAATTCCGGCACCCAGCCTGAAAGCGAGGAAACGGTTGAAAGACTGGCCTGAACCGATCCCAGCCGAATATTCTCCGCCACTTCCTTTTCGCCGCCCAGCGCACCGCTCTTTACGATATTGAACCGGAAGCGACCGGGCAGCTTCGCTTCCATCAGTTCACTGATCTTCACCCAGATTTTCGTCTCCGGCTTGTCGTCAGCAAAAAGCGACGCAACGGTGAGGCTGCGGGTTCTGGCACTAGCCGTGCGCACGAAGGCCGGTGCGGCGAGCGTTGCCGCGCCGAGAGCGGAGAGTTTGAGGAGATGACGACGGTCGATGATAGTCATGAATAAAGCCCCGGATTAGAAGAAAATGGCCCAGACGCACAGAATGGCGAGGGAAACGAGAAGGGAGAGGAGATAGGGAACGACGGCCCGGAAAAGGGCTGTCGCCGGAATGCGGGTGACGCCGCTCACCACAAAGATCAGCATGCCGAGCGGCGGTGTCAGGCCGTGGATCATGAGATTGACCACGAGAATGACACCGAAATGGATAGGATCGATACCGGCTGCCACGGCAGCGGGCAGAAGGATCGGCCCGAACAGCAGGATGGCAGCACCGATATCAAGCACAAGACCGACCACGAGCAGAATGAGGTTGGACAGCAGAAGCACCGCGATCTTGCTGCCACCGAGCAATGTCACGAAGTCGGTGACAAGACCGGAGACATTATCGACCGCCAGGAGAAAGGCGAAGGGGCCAGCCGTGCCGATCAGAAGGCCGATCGCAGCTGCTTCACCCGCCGATTGGCGGAAGGTTGTAAAAATGCGGCGCGCGCCCAGCCGGTATCCGAAGCCGAGAAACAGCGTGTAAAGCGCTGCAAGCGCTGCGGCTTCCGTGGTCGTGACGACGCCAATGCGGATGCCGACCACCACGATGACGCCAAGACCGAAGGCAGGTATCGCAGCCACGGCCGAGCGCCACCGCTCAGAGCCCGTAGCGCGAGGCAGGGTATCAACGCTGCGCACGCTGAAATGGATCGCCACCGCCAGGCAGACCGCCATCAACCCGCCCGCAAAGAATCCGCCGACCAGCAGCGACCCGACCGACAGGTTGGTGGCCGTTGCGAGGATGAGAAATGCGATGGAGGGCGGGATGACGTTGTCCAGCACGGAAGTGGCAGCGATGATCGCACCCGCCTGCGCGGGTGGATAACCATGCTTGACGAGTTCCGGCTGGAAGGTGGAGGCGCCGAAGGCAGCATTGGCGACTGAAGAACCGGAGGCGCCCGAAAACAGCACGCTGGTCAGAAGCGTCGTCTGGGCCAGCCCCGCCCGTCGGTGGCCGACCATGGAGGCGGCAAAACGGACGAGCTGGTTTGCGACGCCCGATTCCGTCAGCAGACTTCCCGCCAGCAGGAAGAAGGGGATGGCGAGCAGCAGGAATTTCGACATGCCTGTGACCGTGGAGGAAACGATGGCCGGCTCCGGCAAAGTACTGCCGAAGGCAATCGCCACATAGGCGGCGGCGAGGAAGGCATGGGCAAGCGGCGCGGCCAAAACCAGCCCCACGGCTGCCGTCAGCGCCAGAAACAGGCTCGGCGGCAGGGTCGTATCGACGAAAATTTCCGGCAGGCCCACATAGGAAACAACAGCAATGACCACGGAGAGCAGAACAGCAAACGCCTTGCCTTCACTGACGCGCTGAAGCGCGAGATAAACAAAGATCAGTGCGCCACAGGCACCAAGAAATCCGAAACGCACCCATTCCGGCAGACCAAGCGTCGGGGACGTCCCGCCCAGCATTGCCGCAATTTCTACCCCGCCGAAGGCGAGTATGAGCGCGGCAACGAACGAGAAAGCATCGGCCAGGACTTCCGTGGCAGCATGGAAACGTTCCGGCAGGAAGCGCACAAAAACATCGAGCCGCATCGCAAGCGCGCTTTTGAGACTGAGAGGCGCGCCGACAGCGATCATCGCGACATTAAGCCAGATGCCCAGATCTTCCGCGCCGATGAAGCCGGTGTGAAACAGATAACGCAGGGTGACATTGACCAGAACCACCACGAGCAGCGTGGCAAGGATTGCTGCCGCGACCGCACCGAGTACCTTGTCCAGAATGGCCAGCAGCCGCCCTGCCACACGCTGCGGGCCGATGCGCCCTCGTGCCGATGTCGTTACGGGACTCGCCATCATGTCTTTCTTCTCCACTCCCGAAGCCATGCTCATGAGGCCTTGGCCGAGAGGTCACGGTCGAACAATGTCGACCACGTGAATTGTTTTGCCGCCGAAACCTCACGCGATACGTCAAGACGCGGAAGCACCTTTTCCCCGAAACGGAAGGCTTCTTCCAGCAATGGCATGCCGGACAGGATAAAGGTGTTCACGCCCGCCTTCTTATAGGCCTCCAGCGTGCGGATGACAGTATCGGGCGAGCCGACGATAGCTGTTCCCGGACCTGGACGAACGAGACCGATGCCGGCCCAGAGATTTGGCGCTATTTCAAGATCGCGCAGGTTCTCCGGCTTCTGGCCGCCATGCATCGCCGTCATGCGCTGCTGGCCGACGGAATCGGTCTTGCCGACGAAACGCTGGTTGGCGGCAATCGCTGCCTCATCCATGCGCCGGTAGAGATCGGCGGCGGCAGCCCAGGCCTCTTCATCCGTATCGCGCACGATAACATAAAGGCGAATACCGTATTCCAGTTCTCGACCGAGCTTTTCCGCCCGCGCCTTGACGAGATCGACCTTCGCGCCAATCTGATCAGGCGTTTCGCCCCACGAGAGATAGGTCTCGACATGTTTGGCCGCAACGTCGATGGCCTTGTCCGAAGAGCCGCCAAACCACAGCGGCGGCGGCTCGATGCCCTGCCCCACCGGCAGAGCGAGCTTTGCGCCCTGCGTCTGGAAATAATGCCCGTTGAAATCCACCGTTTCGCCGGCGAAAAGCCGGTGCCAGATTTGCAGATATTCATCCGCCATCTCGTAACGCTCGTCATGCGGCATGGTCATGCCGTAGGCGCCGAGCATCTTCGCATCGCCCGAGACGACATTGATAAGCAGACGCCCGCGCGAAAACTCTTGGAGCGTCGCCGCCATCTTGCCAAGCAGCGTTGGCGCGATCAGGCCCGGATGAATTGCGACCAGCAGCTTCAGCCGCTCGGTATAGGAAAGAAGCGCGCCCGCCAGAACCCAGACGTCATGCGCGCCGGTGGCAAACAGCGCCCCGGTATAACCGAGCTGGTCGTAAGCGAGCGCCAGTTGCTTGTAATAACCGAGATCGACCCTGCGGGACCCTTCCGGCTGCCAGGGATAGGCGCCGTCGGGGGCGCACATGTACCAGAAAACATTCATCTGTCACCTCCGACGCTGGCTGATTGCGGGGCCGGGCTTTGCCCGGTCTGAACCGGTAAAGAGAAATGGCCGTGCCTGTAAAGCGTATCGGCCTCCTCCTGCTGTTCGGCAAGAATATTTTGAGTGGCCGGCACGACTGAAAGATCGCGAGAGCGCAATACCCTTGCCCAGGACGAAGCATCGCCTTCGCTGCCAGGTTCGGCGGCGAGCAGCGCAGCCGCCTGCTCTACATTAGCCATAACGGCGCGGCCGACGCGGTCCAGTTCAGCCGCAATCGCTTGCCTCGTTTCAGGCGCAAGAGCGTGACGATCCAGCGTCCAGAACAGCGAACGGTTGGGAATGGTGGAGCCGCAGCGAACCAAAAGACTGATTTCTTCATGAGTCAGAGCCTTTTCCAGCCGCGGCGACATCGTCACCCAGGCATCGACGCGACCTTCCACGAGGTCCCTCAGGCTGTCACTGTCGCCGCTTTCTATCCGGTTGACATCCGAGAGGCCAAGCCCCGCTCCTTCCAGGCTGCGCGCCAGAAGATAGGTATGAAACGATCCGTCGATCAGGGATATGCGTTTTCCCGAGAGATCGGCGGCGGAACGGATCGGGCTGTCGCGCCGCACGAGGATCGCGCCATTGGCCGGCCGCGGTGCGGAGGCGGCAATATAGACCGCCGAAAGCCCGCGCGCATCCGCCTCGATGGGCGGTGTCGACCCGGTGCCGCCAAAATGTATTTCACCCTTTTCCAGAACCGCCGCGGTATCGCGCCCTTCTCTATAGAGCACGAATTCAGGCTCGAATGCCTTAAAAGAACCGGGCCAGAGCCGGGCGAGCCGCAAATGCAGATTGTTGGGATGGACCCCGATTTTCATGTCGACACCTCATTTCACGATCAATCTACTTTTTCATAGAGTGTTTTCGAGAAACGTTTTGGCCATCCCCGGGCGGAAAGCGAAAGAGAAATCTATTAATCCTGTAGATTTTAAAAAATGCCTGATTGATCTGGGATGAGATTCATCAAACCATTGAAATTTATTGCCGCACAATTTACTTTTTTATAGTTTGAAAAGTGGGCCTCTTCAGTCGTGACCAAACCGGTTTCCAATCTCATCTGCCGCAGCGTGGTTGAAGCAAGCGAGCTCCTGAAGCTTGTGGCCAATGCCAACCGTCTGGCCATCGTCTGTTACCTCATGGAAACGGAAGCCTCCGTTTCCGCGCTTGAATATGAACTCGGCATCCAGCAGCCGACGCTTTCACAGCAGCTGGCCGAACTGCGCGATGCGGGGGTCATCGAAGGCACGCGGGAGGGCAAGGCGGTGATCTATCGTGTTACCGATCCGCGTATTGTCCAGTTGGTTCTGACATTACGCGGCCTCTATGCTGATCTTTCCGATGTGACCGGCAAGAAAGGCAGGCGCGCTTTACCGCTGGATGAGGCAATGTTCGACTAACATGATCGACCTTTACACCTGGATCACGCCGAACGGCCTCAAAATCTCGATTGCGCTGGAAGAACTTGGCCTGCCCTATGTCAGCCATGCCATAGATATCGAAAAGGGCGAACAGTTCTCGGCCGAGTACAGTCGCATCAACCCTGGCTCCAAAATCCCTGCAATCGTCGATCAAGACAATGGCACCGTTTTAACAGAGTCCAACGCAATCCTGATCTATCTCGCGGAAAAAGCCGGACGGCTCATGCCTGTCTCTGCCGCGGCACGGCTGACAGTCACCGAGTGGCTGATGTGGCAGGCCGCCAACTTCGGCCCGACACTCGGTTACGCCCATTATTTCCTGACGTACAATACAGGAAAGGCACCCTTTGCCGAAACCCGTTTCGCCTCGGATACCGAACGCCTCTATCGGACGCTGAACGACCGCTTGGCAAAGCGCGGGTTCGTCGCCGGCGATTTTTCAATAGCCGATATTGCCATCTGGCCATGGGTTTCGCGTTTCGCCCGTCATAAAATCGATCTCGCTGATTTTCCCGAAATAAACCGCTGGTATCGCCAGCTTGGACAGCGCGAAACCTTCCAGCGCGGTTATCGCGTACCATTTGTGACATCTGACGTTCCGGGGCTTTGATCGCTCAGCTGGCGACAAGATGGCCGGGTGAGACTTCGCGATATTCCCGCGGCTTCACGGAATAATCGACTGAGCGGATAGGACTTTTCAACTCGTCATTGGCGGCACCGCGACGCGTGTTTCTGCGGTCCGGGTCCGGCACCGGCACCGCCGCCATCAGCTTGCGGGTATAGTCATGCTGCGGGTTGTCGAAGACAGCCGCACGCGGGCCGATTTCGACGATCTCGCCGAGATACATCACCGCCACCCGGTGGCTGACGCGCTCCACCACCGCCATGTCATGGCTGATGAAGAGAAAGGCGAGATCGAGGCTCTGCTGCAGATCCAGCATCAGGTTGATGACCTGCGCCTTGATCGAGACATCCAGCGCCGAAACGCTTTCATCAGCGACGATGACCTTCGGCTGCAGCGCCAGCGCGCGGGCAATGCAGATTCGCTGCCGCTGGCCGCCGGAAAATTCGTGCGGGTAACGCGCCGCCATATCGGGCGAGAGGCCGACCTTTTCCAGCATGTCGGCCACAACATCCTTCGCTTCTCGGGCGCTGCCCATGCGGTGTTCCAGAAACGGTTCGGCAATCGCCGCACCCACCGTCATGCGCGGATTGAGCGAGGCGAAGGGGTCCTGAAAGATCATCTGCACCGTCTTGCGCATCTCGCGCATGCCGGACTTGTCGAGGGCGAGAATATTCTGGCCATTGACCATCACCGAGCCGGCATCCGGCTCGATCAGCCGCATGATGGCGCGACCAGTCGTAGACTTGCCGCAACCGCTTTCGCCAACCAGCGACAATGTTTCCCCAGCTCTCAGATCAAAGGACACATTCTCCACAGCGTGAACGCGACCGCTGAGCCGCCCCAGCAGGCCGGAGTGAATGTCGAAACGCTTGGTCAGCCCTTCCACCTTCAGCACCGGCTGAGCGCTGGCGTCAACGGTATCGGCCGGGCGCGCCGGTTCCTGCGTTTCCCCCGTGGTGGTGTTGACGATGGGAAAGCGCAGCGGTCTTTCCTCACCCGTCATGGAACCCAGAACCGGAACGGCAGACAAGAGTGCTCGTGTATAGGGATGTTTGCCGCGATGGAAAATATCCGCGGTCGCGCCGACTTCCACCTGCTCGCCGCGATACATGACGACGGTACGGTCGGCGATCTCCGCCACCACGCCCATGTCATGTGTGATGAACAGGACGGAGGTGCCCTCCTCTTCCTGAAGCGTCTTAATAAGGTCGAGAATCTGGCCCTGGATGGTCACATCGAGCGCCGTCGTCGGCTCGTCGGCGATCAAGAGCTTTGGCCGGGAAGCGAGCGCCATGGCGATCATCACGCGCTGGCGCATGCCACCGGAAAAGCGGTGCGGATATTCATCGAAACGTGAGGCGGCCGAGGGGATGCGGACCTTTTCCAGCAGGCGGATCGTTTCGGCTCGTGCATCAGCTTTCGACATCGGCTGATGACACAACAGTGCTTCTGAAATCTGGTCGCCGATGGTGAAGAGCGGATTGAGGCTGGTCATCGGCTCCTGGAATATCATGGCCACCTCATTGCCCCGCACCCGCCGCATGGCGTCCTCTGAAAGTGACAGGAGGTTGCGCCCGCCAAGCAGGATTTCTCCCTGCACCCTGCTGCTGTCGCGGTCCAGCAGCCGCATGATGGAAAGCGATGTCACGCTTTTGCCCGAACCGCTTTCGCCAACGATCGCAACCGTCTCGCCTGACCCGACATCAAAGGAAATATCACGCACCACCGGTTTCCAGCCGCCATCCACGTGAAAGGACGTGGTGAGGTTGCGGACGGAAAGCACGGCATCTTTTGCACCAAGCGGTACTGCCTGCGGCATGGTCATGATCGTTCCCTTCTTTTCTTCTCGTTTGAATTCAGGCACGGCGTCACGGCCTGTGTCTTCTCCCCGTCGGGGAGAAGGTGGCCCGAAGGGTCGGATGAGGGGGCGACGTTCACGATAGATCGCACCCCTGCCCCCCCTTCCGCTGCCGCGACCTTCTCCCCGGCGGGGAGAAGAAACTCGCGGCACCCGCTCGTTCGATATGCAGTCGTTATTAGTCCGGCCAGCGCAGCATGCCGTCGAAACGGTGGCGGCTGCGGTCTTCGAACGGTGTCGCAATTACCTCGTTGGAGGCGCGCGCCTTGTCCAGTTCCTCCGCCAGACGGGACGCAACGACAGTCTCCTGGCCAGGATGGAGGTTGCAGGGGTCGAGATAGAAATAGCGATGTTCCACCTCGTGATCGCGGGTGATGATCGGCGGATTACCCTTGGCCAGCGCCGTTGTCAGGTCCCATGCCGTAATATGCGCTTCTTCGGCATTGATGATAACGCGCAGCCGGTCGAGCGGGTTGTTGGTCGGGTCGGGCTCGATCAACGCCGTCACGCCCGGCCGTCCATCCAGCGTCCTTTTCCAGAGGTTGAGATAACCGGTTTCCCGTTCGCGAATTCCGGCATGGTCCCGCTTTTCCCAGGCCTCAAGCGCCGCCATGACGCCATAGATACTTTCCTTGCCGACTTTCATGCCGCGGCCGATGCCCATATTCTGAAGGAAAGCATGACGCACCAGTTCCTTCTTACCCGCGACGATGCCCGAGGTGGGGCCGCCGAGGAACTTGTGGCCGGAATAGAGCACGACATCCGCACCCGTGGCCAAAAACAGCTTCAGGTCGTATTCGGAAGCGGCATCGACAATGACAGGGACACCCTTGGCATGGGCGATCTCGACGAATTCGGAAAGACGCAGCAGACCGTAATCCACCACATGATGCGAGACGACATAGACAGCGGCAGCCGTCTTTTCGGTGATGGCGTTTTCCATATGGAAACGGTGGGTCGATGTTGCCTGCCCGATCAGCACCACCTTGCCGCCGCCGAGGCGGATGGCCTGATCCACCGGTGCGCCATAACTCACCACATGCCCCATCTGCACCAGAACCTCGTTCTTCTCAGGCGTAACATCGGGCAGCTTTTCGATGGCGAGAAGATTATTGCCGGTGATCGCGCCTGCGACAGCAAGGCTGATGCCAGAGGAGCAGGACGCCGTGATAAAACCGGCCTCGCCCCCCGTCAGCCTTGCAATGATCGCGCTTGCCTTGCGCTGCAGATCGTTGATCTCGACAAATTGCGGCAGGATGGCCGCTATAGCTTCAACCGCTTCCGGAACGACGATGGAAGCGCCGAGCGAGGTCATGGTGCCCGAGACGTTGATGACCGGGCGAAGGCCGATCCTGCTTCTAATATCCTCGGTCATGTCTTTCTCCTGTTTTTGCGATGCGATGGGCATCGACATATATGCCATAATAATGTAATAGCTTCTCAAAATTGATGAGGAGCCAAAATTGGACGCCCATAAGCTGGACGAAACGCCTTTATCCGCCCTTCCCGATACGGCGGAAAACCCGGACGCGAAGGCGGCCAAGCGCTCTCGCGTCAGCGGCATCGACCGCGCCCTTCAGGTTATTGATTACCTCTACGAAACCGGATCCCCCGCCGGCGCTTACGCCATTGCCAAGGCGATCAAGGCCCCGCTGTCCACCGTCTATGTGATCATCGATGATCTCATCGAAAAGAACATGCTGGCGCGCAATGCCGACGGCAACATCTGGCTCGGCGCGCGGCTTTACCACTACGGTCTTGCCTATGCCCGCTCGCTCGATTTCATGGGTGTCGCCACCCACGAAATGCACGATCTCTGCCGCCATGCGGGCGAGACGGTGCAGCTTTGCGGCCGCGATGGCGACCATATGCTGGTATTGGCCATGGCGGACGGACCGAGCCATTTTCAGGTCGCGTCCCGTGTCGGCACCCGCGTTCCCTTGAACTGGACGGCGTCCGGACGTCTGCTCGTCGGGCATCTGCCGGAAGCCGAACGTCTCGAACTTTTCCGTCGCTGTGCCCGTTCCTCGCCGACCGGACGCGCCGAAATCAACCCGGAAACGCTGTCCCAGTCTGCGGCGGCGGCCTTCCATGACAGGCTGTCTATCCAGGTCGCCGAGTCCGATTACGCCGTGGCGTGCATCGCTTCGCCGATTTGCGACAACAGGGGCGAATGCGTTGCGACGATCTCCATCGTGCTGCCCGAGCAGAAGGTGCTGGCGGACGAGAACCACTACACCGAGCAGGTCAGGGTCTCGGCGGAACGGATCGAAAAGCTCATGGGCTGGCGCAACCATTGAACGGCCTCAACCCTTGAGCGCGACGATGGCTTCGATTTCGACGGTTATATTGCCCGGCAGTGAGCCGAAGCCCACGGCGGAGCGGGCATGTTGTCCCGCATCGCCGAACACATCGATGAAGAGATCGGAACAGCCGTTGATGACGCTCGGGTGATCGCGGAAATCACTGACGGCATTGACCATGCCCAGCAGCTTCACCACCTTCTTCACCCGCGACAGGTCGCCCAGCGCCTCGTGCATGACGGCAAGCAGGTTGATGCCGGTGAGACGCGCATGGTTATAGGCCTCTTCCAGCCCGATTTCCGCGCCCACCTTGCCGGCATAGAGGCGGCCATTTTCTTCCCGCGGCCCCTGGCCCGAAAGATAAAGCATGTTGCCTTCCACCACATGCGTGACGAAATTGGCAATCGGCGGCGGCGGCGGCGGCAGGGAGATGCCGAGCGCGGCGAGCCGGTCATAGGGCGAGACGTGCCCTTCTGCGTCGAGCGAAGACTGTTTCACGCGAATTCCTCATAATGCCGGGAGCGGTTTCCCGTAATGGCTGCGAACGGCGGAGGAAGGACCTCCGCCCTATCAGTCGGGGTCAGCGCCAGGAATAACCATGGCTGTGGCGCACCAGCTTGCGCGCCCTTGGAATGTAACGGCTGGCCGCGATGGCTTCCGCGCCGATAACCGCGTAACGCGGCTCGAACAGGCGCTTCAGGCGCGACACGTCGCCGTTGGAATCGGTCGCTTCCAGATCGGCATCGACAAGATCAAAAACAGTGAAATCTGCGCGCTGACCGACCTCGAGACGGTTTTCCATATCGAGGCGGATGATGGAGGCGGGGTTACGGGTCACGGCTTCAACCACGTTTTCGAAGGGCATGTTCACGGAGAGCAGCTTCGACATGGTGGTTGCCAGATCCCAGACCGGGAAATTCATCGAATGGCCATGCAAATCCGTAGAGATGGAGAACGGAAGCAACCCGCGTTCAATCGCGGCTTCCGCAACCTTGAAGGAAAAGGATGCGCCGCCATGGCCGATATCCAGCCGGATGCCTTCGCCCGCGCAGCGTTCGGCAAGGTTGAACAGGTCCTCGTCTTCCATGATGCTGGAGCCCGACTTGCCGTTGAAGCAGTGGGTCACGACATCGCCGGGGCCGAGAATTTCCAGAACCTCGTCGTAAAGGGCCGGTGGCTCGCCCACATGTACCATCATCGGGACTTTGAGGATCTTGGCGATCTTCTTGCCGAGCTTGACCGGCGTCACACCCCAGGAGCCGGTGATGACATGGCTCGCCCGCACCTTCAGGCCAACTATATGCTCGCTGTTTTCCGCGTAACATTCGAGGATACGGTCGAGATCGATATCCTTGATGTCGCGCAGTTCAGGCACGCGGTTGCAGGCAACGAGGCCAATGGAGCCGAGGTTGAGGAAGGCCTTGATGCGCTCCCTTGAGGGTTCGATGATATATTCCCTGAAACCGTGGAAATTCGCCTCGCCCGCCGACCCGGCATCCACCAGTGTGGTTACGCCGCGCTCGGCCCCGCATTCGGAGGGGCGGATGGAGATGTCGGTGCCGCCGTGCCAGATATGCACGTGCAGATCGACCCAGCCGGGCGAAATGAAGGCACCCTTGGCTTCGATACGCTGCGCATCCGCAGGCACCTGCAGGGCAGAGCCTACCGCGGCAATCTTGCCGTCGCCGCCGATCAGAATATCGGTTGAAGCCTCAGACGCACCTTTTCCGAAACCGACAGGTTTGACATTGGTGAGAAGAATGGGAGCTCGAAGAGGCGTTTTTGCCTGTTCACCTGATGTCATATTACAAATCCCTTCGCAGTCTTGGGTCGAGCATGTCCCGCAGTCCATCGCCAACCATTTGCAGCGACAGTACGGAAAGAATGATGGCAAAGCCGGGGAAATAGGTCATCCAGTCGGCCTGTCCGATATATTGGCGGCCGGCGGAAATCATGGTTCCCCACGTTGGAATCTCGGGGCTGACACCAAGTCCCAGAAACGACAGGCCGGCCTCCGCCAGCATGGCGCTGGCAAAAAGAAAGGTGCATTGCACGAGGATCGGCGAGACCAGATTGCGCAGGACATGCCGCGTCATGATGTGGAAAGTGGAAATGCCGAGCGCCTTTGCCGCCTCCACATAGGGCAACTCACGAATTACCAGCGTCGAGGCGCGCACGATGCGGGCAAGGCGCGGCGAATAAACGACGGCGAGCGCGATGATGACAGTCGTCAGCGATGGGCCGAGTGCCGCCACCAGCGCAATCGCCAGCAGAATATCAGGAAACGCCATCATCGCATCGATCAGCCGCGCGATCGGTGTGTCCAGTTTCTGGAAGAAACCGGCAAGCAGGCCGAGCGTGATGCCGATCAGCGCCGAAAGCGCCACCACGGCGGCCCCGACCAGAAGCGACAGTCTTCCGGCGTATATGGTGCGGGAAAAGACGTCGCGACCAAACTCATCGGTGCCGAACCAATAGAGTTCGCTCGGCGGCTTCAGGCGGTTCACGATCGACAGTTTTGAGGGCGAGTACGGCGCTATCATCGGCGCGAAAACCGCAAGCAGCACGAAGACAAGCAGCACGAGCAGGCCGGCGGCGACTGTCTTGCGCTTCAGGAGACGCCGAATGAACAGGACAGTCGGCTTGCGTGCCGGGGGAACGGTGGAAACGATATCGGCCATCAGTAGCGAACCCTTGGATCGACCAGCAGGTAAAGCATGTCGATTGCAAAATTGATGAGCACGTAGAGCCCGGCGATAACGAGAAGCGCGCCCTGGATGACCGGATAATCACGCCGGAGCACCGCCGAGACGACGAGATTTCCGACCCCCGGCAAACCAAAGACGGTCTCCGTTACCACCGCACCCGAAATCAGCACGGCGGCGGTGAGGCCAAGCACGGTGAGAATGGGGATAAGCGCATTCTTCAGCGCATGTTTCATCACCACCCGACGCTCCTTGACGCCCTTGGCACGTGCAGTGCGGACATAGTCATCACCGAGGACATCCAGCATAGAGGCGCGGGTGAAGCGCAGAATGAGGGCGGAGGACACGAGGCCGAGCGCGATGGCCGGCAACGTCAGATGATACATGCGCTCGGCGAAACTCGACCCCGGCCCGCCATAACCCGATACCGGGAACATATCGAGCCTGACGGCGAAGACCTGCATGAGGATGAGGCCGAGCCAGAAGCTCGGAATGCTCGCCGCCAGCATCGCGACCGTCGTTGCGGCCTGGTCCACGAACGAGCCGCGCCGGTAAGCGGCATAGATGCCGATCGGGAGAGCGATGACGCTGGCGATCAGCAGTGAAAAGATTGTCAGGAAAAAGGTCGGTTCGGCCCGATCCAGCAGGGCTGATCCGACAGGCATATTGAGAAAGATCGACTGGCCGAGATCGCCCTTCAGCAATTGGCCGATATAGTAGACATATTGCACCCCAAGCGACTGATCGAGGCCGAGGCGGGTGCGCAGTTCCGCAATGTCCTGTGCCGAGGCATCCGGCCCCAGCATCACGGCGGCCGGGTCTCCGGGCGTGACGCGCAGGATGACGAAAACGATGGTGACGACGAGGAACATCACCACGATCATTCCCGCAAGTCTCTGGAAGATATACCGAATCACGAATAAAAGCTCCTGATCGCAAAAGTGGCGGACCACTTATGCGAGATAGTTGAAGCGAAGCTGCTGAAGGGTGCCGGCAGCCCGGCACCCGATTGCCGTCCTGGCTTTATTTTGTGACCGAGGCATTCCAGAAATACGGCCACGGAGCGGGATCGACGCCTTCCAGCTTGTTGGACTTCGCCGCCACGGCATTGAAGTCACCGATCTTGAGAAGCGGCAGCTCGGCATAGATCGTCTTCTGCACATCGGCCCAGAGAGCGATGCGTTTATCCGGATCGACTTCGGCAGTGAAGGCATCAACCGCAGCCTTGCGTGCCGGCGTGTCCCACCAGCCCGGCGAGCTCGTGGAAAGCGCGCCCATCAGCGCCGGTTCCGGCAGGAACGGGCTGTGGCTGATATAAATATCCCAGAGCTTCGGGTCAGCGCGGCGCTGTGTCAGCGTCGCCCAATCCACCACCTGCATATCCACCTTGAAACCGGCCAGTTTCAGATATTCTGCAGCAACCTGCGCCATCTTATAATGGAACTCATACTGGCGGCTGGTAAGGATGCGCAGCGGCTCACCATTGTAACCGGCCGCCTTCAGCTTTTCGGCGGCGGCTTCCGGATTGCTGACATTATAGTTGCCCTCGACACCTACTTCTGAATGCCAAGAGAAGTTGTCGGGATAATAAGCGCCGTCGAGCGCGTAGAAATCCGTGCTGCCGAAAGCCGCCGCGAGCATGTCTTCCATGTTCAGCGCTTCCGTCACCGCCTTGCGAACCTCAAGCTTTGAGGACAGTCCCTCCTTGGTGTTGAAGACGAAGACCGGATAGCCGAAGGGCTTCAGCATCAACGGCTGCGAGGCGGAGGACGACTTCACCTTCTCGAAGGATTCCACAGGAATGGAATCGACATAGTCGTATTGGCCCGAAACGGCGGCTTCGACGCGGGTGTTCGGATCAGGCACCGGAACGAAGCGGATTTCATCGAGATATTGATGGCGCGCACCGCCGTAACCGTCGCTTTCGCCGCCGCGGGACTTGTAGCCATCGAAGCGCACGAGCTGGATATACTGGTCGGCCTTGCGTTCCTTAAGCATATAGGGACCGGTGCCGATGAATTCGGCCATCGGCTCCGCCTGCTTTTCGGCCGGCAGGATGATCGCCGCGGAATTGTTGAACGCGAGCAGCGAGGTGAGCGGGGCATAGGGCTGCTTGAGGGTGATCGCCACCGTACCGGCGTCGGGTGCGGAGATATTCTCGATAAAGCCGGCGGCTTGCTTGCCGCGCGAGGCGATCTTCATCCAGCGTCCGAGCGAGGCGACGACATCTTCAGACGTCATGTCGCTGCCGTCGTGGAACTTGATGCCCTGTCTGAGCTTGATCGTGTAGGTTTTGCCATCTGCGCTGATCTCGGGCAGGCTTTCCGCCAGCAGCGGCGTCACCTTCCAGCCCTTGTCGAAAGTATAGAGCGTTTCGAAAATATGCTGTGTGACGATGCCGACGAGATCGGCGGTAGACGCCATGGGGTCCAATGTCGGCGGCTCGCCGATGGTGGCGACATTGATCACGCCGCCCTTTTCCTGGGCCATCATCAAACCCGGTGCAAGCAACAACGCGGCGGTGGCGAGAAATGCAATTTTACGTCTCATGGTCAAGCTCCCAGCTCTTATGTGTTCCATTATTATGTTATATGCATCTTTATAACAGAATATCTTGCTGCGACGCCTTGTCAATAACCTTGAAGCGAGGAGGAATGATTACCAGACCGACGGGGAAGCATTTTGGTACGCACCGCCCGCCCGGCGCGCTTTCGGCAGCCACCGCCAGACGCCGGGTCGGCGCAGATGTCAGGAAATTTGGAAGCGGGATATTTCGCATCTGCGAACAAGATGCTATTCAAGAGACGGAGCAGGACAGGATTCCGACAGACATAACCCTGCGTCCATATTATTTTCGCATTGTTTCGTCTTCGCAGCCGCGCTTTTGCGGGTGAAGACAAGATTGATATTCGATACTGCCGGCTTATTTCCAGGTCGGATTACAAATTTTTATTACGTTGATATTATTGAGGAAACTATGAAGACGGCGATCGTCCATGACTGGCTCACCGATAGGGGTGGGGCTGAAAAGGTCCTTCACAACCTTCTCGAAATCTATCCTCAGGCAGATCTTTTTTGCCTCGTGGATTTCATGAGCGAGCGTGATCGCGGCTTTCTCGGCGGCCGCCCGGTGAATACCTCCTTCATCCAGAAGCTGCCCTTCGCCCGGAAGAAATATCGCTCTTACCTGCCGCTGATGCCGCTCGCCATCGAGCAATTCGATCTGAGCGGTTATGATCTCGTCATTTCCTCAAGCTATGCGGTCGCCAAAGGCGTCATCACCGGGCCGGGCCAGTTTCACGTTTCCTATATCCACAGCCCCATCCGTTACGCGTGGGATCTTCAGCATCAATACCTCAAGGAAACGCGGCTGACGCACGGCTTCGCCTCGTGGATCGCCCGCGCCATCCTTCATTATATCCGCATGTGGGACATCCGCACCGCAAACGGTGTCGACCTGATGACCGTCAACTCCAAATTCATCCGCAACCGGGTGCGCAAGTGTTATGGGCGGGATTCCACGGTGATCTATCCCCCGGTAGATACCTCCCACCTCTCTCCCTCTGATCGCAAGGGCGATTATTTCGTCACGGCATCACGGCTGGTGCCCTACAAAAAAGTGCATCTGATCGTCGAAGCCTTCGCAAAAATGCCCGACAGGCGCCTCGTTGTCATCGGAGACGGCCCGGACATGAAGCGCATTCGCGATATCGCAACTCCCAATATCGAAATCCTGGGGTTTGTCGGCAATAAGGAGCTTCACAGATACATGGCGGAAGCCAAGGCATTCATCTTTGCGGCGGAAGACGACTTCGGCATCGTCCCCGTCGAATCCCAGGCTCTGGGCACGCCGGTGATCGCTTATGGAAAGGGCGGCGTGCTGGAAACCGTCATCCCGCTCGGCGGCTCCAACCAGCCCACGGGCCTTTATTTCCGCGAACAGACGCCTGAAGCGATCTGCGGCGCTGTGCAGGAGTTCGTCGACAATTCCGACCGCTTTGACAAGACCGCCTGCATCGACAATGCCGCCCGTTTCTCCCGCGAACGTTTCCTGAGGGAATTCGCCGACACCGTCAATTTCGCGCTCGCTGAACGGGCATGATCGCCTGCAAAGTGAAACTTGACTATCAAAACTGATTACATGGTGTCGACAAAGGAAAAAACTGCATAAGCGTGACAAAACTGCACTAGCACAATGCAGCAATCACAGAGATGATAGTGGGCGGACGAATGTTGAATTGCAACGAAAATAAAACAGTGCGTCTTGCATAACATAAGCAATACACACGATTTAGCCCGAGATACCTTAATAAAATTGAATTACGCTCCAAAATTGCATATCACTTTCGCAGTTCAACACGTTTTTCAATCCTATCCTTTCTGAACAAATGCAAACCGGCTGAGACTTTCTTTACCGGGTTATTTACGAAGTGATCATTTTTTAAAAACCTATACGTGTCCGTTTATGCTTTTCGCACGATATTCATTTTGAGGACCAAATGCGTTTATTGAATGTTTCGATTCTGCTCGCCTCTGCGGCTCTGGCAGGCTGCACTGTCACAGCGGCATCTGGCCCCGACGCAGCCACAATCGAATCCAACGCCTCCGTAAAATTCGGATCAAAGGACAAGAAAAAAACCGCAGGCGTGGATTATGCGCTTATCGACATCAACAGCTCCGTCCTTAACTATGTCGGTGATACCACCACGACCACCTTGCTCGGCAGCTTCGGTGGTGGCAAGGGCGGCGTCCCGGCATTGCCGATGGGTGTCGGCGACGTAGTCCAGGTTGCGATTTTCGAAAGCCAGGCGGGCGGCCTGTTCATTCCAAACGATGCAGGCAGTCGCCCGGGCAACTTCATAAGCCTCCCCAACCAGACGGTCGATCGGGAAGGCAATATCAGCGTTCCCTATGCCGGCAAGATCCGCGCAACCGGCCGCAATGTCGAGGATGTGCAGAGTGAAATCGAGGAGCGCCTGGCAAATCGCGCCATCGAGCCGCAGGTTCTGATCACCAAGATTTCCAGCCGCTCCGCACAGGCCTCGGTTCTGGGCGACGTCAAAGAGCCGACAAAGGTGCAGCTGTCGGAAGCGGGTGATCGCGTTCTTGACGTCATCTCTTACGCGAAAGGCCTGAGTGCTCCCAACATAGAGTCCTATGTCACACTCATTCGGCGCGGGAAAACGGCCCGCGTCAACTATAATCACCTTGTCAGCACGCCTTCGGAAAACATCTATGTAGTGCCGGGCGACACCATCATGGTGGAGCGGGAGCGCCGCACTTATCTCGCCTTCGGCGCTTCCGGCCTCAACGGCCGTTTCGAGTTCGAGGACGCCGAGCTCAAGCTCTCGGACGCCCTTGGCAAGGCGGGCGGATTGCTCGACTCCCGTGCAGATCCCGCCCAAGTCTACGTCTACCGCATCGTCAAGCGCGATCTTCTCGTGAAGCTCGGCATCAACACGTCGAAATTCGCTGGCCAGGACGTTCCGGTCATTTTCCGTGCCAATCTGCGCGATCCCTCGACCTTCTTTGCCAGCACGAAATTCCCGATGCAGGATCGCGACATCATCTATGTCACGAACTCGCAGGCCACCGAACTCTACAAATTCCTGGATCTCGTCGGCTCCGTGCCCGCCACCACAGGCAATGTTGCTGAAGATGTGCTGGCCACCCGCAACGCCATCCGGGCTTTCTGACCTCCAGCGTATCGCATCGCGCAAAAGGCCACCCCGGAAACGAGGCGGCCTTTTCCCGTATCAACCGACGCGAAGAATATGCGCAATGGCGGGTTACACGCCAGTGCGATCCGCTTCAGCCCCTGTACGGCAGGGCAAACGGCTCCCGCACACGGTTATTGCCATTACAAAAGTTTAAGGTGATTTCGCAGCGTATTGGGTGTCTTGTGGAGGAAAGCTGCTCCCAAAGCTTGCCGCACATGTCGGGAAACATGTATCGCCTTCATTACGCGGAACCGTCAGATGAAACGTTTCTGGACCGCCCTCAGCGTTCTTGCCATCGCAGCCGCCGGCGCGTGGTATTTCAAGGACCGCCTGCCGCTCGATCAAATTCCCTATCTGAAACAATTTGCCAGCACTCCACCGCAGGCGGAGACCGCAACCGCAGAAACGACTGCAAGTGCAAAACCGCAATCCTCCCGCAATGGCCAGCCAGGCGCACAACAGGGGCAACGGCAGGGCGGCGGGCGGCGCAATGGCGGACCACCGACCGTCAGCACCATTTCGGTCAGTAAAGCGACGCTGCCAATGGACGCGGCGGCAACAGGGTGGGCGGTAGCAGCCGACATCACCAATATCGCACCGCTCCAGGCCGGCCTCGTCACCGAAATCGGGGCAAAGGACGGCCAGCACATCAAGGCGGGCGATCTGATCCTCAAGATGGACGATCGAATTGCCCGTGCGGCGGTCGACAAGGACAAGGCGAATATCGCCGCCGACCAGGCGACACTTGAACAGACTGAAGCCGCTTTTCAGCGTGCCGCCAACCTCGTCAAGCAGAGCGCCGAGTCACAGCAGGTGCTGGATCAGGCCAGAGCGGCGCGGGACAGCGCCAGCGCCAAGATCGATGCCGACCGCGCAACGCTTGCGTCCGATCAGGTAGCATTGGAACATATGAAAATCCGTGCTCCCTTCGATGGGAGACTGGGTGATATCAGCGTCAGCCCGGGGGCTTACCTTAGTGCCGGCGTGAATATCGTGACGATCACGAAATACGACCCCATCTCGGTCAGTTTCCGGCTCTCTCAACGCTATCTGCCGCAATTGCGCGAAGGCGTAGCGAAAGACACGGCAGTTGATGTCGACCCTGCGGCGACCGGCGGCGAGGCGATGCGCGGCGTACTGCGTTTTTACGACAACACTGTGGACCAGACCTCCGGCACAGTGCTGGCAAAGGCAGAGTTCAAGAACGACCGCGGCCTTTTGTGGCCCGGTCAGTCCGTCAACGTCACCGCGCATTTTGTTTCCGAAGACGAAATGGTCGTCGTACCGACGGTCGCTGTGAGACCCGGACCGAAGGGCAATTTTGTCTACACGGTCGACGGTGATCATCATGCTCATATGACGCCAGTTGAGGTCGCGCGTTCGAACGGCGACCTCACCGCCATTGCGCGCGGCCTTAATGGCGGAGAGCATATCATCGTCGAGGGCCAGTCGGAACTCGCCGACGGCCAGCTCGTGATCGAGCAATTTTCCGACAAGGGCGGGGCGGCAGGCAATCTGGCCGCCAATATTCCGCAGGAAAAGGCTGGCCGCTAATGATCCCGAATTTTTGCATCAACAGGCCCGTCGCCACCACGCTTCTCGCCATCGGCCTCGTTCTGGCAGGCCTTGCCGGTTTCCGTTTACTCCCGGTCGCGGCCTTGCCGAAGGTGGATTTTCCGACGATCAATGTGTCGTCATCACTCTCCGGCGCCTCCCCGCAAACCATGGCCACCTCGGTCACCACGCCACTGGTCAAGCAGTTCGAGACAATTCCCGGCGTCAGCGAGATCAGCGCCACCAATACGCTTGGCAACAGCTCGATCGTGCTTCAGTTCGATCTCAACCGCGATATCGACGCGGCCGCTGCCGACGTGCAGGCCGCAATTTCCCGCGCGCAACGGCAGTTGCCGAGCAATATGACAACGACGCCCAGCTATCGCAAAACGAACCCGGCCGATGCCCCGGTACTCTTGCTTGCGGTCAACAGCAAGGAAATGCCCACCAGCAAGGTCGATGAAATCGCCGAGAACATTATCTCCCCGCTCCTTTCCACCATTTCCGGCGTGGCGCAGGTGAGTATCTACGGTGCGCAGACCTATGCCGTGCGCATTGGGCTGGATCCGGCGCAGCTTCAGGCAAGAGGCCTCGGCGTCGATACGGTCACCACCGCCATTGCCCAGGCGAACAATCAGGTTCCCGTCGGCGCACTGCAGAACGATAATCAGCGCCTGACGATCGAGGCCGATACCCAGCGCACGAACGCAGCCGCCTTCCGTTCGCTGGTCGTATCGACGAACAACGGTGCACCCATTCACCTCGGTGATATCGCCAACGTCACCGACAGCATTGACAACACCAATGCGGGCAGCTGGTTCGACGGCGAACAGGCCATCGTTCTCGCCGTTCAGCGGCAGCCGGATGCCAACACCGTCGATGTCGTGGACGCCATCAAGGCCAAGCTGCCGGCGCTTCACCAGCAATTGCCGCCTTCCGTCAACATCAACGTGATGAACGACGCCTCGACCGCGATCAAGGACGCGATTTCCGACGTTCAGTTTACCCTGTTCCTGACCATCGGGCTGGTGGTGGCAGTGATCTACCTCTTCACCGGGCATCTGACGGCAACCGTCATTCCGGGTCTTGCCGTGCCGTTGTCGCTGATCACGGCTTTCGGCGCGATGTATGTGCTGGGTTACAGCATCGACAATATCTCCCTGCTTGGGCTCACCCTGTCAGTAGGTCTTGTGGTGGATGATGCCATCGTCATGCTGGAAAACATATTGCGTCTGCACGAAGAGGGGCTGCCGATGCGGGAAGCCGCGCTGCAGGGTGCAGCGGAAGTCAGCAGCACCATCCTCTCCATGTCGATTTCGCTTGTCGCCGTCTTCATCCCCATTCTGTTGATGGGCGGGGTTATCGGCAGGCTCTTTAATGAATTCGGCATGGTCGTCACGCTCGCCATCATGGCCTCGGCTCTGGTATCGCTGACGGTCACGCCAATGCTCGCCTCGCGCCTTTCCGGCCACTCCTCCCGGCCACCGGCGATCATCCGCTGGTTCGATGCCGGCTTCGAGCGGACGCTTCGTGCCTATGGAAACGCCGTAAGCTGGTGCCTTTCCCATCGCCGTATTGTTTTGGCGTCATTTCTCGCCTCGGTCGCGGCATCTCTTTATCTATTCGAGGTGCTGCCCTCCAGCTTCTTCCCCCAGGAAGACATCGGCCGTCTTTCGGTTTCGACGCAGGCGCGAGAGGATATTTCCTACACGGCGATGCGCGATCTCCAGGCGCAGGTTGCCGATCAGATCCGCAAGAATCCGGCCGTGGTCCACGTTACATCCATCGTTGGCGGCAATTCGCGCAATCCGCTGAACAACGGCTCGATGTTCGTCGAACTGAAGCCCAAGGAGGAGCGTGCACCTCTGAGCCAGGTTCTGACGGAACTGGGCCAGGCCAGCTCGAAAGTCGCGGGCATCCGCACCTATATCAACCCGCAGCAGAGCCTGCGTTTCGGCGGGCGCAGCTCCGCCAGCCAATATCAGCTCGTGGTGCAGGGCTTGAACGCTGATATCACCAATGAATGGTCGAACAAGCTGATGGAGGCGATGCGCCGCGACCATACCTTCACGTCAGTCACCTCGGATGCCCAAAACGGCGCCATCGCCGCCACGATTTCGGTCGATTCGGAAAAAGCCGCTGCCTTCGGGATTACCAATGATCAGTTGCGCAAGACACTGGAAATGTCCTTCGGCGGTTACACCGCCGCACAGATACAGTCGACCGGCGACAGCTACGACGTCATTGTCGAGTTCGACAGCTCGAAGCCGTGGAATGACGATTTCCTGAGTGACATCAATATTCTTTCGGCCAAAACGGGCGTACTGGTGCCGCTTTCCAACTTCGCTGCTATCACCCGGACGCAGGCGCCTGTTACCATCAATCAGACGGGCCAGCTCGTCTCCACCACCATCTCCTTCAACCTGCCGGATGGTGTGGCACTCTCCGACGCCACAAGCCGGATCGACCAGCTCAAGACCACGATAGGCCTGCCGCAGGATGTCTTCACCAGCTATGGCGGCACGGCGGCAATCTTCCAGCAGAGCCAGGGGAACACCGGAATCCTCATTCTGGCGGCGGTGCTCACCATCTATGTCGTTCTCGGCGTTCTCTATGAGAGCTTCATCCACCCGCTGACCATTCTTTCCGGTCTGCCGGCAGCGGCCTTCGGCGCCCTTGTGGCGCCGAAGGTTATGGGCATGGATTTCTCCATCATCGCCCTGATCGGGCTATTGATGCTTATCGGCATCGTCAAGAAAAACGCGATCATGATGATCGACGTGGCGGTGGAACTGATGCGCGAAAAAGCGGAACCACCCGCAACCGCCATTCACGAAGCCTGCGTGCGCCGGTTCCGCCCGATCATGATGACAACATTCTGCGCATTGCTTGGCGCCCTTCCCATCGCCCTCGGCTCGGGCGCCAGTTCAGAACTGCGCCAACCGCTCGGCATCGCGGTGGTCGGTGGTCTCATCGTCTCGCAATTGCTGACATTGTTCATCACGCCTGTCATCTTCGTGGAAATGGACCGCCTCGGCCGCTTCCTGACAGGGCTTCTCTCCCGCAGGATCGAGCCCCATGCGCAAAAGCAGGAACAGGGCGCGAAACCTGAGCCGGATTCCGTAGCGGCCTAACGCACTTCCTCAAGGCGTTTCAACGCCTCCGGAAACCCTTTGCCCTGCAGCTGGAACGAGACAATGCGACCCTGCAGATCGGGTGCCTCTATCGTCAGTGTCTGTTCCGCCTTCAGCGCCGAGACCAGCTCGACAAAGGGCGAGAAGGAAACAACGCAGCCAACCGGTAAGCAAGTGCTGACCTGCACCTCCTGCAAGCGCATATTTCCCGATTTGACGGAAAAGAGCTTGGTCACGGCTAGACCGAAGGGCAGAACCATCGTGCCCGCAAGTTTCCCCGGTGCTTTTTCACCGGCGAGCCGGAACTCCACGGAAATGGCGAGTTTGCGGGTCTTTTCCTCCAATTGGACCTGAGCTATCGCGCATGCCCGCTTGATTTCCTGCGTCGCGCCAGACGCTCTATCTGGCTCATCGTTATTTTCGGGTCCAGCGCAGGCAAGCTGCCAGCTTCCGTGGGCTTCGTGGAAGGATACCGCGCCTTGCGACGTCTCCTGCGCAGCTGCGCTGTCGAGAGAACTTGCGACGAACAGGAGAGTGGCAGCCATGGCACTTGCGCAACGCGTCTTTTTACACTGCATCAAAAGCGAACCCCAAGTTCGGCGGCAGCGGACTGATCTAGCAGCCCAGCGCCGAAAACTGCACCATAACGGAATGTCAACGTAGCCGATGGCGTGAGATCGTAGCTTAGCCCCAGATTAAGTGTTGCTGCGTCTCGCGAACCTCTCGTGCTCACGACCGAAAACGCTTCGCCGCCTTCGTAGAAAAGGCTGCTGTTCATGTCAGTGTCGCCATAATTGTGACGCCAGGCGAGATCGAACATTGCGCGGCCAAGCATGCCTTCCAGCGCGACATCCCTCGTGATGCGCGCACCGAGCGTCGTGTAAAGCTGATCGTAGCGTGCCGATGCTGAGGATACTGCGGCGATCCCGCCTTTTTCGCCAAAATCTCCGGTGCGGCTGTTTACGTAGGCGATGTTGGCATAGGGCTCGACATGGGTCAGATCAAAATCGAAACGCCAGGCTGCTTCGGCAAAGACCTGCGACGTCGAGCCGCCATAGCTGGCGGAGAGGTTTTCGCTCAGTGTCGAGAAAGAGACCGAGCGGCGCGTATCCATATCCTGAAAAGCATGGATCGCCCCAAACCGCAGAGACGCAGGCCCGATCATCGTTCCCGCATAAGCAGCCACAAAATAACTGTCGACTTCTGCTGAAGCAGCAAATGTCTTCTGCTCGATCCTCTCGTGACTGTAACCGCCCGCCACACCAGCGCGCCAACTTTTCCCGAGTTCACCATCAAGTCCGAACAGAATGCCGCCGCCCTTGCTATCAACCGATGAGCCATTGCCATCGCCATCAACACGTCCACGCGATCCCAAACCGCTGGTCCAGAAGCTCGGCGATCCTACTTCCTCGAACAAGAGGTCCCTGTCGTCCTTCGCATAAGCGACGGGCATGATTGGCCGCGCATCGATGCTGTCGAAAGCGCGGCGCAGCCGTTCCAGAATGACGTCCCGGGTTTGGCTGCTGCGATTGATCAAGGTCATGGCAACCGAGGGGTGGATTTCTCCGGAAAGCTGCGAAAATGCCAGTTGCGTTTCACCGCCCTGAAGGAAAATGGCAGACCGATACAGGGCTGCATTTTCTCCGAGGGCCTCAACGGCGTTGGCCGCGGCTCGCGCATTGGCCGTGGTCGCTTGCGCGGCAAGAAATCCGGGGGCCGACGATGCCGGGCTGAACGACAGATAAGCGGTGCCAGTGTCGTCGCTCTTTGCGATGGTAGCGGTCAGATAGGCAAAGCTCTCATCGATGCGGGAAAAAGCGCCGGTTATGCCACCCGTCGCAGTGAGTAGCTGGTAGCGCGTATTCAGACTGAAAGCAGATCGGTTCGTCAGCGGCGTGACGACGAGGGTTACATCATTGGCGATTGTTACGGTACCGTTCACAGCAAGCCTGTCGGAATTCCCGGCGGTATCTATATCAACCGCATACTTGCCGCCCGCAGCGAATGTAGCGTCGCCTGTCGATGTCAACGTTCCAAGCGGGTTACCCGGAGCCAGCGTCCCGCCCGGACCGATGGAAAGGCCGGCAACGGTACCCGTACCGCCGAGCGCCGCGCCGTCGACCACTGAAACCGCGCTCGCCAACGAGCCATTGACGCTCAGCTTTCCGCCTGAGACTGTCGTCGGACCCAGATAAGTGCTGACGGCCGAGAGTTCGAGGTTGCCTGCGCCAGTCTTTTCGAAACTGCCCGTGCCGTGAATCGCATTCGAAAGCCTGCCGGCGCCATCCACGACCAGCGCCGCGTCATTGGCGATCTCGCCGGAGCCAAAACTTCCAGCGATTCCCTTCAAGGTACCGCCAGATATCGTGGTGCCGCCGGAATAGCTGTTGTTTCCAGCAAGCGTCGTCACGCCATTTTCAGCAACAACGCTGCCCGCTCCCGAAATATCGGCTTTGACGAGGTACGCCGTCTGCGAGTGATTGAAAACGATCCGGCCAGCGCCGGCTCCAAAGCTGATCGCCTGAGCGTCAATGGTGCCGGCCGAACGGGCCGTTTGTCCGGAAGCTGCGCCGACATTCAGGACGCCAGCCGAACCAGCAGACGACGCAATGAGGATGGTAGGCGCCGCGAGCGCTGCGCCGCCGGTTACTTCAACGCTGCCGTTCCCCGCAGCGCCGATGACCAAGGTGTCGCCAACGGAGACGCGCGAGCCGATGCCGTTGACGAGGACGGCCCCATCAGACCCCGCCGAAGAACCCACGGAAAACAGATAGGCATTGAGCGACGCACCATTCGTCACAGTCAAACCGCCGGAACCGGATTGTCCGACCGTCATGCGGCCGGAAGCCCCAAGCCCGCTATCGACGTAAGCCGTTACATTCGAGCTGGCACCCATGATGGTCATCGTTCCCGATGAGCCCGAAAGATCTCCCAGGACCACCTCCCCTGCCCGGATATTTCCGCCGGCGCTGGCTGTAACCTCGGCCGAAGCCGTGTCCTGATAACCGGCGATCAAGGTACCGGTCATCGTCCAGCTGGAGCGACCGCCGGTAACAGTGACCGATGACGACGAACCGCCGAGGGCAGCGACGACACCGTTTCTACTCTCGACAGCCCCCCCCTGCTTCAACCGACATCATGGCGTTGCCACCGCGACCGACGATGATGTCACCCTCGCTGCGCAACGTGCTGCCAACGCCGGAAATCCGGGCGGAGCCGGTACTGGCGGCACTGTTGCCGAGCACGACGGCTTGACTGCCGACGATGCCGCCACCCGTTACGGCCAACGATCCGGTGCCGGCATCGCCGATCGCAAGGCCGCCACTGCCGACAGTCCAGGCCGATCCCTCGCCATCGATATTGACTGCCCCGGTCGCGCCGGCAACAGTGCCGAGCCGGGCGGCGGTGCTATTAACCTTGCCACCGGCGGTCACATTCAAGGTTCCGTTACCGGAAGCCCCGCCGGGGTCGGCGACATCGCCACCGATCTGAAGATCGCCCGCGACCCAGGTGGATCCGTCGCCGGTCACCGTCGCAACGGAGGTGGAATGGCGTCCGATGATGGCGCTGTCGCTGGTCGCGGATGCCGCCGCCTCGACAGTCAGGCGAGCACTGCCCTCATTTCCAACGATCAATTGACCGGTTTCCAGTGAAGAGCCGAGCCGGGTAAGAGTGACTTCGCTTCCCGATGCGGAATAAAGATTGGCAATGACGGTTGTCGTTCCGCTGAGGAGTTTTCCGCCGCCCGTCACCGTGAGTGTGCTGACACCGGCATTGCCGATGACGGTGTCGGCTGCAACCGTCCAGCGGCTGCCGGCGCCCGATATAAGCGTGGCACCTTCGGTTCCAGCCCCCTCGCCCAGAATGGCCCTTTGGCTGTCTACCGTGCTTCCGGCAAGAATTTTAAGCTCGCCGTTTCCGCCGCCGGAGGGCGCGGACCCGCCGCCGTATCCCACAAAGATCGTGCCTGCCGTAACGAGACTGGACGAATTGTCGAGTGTCAGGAAACCGTTCCCTGTTGCCCCTTCGCCGATGTAGACGGTCCCGGTCGAGACCGCGCTGCCATGTAACAGGGAGAGGGTACCGATGCCGTTACCGCCGACCGATAAGAGACCCTGGTTTTGCAGGGTCGCGCCCGAGAACGTGACGGTACCACCGATTGCCGCGGCGACGCCAAGGCTGAGCGAATTTGATAACAAGCTCCCATTGATAACCAAAGTACCGGACGAAACTTGCCCGACCGTGACGGAATTGGCCGTGGCAGATGTGTTGGTCACGACAACCGGGCCATCGCTGTTGATCAACACGTCATCGCCGGCATCGGGCACGCGGGCTGACGGCGCCCAGTTCGTCGAGGCAGACCAACTGCCGCCCCCAGCGCCGGTCCAGTTCAAGTTTTCCGCACAAGCACTCTGACCAAGGCTAACGGAAAGAAGAATCGACAAAAACCAGCCTGTGCCGAACACCGAAAGGCGCCCGGCAGCTTTCCTGCATGCAATACTTTCCGGAGAGGTTTCCCCATCCAAAAAGAGGCAGAAACAACCGGACATTCAAACTTCCCTAATGAGCGCCGCACTATATCCATGATTCGGCGAATCATTTCTTCACCCAACCAAGTGCATTAAGCCATTTTAGAAAGTCAGCGCCAGCTATAACGTCACGAGGACAGGGGTTTACTTTGAACGCTGGATGAGTGCCGTGAAAAGCGGGCGGCTGCAGCTGATATCTTGCATTAAGCGCTTATGACATCGCAGGATTACGGCCGGGCGAACCGTCCGAAGGCTCCACCCGAAAAGCACAGCGGATCACCATCACGATGGGCAGCGCGCAACACCTCGCCGACGATGATAGTGTGATCGCCCGCATCATGCGCCGCCGCCTGCCTGCACTCAAAACGGGCCAGCGTTCCGGGGATGACCGGTACACCTTCATCGTTCAATTCCCATTCAAGATCATCAAAAGCACGGCCGTTGCGGGTGAAGCGGGCGCTCAGCACGTCCTGATCGGCGCTCAGCACATGAATGGCGAAATGGGTCGCGCCGCTGAAGGCCTGATAACGCGACGAGCTTTTCGCAGGTGACCACAGCACCAGCGGCGGATCGAGCGAGACGGATGCGAAGCTGTTGACCGTCATGCCGATCGGGCCTTCCGGGGTCGTGGCTGTTACCACCGTAACACCGGTGGTGAAAGCGCCGAGCGCGTTGCGAAAGCTGCGGCTGTTTTCGCCGCCGGGAACGAATACATGTTCATTGGGCATCTTGATCGCCTCTGCAACTGTCATCACGCCACCTCTTTTCCAATCGCAAGGGTGTAGAGTTCAAACCATGTCTGGCGGTCCATCGTTACGCGAAGCGCATCGGCAGCGGTTTTGATGCGTTCGAGATTGTTGGTCCCAAGCACGGGCACGATCTTTGCCGGATGGCGCAGCAGCCAGGCGATCGCGACGGCCGTCGCGTCGACGCCCTGTTCCTTGCCGACGCGCTGCAGGGCAGACATGGTGCCGCCATGCGCGCCGGAGAACAGCGAACCGCCACCGAGCGGCGACCAAGCCATGGGCGAAATGCGCTTTTCCTGCAGGTAGGCGAGATCGCCATTCGTGAAGGAATCGGTGGCAAGCAGGCTCATTTCGATCTGGTTCGTCACCAGCCGGTTGCTCATGGCCGATTGCAGCAGCGAAAAATCCCACGGGCGGAAATTGGAGACGCCAACCGCCTTGACCTTGCCCGACGCCACCAAGGCATCAAGTGCCTTGCCGGTTTCTTCCGCGTCAATCAGCGGGTCGGGGCGGTGAATGAGCAGCAGATCGACGTGATCCGTTCCCATGTCGCGCAGCGACGCTTCCACCGACGCGTTAATGTGGACCGCGGTCGTGTCGTAATGCTTGACGCGGGCGGCAGCATGTCGGCCGGCCGGGGCGACGATGCCGCATTTGGTGACGATTTCGATTTTGTCGCGCAGTCCTGGCGCGGCTTTCAATCCGGCGCCAAGAATGGCTTCTGCCGTGTATCCACCATAGATATCGGCCTGATCCATGGTTGTGATGCCCTGTGCGAGGCAGGCCTCGATCTTCGCCTGTACATGCGCCGGCGAGGTGTCTGCATCGTCACCAATGCGCCACATGCCGTAAACGATGCGGCTGAGTTCGAGTGTGTCAGAAAGAGCAATACGTTCCATCAGTGGCGTTCCCCGTTGCCGAGCGGCGTCGCTGGCGTTTCAGAAGGCACCCGGCCATAGGCATGCGGCAGGGAGCAGGTTTTCATCTGCGGCAACACCTTGGTGCCGAAATGTTCCGCCTCGTCGAGATGCGGATAACCGGACAGGATGAAGGCGCGGATACCCATCTTCTGGTAGTCCTCCAGCGCCGAAAGAACCTGATCCGTCGAGCCGACAAGTGCTGCACCGCAGCCGGAGCGCGCCCGGCCGATGCCGGTCCACAGATTGGGTTCGACATAACCGAACTTGTCAGCGAGTTCACGGGCCCGTGCCTGATGCGACACGCCGAGTGAACCGCTGTCGTGGGCGCGGTTGCGGATCAGCTGGCCGTATTCATCATCGAGCTTGGAGACCAGATGTTCGGCATATTCGCGGGCTTCCTTTTCAGTATCGCGCACCACCATATGGACGCGCAGACCATAATCCAGCGTGCGGCCATGGGCGGAAGCGCGCTCGTTGGCGGCGCGCATGCGGTCCGCCAGCTGTTCCTTCGTCTCCGGCCACATCAGATAGACGTCGCATTGTGCGCCACAGAGCTCAAGGGCATCTGGAGAATAACCGCCGAAATAAAGAAGCGGGCCGCCATTCTGCTGGTAGGGTCTCGCCGGCTCGGTCGATACGCCCTTGAACTGGTAGATTTCGCCGTCGTGGTCGATGGTGTCACGGGTCCAGGCCTGCCGCAAAATCTCGACGACCTCGTGGCTGCGCTTGTAACGAAAGGCGCTGTCGGCGACTTCGCCCGGGAAGTCCGAGCTGATGACATTGAGGGTCAGGCGGCCTTTCAGCATGTGGTCGAGCGTGGCAACCGTACGCGCCAGCATGATCGGCTGCATTTCGCCACAGCGGATAGCGGCAAGGAAATTGATACGGTCGCTGATCGGCGCACAGCCGGCGACAAAGCTCAGCGTATCCTGCCCCACCTGATAGGACGACGGGCAGAGAATGTTGCGGAAACCAAGTTCCTCGGCTTTTTTGACGATATCCGAGCAATGTTCGAAGCTGGAACGCAGGCTTCCATCCGGCACGCCGAGATAGGCGTAATCATCGGAACACAAAGCGGAAAACCAGGAGACCTCGGCAGCATCGAGATCAGCGGATGTAACGGGTACGACGGTCATGCAATTCCTCCTCAGGGCCGCTCTCGTTGTTCTTGCATAACATCAAGAAATATGTAAATCAATGATGTATCAATTTTTGTTTCGGGTGGAGGAAACGGCATATGAGACACACTGGTGGCAGTTTGCCCATGTATCTGCAGATCGCCGAAATGCTGGTGCGCGAAGTGTCAGCAGGGCGGCTGATCGACGGCGAGAAGCTTGCGCCGGAGCGCGATATGGCTGCCGATCTCGGCATCGCCGTCGGTACGCTACGCAAGGCGCTCGCCGAATTGCAGGAGCGCGGCCTTCTGGAGCGCGTACAGGGTTCCGGCAACTACATCCGCGCGGTCAGCGATCCGCAAAGCGTCTACGCTTTCTTCCGGCTTGAACTGATCGAGGGCGGCGGCCTGCCGACAGCGGAGGTTCTGGATGTGACCCGGCTACCGAAGCCCGCCGATCTGCCCTCTTTTGGCACTTCCTCCGAAGGACACAGGATTCGTCGTCTGCGGCGCATCGCCGGCAAACCGGCCGCCATCGAGGAAATCTGGCTTGATGGTTCCTATGTTGACACGATCACCATCGAAAATATGTCGGAATCTCTCTACCTCTATTACCGCACTCGCCTCAACCTCTGGATATCGAAGGCGGAGGATCGCGTCGATCTCGGTGAAGTGCCAGAATGGACGCCCGAAGCGTTCGGCCAGAAAGCAGGCGCATCCGTGCCCCGCGTCCTGCGTCTCAGCCAGGCGCAGGATGGTGTGGTGGCAGAAGTTTCCTGGACCTGGTTTGACCACACCGTGGCGCGCTACGTTTCTCGCATACGTTGAGTCTGCGCAAAATTCGCGTGATCTACAGGAGTGACCGAATTTGACAGCAGGCAAGCCAACCACTGCCCGCCAGCGGGCGATTTTGCGGATATATTTCTTTTAATCAATGACTTAGTAGTTTTTGATTTCTGTCAGAAATAAAATTGATGCACTATTGATTTCCTTTTAGTGAAAGGTAATATCACGACCACAGGGAGACAGGCGTTTCGCCACCCCACGTTATTGCCAGACAATCGGGCTCGATTTTCGAAGATGCAGTACGGGGAACTTGAAGGTTGATACCGGCTATTGCGTCCATTGAAATTTCAGGCGTGCCGGTCGTGAGGAGGAAAATATGGCTTCAGTCAGCCTGCGCAAGCTGGACAAGAGTTACGGTGCGCTTCGCATCGTCAAGGGCATCGACCTTGAAATCAACGATGGCGAATTCGTCGTATTTGTCGGCCCTTCCGGCTGCGGCAAATCAACGACGTTGCGCATGGTCGCAGGGCTGGAGAGCATTACTGGCGGCGAGGTGAAGATCGGCGACCGTGTCGTCAACCGGCTGCCGCCGCGCGAGCGCGACATCGCCATGGTGTTTCAGGACTATGCGCTCTATCCGCACAAGACGGTGCGCGAAAACATGGGCTTCAGCCTTAAGGTGCGCGGTGTCAGCGCTTCGCAGGCCAATGCCAGCATCGATGAGGCGGCAAAGATGCTCGGCATCGAGCACCTTCTCGACAGGCGGCCCGGACAGCTTTCCGGCGGCCAGCGTCAGCGTGTGGCCATGGGGCGCGCCATCGTTCGCCGCCCGCAGGTCTTCCTGTTCGATGAGCCGCTTTCCAACCTCGACGCTAAACTCCGCGGACAGGTACGCACGGAAATCAAACGCCTGCACCAGCAGCTGGGCACCACCATCATCTATGTTACCCATGACCAGGTGGAGGCGATGACGCTGGCGGACCGCATCGTCATCCTGCGCGGCGGTGATATCGAACAGGTCGGCACGCCGGATGAGGTTTATAACCGCCCTGAAAGCGTGTTCGTCGGCGGTTTCGTCGGTGCGCCCGCCATGAATTTCGCGCGAGCCAAGGTGAATGGCGACCGGCTGACATTCTCGGACGGGAATTTCCTGCCTATGGCGGCTATCCGGCCATCCCGCGAAACGGGTCTCGAAGGGCGCGAAGTCATTGTCGGCATTCGCCCGGAACATTTCGGCCCCGTTGAGGGCTTCGACACGCAGCTTGCGGTCAAGGTGCAGGTGGTGGAGCCGCTCGGCTCGGACACGCTCGTCCATTTCAGCCTCGGCGACGCGGCGCTGACCGCACGGATGCCGCCGCAGCTTCGGCCAACGCCGAACGAGGAACTGCGGATCGGGGTCGATCCGTCCAAGGTCCATCTTTTCGACGCAACAACAGAGCGCTCGATCCACTGATTGCCAGGCAAAATGCCACGGCCAAGGATTAATAACGGGAGGAACACATGACATTCAAAACTATCCGGGGCAAAGCCTTCATGGGCGCAGCGCTCTGCGCAACAGTGCTCGCTCTTTCAGGTCAGGCCTTTGCCGATGCCGAGCTGAAGATCTTCGTTTCCAGCCAGCATCAGCCGGATGTCTGGCGCAAGGCGCTCGATCAATATGAGGCGAAGACGCCGGGCGTGAAGGTGGTCATTGAGACCGGCGGCAACACCTCGGAAATGCAGGCGCAATATCTCAACACCGTGATGTCGGCCAAGGATTCGAGCCTCGACGTATTGATGCTCGACGTCATCCGTCCCGCGCAATTTGCAACAGCCGGCTGGACCAGCGATTTTGCCGGCAAGGACATGTCCGCCTACCTGCCGACCTATGCCGAAGCCAACACGGTGGACGGCAAGATCGTGGCGTTGCCAGCCTTCGCCGACTCCATGTTCCTCTATTACCGCAAGGACCTGCTGGACAAATACGGCATCAAGCCGCCGACCACCTGGGACGAGCTGAAGGAAGCGTCCAAGAAGGTCATGGAAGGCGAAAAGAACCCGGAGCTTCAGGGCCTGTCCTTCCAGGGCAAAGCGATCGAAGGCGCGGTCTGCACCTTCCTCCTGCCCTACTGGAGCGAAGGCAAGTCGCTGGTTGAAAACGGCAAGCTGAACTTCGACAACCAGGCGGCGGTGGATTCGCTGAAGCTCTGGAAGAGTTTTGTCGACGAAGGCATTTCCAAGAAGAACATTTCGGAGGTGGCGACCGACGACACCCGCAAGGAGTTCCAGGCCGGCAAGGTTCTCTTTGCCGTCAACTGGTCCTATGCCTGGACCCATTTCCAAGGCAAGGAATCGCAGGTGAGCGACAAGGTCGGCGTCGCCCGCCTTCCCGCGGTCAAAGGCGGTGAGCAGACGACCTGCCTCGGCGGCTGGGAATTCGGCGTGTCCGCCTATTCCAAACAGCAGGATGAAGCCAAGAAGCTTGTCGAATATCTCTCCAGTCAGGATGTATCGAAGTTCATGGCCATCAATGCAGCGCTCCTGCCCACCTACGCCGCTCTCTACAAGGATGCCGACGTGACCAAGGCAATCCCGTGGTTCGCGGATGCCCTGCCGGTCGTCGAAACAGCAAAGGCCCGTCCGGTGACGCCGCGTTACAACGAGGTCAGCGAGACCATCCGCACCACGGTCAACGGTGTGCTCGCCGGTGTCATGACGCCGGAGGATGGCGCAAAGCAGATGGAAAGCCGTCTGCGGCGCGTTCTGCGATGAGCTTCGGGCCGGAAGGCGGCGTGTGCACCGCGCCCCTTCCGGCCGTTTCGACTGACAGGATGAAAGGCGCCTCAAGGGCGCGAAACGGGCCGGACATAAACCGGTCCGACCGGGAGACGATGACGTGAATCCAGTTGCGGGAGTGGCAGACGTGACAATGCCGGAAAGAACCATGGTTCGGGTGGACGAGAAACCGCAGCCGCGCTGGACGCGGTGGCTCGATCTCGGCGACCGGTCGCTGGCCGTGCTGCTGCTCGCGCCGGCGGCGATCCTGCTTTCGCTCATCATCGTTTATCCGGTGGCGCGGCTCGTCTATACGAGCTTCTTCAGCCTGTCGCTGACCTCGGGCCTGCCGGCGGAATTCATCGGCTTTGAAAATTACACGGCGATGTTCGACGATCCGATTTTCTGGGAAACGACCTGGAATACGGTGCTGATTACGCTGATCACCGTGCCCGGCGCACTGTTCATGGGCCTTGGCCTCGCATTGCTCGCCAACCTGCCTTTCTCCATGCAGTGGCCAATGCGGCTTTCCCTTCTTATCCCCTGGGCGCTGCCGCTCTCCTTTGCAGGTCTCATCTTCGCGTGGTTCTTCCATTATGAATATGGTGTGGTCAACGACGTGCTGAACCGGCTGGGCTTTGAAGGCATTATCTGGTTCAACTCACCGAACTGGGCCTTTGCCGCCATCTGCCTGACGATCATCTGGAAGACCTCCTCCTTCATGGCGCTCATGATCCTCGCCGGGTTGCAGACCATCCCGCGCTCGCTTTACGAGGCAGCGGATGTGGATGGCGCCGGCAAGATCAGGCAGTTCTTCGAAATCACCCTGCCACTTCTGAAGCCATCGATTATCGTCGCCCTCATCTTCCGCACGATCACGGCGCTACAGACCTTTGATATTCCTTACATGATGACCGGCGGCGGCCCCGGCACATCCACCACGACGCTTGCCATGTATATCCACCAGAACACCGTCTCCTTCCTCGATCTCGGTTACGGTTCGGCCTTAGCGGTCATGATGTTTGCGCTTTCCATGTGCGTCACCGCCGTTTACCTCCGTATCATCAGGACGAAGGACTGATCCCATGAGCACCGTCGCCACCTCTTCCGGTCTGTCGTCCTTCTTCTCTGGCAAGCCGCTGCGCTTCATCGCGGCCTCCATTCTTCTGATAAACGGCCTTTTCCCGGCTATCTGGATCCTCTTCACCTCGCTGAAAACCGAGGCGGAGCTGACTGTCAAGCCGATCACCTGGTTTCCACACGCGCCGACACTCGCCAACTACATGCAGGCCTTTTCGGATCAGCCGCTGCACCTCTTCCTGTTCAACAGCTTCATGGTGGCGCTGCTTTCCACGGCACTGACCATCCTGATTTCGGTGTTGGCGGCTTACGCACTGGCGCGGCTGAACCTTAAATACCGCGCGCTTATCCTGTCGCTCATCATCGCCGTTTCCACCTTTCCGCTGGTGACGCTGCTTGTGCCGCTGTTCGAAATCATGCGGGCGCTCAATCTGCTCAACAGCTGGACGGCGCTGATCCTGCCCTACACGGTGCTTTCACTGCCGGTGTGCACGCTGATGCTAGTTTCCTTCTTCGAAAGTATTCCGCGCGATCTCGAAAACGCCGCCATGATCGATGGCTGCACCCGCATCGGCGCGCTGTTCAAGGTCGTCGTGCCGCTTTGCGCGCCGGGCGTCTTCACCGCAGGCATCCTTGCCTTCGTGAATGCCTGGGACGAATTCCTGCTGGCGCTCTCCTTCAATTCCAACCCTGCGCTGCGCACACTGCCCGTTGGCATCCAGCTTTATCAGGGGGAGTTCGCTTTCCCCTGGCCGGTCATTTCGGCAGCGTTGGTGGTTGGCATCGTGCCGGTCGCGATCCTCATCGTCATCTTCCAGGAACGGGTTGTCTCTGGCCTCACCGCCGGCGGTCTCAAGGGCTAAAAGGTTAAGTCATGCATTTCGAAAAGACCCACGATGGATTTACGCTTGCGATCGGCAACCGCACCATCCTTTCCCATTCGCCCGACGAGCCGGCCTTCTTCGCCGGTTTCGGCAAGGAACGGATGGATATGTATCGCGGCAATTTCGATATCGAAGACTACATCGTCGAACGAACTGCCCTGCGCCACGCCGAGATGAGCGGCGATAGCGTCACGCTTTCCTCCGCACCGGGACAGACCCCTCGCCTTCGCCTGACACTCGAAAGCAATGCCATCCTGCTGACGGCGCTGGACAAGACCATCAACCGCCTCTGGCTGCGCATCTTTGCGGAAACGGACGAGCATGTCTGGGGCGGCGGCGAGCAGATGTCCTATTTCGACATGCGCGGACGGCGCTTTCCGCTCTGGACCTCCGAGCCCGGCGTTGGCCGCGACAAGACCACCGAAATCACCTTCAAGTCAGACGTCAACGGCAAGGCAGGCGGTGATTATTACAACACCAACTATCCGCAGCCGACCTATCTCTCGTCGCGTAGATACGCGCTGCATGTGGAAACGAGCGCCTATTCGGTCTTCGATTTCCGCAATGGCGATTTCCACGAGATCGAAATCTGGGCCATCCCTGAAAAGATCGAATTTTTCGCCGGCGACAGTTTCACCGATATCGTCTCCGCGCTGTCCCTACGGTTTGGACGGCAGCCGCAATTGCCGGAATGGATCTATAATGGCGCGGTCATTGGATTAAAGGATGGCGTCAATTCGTTTGCGCGGCTGGAGAAAATCCGCGCAGCCGGAACGCTCGTGTCGGGCCTGTGGTGTGAGGACTGGGTGGGGCTTCGCCAGACATCCTTTGGCGCACGCCTGTTCTGGGACTGGCAGGCGAACGAGACCCGTTATCCGCATCTGCGCCAGAAGATCGCCGAGCTTGCCGATCAGGGCATCCGCTTCCTGGGTTACGTGAACCCCTATCTCTGCGTTGACGGCCCGCTTTTCCCGGTGGCCGAACAGGCCGGTTATTTCGCAACGGATGCGGAAGGAAAAACGGCCCTGGTGGATTTCGGCGAGTTCGATTGCGGCGTCGTCGATTTCACCAATCCGGCTGCCGCCGACTGGTTTGCCGAAGAAATCATCGGCAAGAACATGCTGGATTTCGGCCTTTCCGGGTGGATGGCTGATTTCGGCGAATATCTGCCGATCGATATCCAGCTTTCGAACGGCGTCGACGCTAAGCTGATGCACAATGCATGGCCCACCCTGTGGGCCGAGGTTAACGCGAAGGGCGTCAAAAGTCGTGGCAAAACTGGCGAAGCACTGTTCTTCATGCGGGCCGGTTTCACCGGCGTGCAGGCCCATTGTCCGCTGATCTGGGGCGGTGACCAGTCTGTCGACTTCTCCCGTCATGATGGACTTGTCACTGTCATTTGCGGTGCGCTCTCCTCCGGCCTCATGGGCAATGCCTATCACCATTCCGACATCGGCGGTTACACCAGCCTGTTCGGCAATGTCCGCACCGCGGAACTTATCATGCGCTGGACGGAGATGGCCGCCTTCACGCCGGTCATGCGCACCCATGAGGGCAACCGCCCGCGTGACAATCTGCAGATCGATCAGGATGAAACGGTTCTCGCCCATTTCGCCCGCATGACGACAGTCTATGTCGCGCTTGCCCCCTATCTGAAATCGCTCTCCGCCGAAGCGGCCAGAACGGGGCTTCCGGTGCAACGCCCGCTTTTCCTGCATTACGAGAATGACCGGCAGACTTACGCCATTCAGGACAGCTATCTCTATGGCCCCGACATGCTGGTGGCCCCTGTCTGGAAAGCGGGAGAAGCGCAACGCACCCTCTATCTTCCGGGCGATGGCCAGTGGGTACATCTGTGGAGCGGCGTGCATCATCGCGGTGGAAACGAGGTTACCGTGGAAGCACCACTCGGCCGGCCCGCGATTTTCTACCGCGCCGATAGTGCCAACGTCACCCTGTTTGAACAGCTCCGCACCATCTGAGCCGTTGACAGCCAGCTAAAAAAACGACAGTTTCCGACCCATTCCGAGGGGAGCACCAGACGGTGCTGAGATGGCGTTGAGCCGGACCCTTGAACCTGATCCGGATCATGCCGGCGTAGGAACGGAAACTGTCGCGCCTTTGAGGCGCTGCCCTTTCTCTTCTCCGCTTTGTCTTGATCTCCGCGATTGTCACGTGTGGAGACCGAATGATGATGCTGAAAGTTTTTGTCCGTCGCGCCCGGTGCGTCTGCGTCTGAGGTCCGGCTCATGCGTGCCGCCCATGCGTTGAACGGTGTCGGTCTCCTGCTTGTTCTCTGGCAGGCAGGCACATGGCTGTTCTCGCCACCCCGTTATATCATGCCGGCG
This sequence comes from Agrobacterium sp. MS2, assembly GCF_003261015.1. NCBI lineage: Bacteria > Pseudomonadati > Pseudomonadota > Alphaproteobacteria > Hyphomicrobiales > Rhizobiaceae > Agrobacterium > Agrobacterium sp. MS2. The sequence continues at coordinate 27,273 of NZ_QLNF01000025.1, read as the reverse complement.
CCGACCGATGTCGCCGCGGCCTTCCTGCGCCAGCCCGGTTTCCTGTTGGGGCAGGCCATGGTTACATTTCTCGAAATGGCCGTTGGACTGACGGCCGGCGTCCTGGTCGGTATTGTCGTGGCTTTCACCATCGCGGCAATCCCCCGTCTCGGTCGCCTCGTCTGGCCGATGGTTCTGGTTTTGCAGGCCTTTCCGGTCTTCGTGCTGGCGCCCATCCTCGTCCTCTGGTTCGGCTTCGGCATGGCCTCGAAAGCGGTGATGACGGCGATCATCATCTTCTTTCCCGTCGCCTCCTCCTTCACCGATGGCCTCAACAGGACGGATCGCGCCATTCTCGATGCCGCCTCGCTGACGCAGGCAAGCCACTGGCAGGTTCTCACCCGGTTGCGCGTGCCACTGGCGCTGCCTTCGCTTATCTCCGGCCTGCGGGTGGCCGCACCCCTCGCACCGCTGGGCGCTGTCATTGGCGAATGGGTTGGCGCATCGGCAGGGCTTGGATTCGTGATGATCAAGTCAAACGCCCGCATGCAGACCGACACGATGTTCGCCGCCATGGCGATACTCGCCATCATGGCGGTGCTGCTGCGACTGGCGGTGGATCGCGCCACCGCCCATCTGGCGCCTTGGGCCAGGGAAACAGAACACACCATTCCTTTCGGGTATTTACGGAGAATTTCAGCATCATGAAGCGAACTCTTCTTTCTTTCGTCATCGCGGCGGCAAGCATATTTGCCCCCGTTCAGTCACACGCGGCCGACAGGCTTACGGTATTGTTGGAATGGTTCGTAAACCCCGACCATGCGCCGATGGTCGTCGCGAAAGAGCGGGGCCTTTTTGCGGATGCGGGGCTCGATGTTGAACTTGTTCCGCCGGCAGATCCTTCCGCCGTTCCGCGCCTCGTTTCGGCAAAACAGGCCGATATCGGCGTGCACTATCAACCCAACCTATATCTCGACCACGATGCCGGCCTGCCGCTCGTCCGTTTCGGCACACTGGTCGAAACGCCGCTAAACACCGTCACCGTGCTGGCTGACGGACCGATCAAAAGCCTGAAGGACCTGAAGGGCAGGAAAGTCGGTTTTTCCGTATCCGGCTTCGAGGATGCCATGCTGAAGCGCATGCTGGAAAAGGACGGTCTGACGAAAGACGATGTGGAACTCATCAACGTCAATTTCTCCCTGTCGCCATCGCTCATCGCAGGCAAGGTGGACGCCACGCTCGGCGGTTTCCGCAATTTCGAACTGACGCAGATGAAGCTCGAGGGCCACGAAGGCCGATCCTTCTTTCCGGAGGAACATGGTGTTCCGGCCTATGACGAACTGATCTTCGTCACCCATCGCGATCTCGCAACAGACAGCCGCCTGCCGCGTTTACTCTCCGCCGTGGAACAGGCCGCTATTTTCATCACCAATCACCCGCAGGAATCCTGGCAGCTTTTCATCAAGGCCTATCCCAATCTCGATGACGCACTGAACAAGCAGGCTTTCTTCGACACATTGCCGCGTTTTGCCAAGCGCCCTGCCGCACTCGACCGCGCCCGCTATGCGCGTTTTGGCGCCTTCATGCAGGAAATGCAGCTCATCAAGAAGGCGCCGGCGGCGGACGAAATCGCCGTGGAGCTAAAGCAGCCATGACCATCCCTTTCCCCACGACCACGCAGGCCGCCGAAATCCTTGAAAAAGTCAGACAGGCGCGTCCGCGCGTACATTGCCTTATGAATACCGTGGTACAAAAATTCACCGCCGACGGGATTACCGTTGTCGGCGGCATTCCCTCCATGACCACGTCGCTGGAGGAAATCGATAGCTTCGTTGCCAAGGCGGATGCGCTGACCATCAATCTCGGCACGCTGGATGCGGAACGGCGCAAGGTTATCCTGCTGGCAGTGGAGATCGCCAACGCCTCAGGCAAGCCCTGGATCGTCGACCCCGTGCATTGTGACTATTCTTCATCCCGGCTGGCCTTCGCGCGTGAGCTCATCACTCTCTCTCCCGCGATCGTGCGTGGCAACCGTGCCGAAATGAGCCTGATCGGCGAGGTGCCAGATGCAATCAGGATCGAGACCGGGCCGGTAGATCACCTGAGCGACGCGACGCGACGCGTCAGGATCGTAAACGGCCATCCCTGGATGGCAAAGGTAACGGGTACGGGCTGCCTCTCGGGAGGCGTCATCGCTGCTTTCATGGCGGTGGAACAGGATGCTTTGGCAGCGGCGGCGTCCGCCCTTGCCGTCACCGGCGTCTCCGCCGAACTAGCCGCGTCCTGTGCCAAAGGTCCCGGCACGTTCGAACCGGCATTCCTGGACGCGCTTTCGGCGATTACCGGCGAAGATATCATCAATCATGCGAGGATCGAGAATGAACAAGGTTGATTACCGCCTCAACGCGCTTGTGGATGCGAGCCTCGGCGATGTCGCGCCTCTCTTTGAGCTTGCTCTGGCGGCTGCACTTAATGGCGCGACCATCCTGCAATATCGCGACAAGCACGGCTCGACACGGGAGATGATCGAAAACGCCCGCGCCATCCACGAGGCCATCGCCGGCACCGGCGTGCCGCTCGTCATCAATGACCGGGTGGATGTTGCGCTCGCCTCGGGCGCAGATGGAGTGCATCTTGGCGCCGACGATATGGACGCCAGAACCGCTCGGCGCATTCTCGGCGAAAAGGCGATCATCGGCCTCACGGTCAAGAACCGCGCCGACGCCGAACGGGCAGCCTCCATGCCCGCCGATTACGCCTGCATCGGCGGTGTGTTCGACACGGTTTCAAAGGTCAACCCGGACAAGCCTGTCGGTATCGATGGGTTTTCGACACTCCGTGGCCTACTGAGGGAATGGCGGCCGGACATGCCAGTGGGCGCCATCGCCGGCATCGATCTTTCCCGCGTCCCCTCTGTCATGGCCGCCGGTGCGGATGGAGTCGCGGTGATTTCCGCCATCTTCCGCGCGGCGGATATTGCCGGCGCGACCAAGGAGTTCCGCTCCGCAATCGATGCCACCCTGAAAGCGAGACAGCCATGACATCAATTGCGTTGACAATTGCCGGATCCGACAGCGGCGGCGGTGCGGGCATACAGGCCGACCTCAAGACATTCTCCGCGCTCGGCGCCTATGGCGCCAGCGTCATCACCGCCATCACCGCACAGAACACCAGAGGCGTAACTGCGGTCGAGGATATTTCGGTGACCACCATCATCGCGCAGATGGATGCGGTGTTTTCCGATCTCACCGTCAATGCGGTGAAGATCGGCATGGTTTCCCGTATCGAAACCATTGCAGCCATAGCGGAGCGGCTCCGGCGGCAATCGCAGCCCGTGGTGCTGGATCCAGTCATGGTAGCGACGTCAGGCGACCGTTTGCTGCAAGAGGACGCCATCGAGACATTGCGGCGCGAGCTTCTGCCAATCGCGACCATCGTTACGCCGAACCTGCCGGAAGCGGCGCTTTTAACCGGCACGCCGATAGCGGATACGAAAACGGACATCAATCATCAGGCCGAGGCGATCCTGAAAGCGGGCGCGAAAGCGGTGCTCATCAAGGGCGGTCATGGTGAGGGGCCTGACAGCACGGACTATCTGTTTGCAGATGGCACCATACATGCGCTTTCCGCTGCACGCGTAGAGACGAAGAACGATCACGGCACCGGCTGCACGCTGGCGGCGGCGATCACGGCTCATCTTGCGAGGGGAAGCGAGTTGCTGGAGGCCGTGGAGCTGGCGAAGGATTATTTGAATGGGGCGCTCGATGCTGGCCGGGGGCTTGCCGTTGGACATGGGCGCGGGCCGGTGCATCATTTTTATCGGTGGTGGGGGTGAAGCCCCACACTCGATGCTACCTCGCCTTCGGCGTCGCCAGCACATTCCGGATCGCGAAGCTCGAATGAATACGCGAGACCCCCGGCAGCTTAGAGAGTATCTCCTTGTGGATGCGCTCGAAATCCCCCGCACTTTCTGCCTCGCAACGCAGGAAATAATCCGAACCGCCGGTCATGAGATAACATTCGCGGATTTCCGGATATCGCCGCACCGCATTTTCGAAACGGTTGAGAAAATCCTCCGTCTGCCGGTCGAGCGTGATCTGCACGATGACCGAAATCACCTCACCGCCGGCGAGGCCGCTGGTAAGCGCCGTGTAACCGCGGATGATCCCTTCCCGTTCGAGAATATCGACGCGACGCAAGCACGCGGATGGCGAAAGCCCGACCTCTGCAGCAAGCTTTGCGTTGCTGATGCGGGCGTTGAGCCGAAGCAGCCGGATGATATGGCGGTCGGTCGCATCGAGTGACGACATAGAAAATTCCAATCAGCAAAAGAAAATTGCGCGATTGCCAATTCTATCGCATTTCCTTCGAATAATCGCCAAGAAATTCGATAATCGTTGCAATACTCTCATAAGACAAAAATGAGGGTGAGCGACTATGGACATGCAGATCAGCCGCCAGCAGGCAGCCGGTGGTGCGAGCGGCCATCTGACCATCGATCTCGGCGCATTGCGCGACAATTATCTGGCACTTGCGGCGATGGCGCCCGCATGCCAGACGGCGGCGGTCGTCAAGGCCGATGCATACGGCCTCGGTGCCGATATGGTCTCGCAAACCCTGTTCGATGCGGGGTGTCGCCATTTCTTCGTCGCTCATATTGACGAGGCGCTGGCGCTCCGGCTGCGTCTTCCCGCCGAGGCGCGGATCTTCGTCCTCAACGGCCTTCAACCCGGCAATGAGACCTCCTGCGCCGCCATGGCGATCACACCGGTTCTCAATTCGCTGGAGCAGATCGCCCAATGGGCGGCCCATTCCAAGACGCTCGGCAGGAAACTTGCAGCTGCCGTACAGATCGATACCGGCATGTGCCGCCTCGGCCTTTCCCCCGAAGAGCTGGAAACCCTCACTTCCCAGCCGCAACTGCTCGATGGTATCGACATCGCCTTCGTCATGAGCCACCTCGCCTGCGCCGACGAACCGGGCCATGCCTGCAATGCGGCACAGCTGTCGGCGATGCGGCAGGCCACGATTGCGTTTCCTGATGTCCCGGTCTGTTTTTCCAACTCCGGAGGTATTTTTCTGGGTCGTGAGTACCACAACCACCTGCTGCGCCCCGGCATCGCGCTTTACGGCGGCGCACCCTCTCTCGACCGCCCGAACCCGATGAAGCCGGTCGTTCGCCTCGATCTCG
>NZ_QLNF01000025.1:0-22093 GCF_003261015.1 Agrobacterium sp. MS2 | reverse complement strand
ATCTCGCCGTGATCCAGACCCGCACCGTTCCCGCCGGTTCGCTGGTTGGTTACGGCGGTTCCTTCGAAGCGTCCGGCTCCACGCGTCTGGCGACCATCGCCGCCGGTTATGCCGACGGCCTGCCGCGCTCGCTCAGCAATCGCGGCGCGGCATGGTATGATGGCGTGCGCCTGCCGATTGCGGGGCGCGTTTCGATGGACAGCATCATTCTGGACATATCCGCCCTGCCCGAGGGAACATTGACCCAAGGCAGTTTCGTGCAGATGATCGGCCCCGAGCAAACGCTTGAAGACATCGCGGACGATGCGGGCACGATCGCCTACGAAATCCTGACCGGCCTCGGCCGTCGTTATCGCCGTACCTATATTCAGCCGGACGAAACCCCGGCCTTTGCCTCAACATCAGTCAATCACAAGTGAGACGATCATGAACGTCACTATCCTCGGAGCCGGCGTCGTCGGCGTGACATCCGCCTGGTATCTGGCCAAAGCCGGGCACAAGGTGACGGTGATCGACCGGCAGCCGGCTGCAGCGCTCGAGACCAGCTTTGCCAATGCGGGTGAGGTTTCCCCCGGCTATTCTTCGCCCTGGGCCGCGCCGGGCATTCCGGTCAAGGCCATGAAATGGCTGTTCATGAAACATGCACCGCTGATCATTCGCCCGACGGTCGATCCGGCGGCCTGGCGCTGGATGAGCCAAATGCTGCGCAACTGCACCTCGGCGCGTTATGCCATCAACAAGAGCCGCATGGTGCGCGTCGCGGAATATAGCCGCGACTGCCTGATGGCACTGCGGGAAGAGACAGGTATCCAGTATGACCAGCGCATGCAGGGCACGCTGGAGGTATTCCGCACACAAAAGCAGTTTGACGCCATCGGCAAGGACGTGGACGTGCTGACGGCGGGCGGCGTGCCTTTCGAAATTCTCGACCGAGACGGCTGCGCCGCCGTGGAACCCGGCCTCTCGCCATCGAAGGAAAAGATCGTCGGCGGGCTGCGCCTGCCTGGCGACGAGACCGGTGACTGCTACATGTTCACCACCGAGCTTGCCCGCATGGCGGAAGAAGCGGGCGTTACCTTCCTGTACGACACGGGGATCATGCGCCCCATCGTTGAGGCGGGACGCGTTAAGGCGGTGGAGACCACCCGTGGGCTTGTGGAAGCGGATATTTTTGTCGCCGCGCTTGGCAGCTACTCTCCGCAGTTCCTGCGTCAGCTCGGTCTGACCCTGCCGGTCTACCCGGTCAAGGGTTACTCCATCACGGTGCCGATTGTGAAAGAGGAACGGGCACCCGTCTCCACGGTGATGGATGAAACGTTCAAGGTCGCGATCACCCGGCTCGGTTCGCGCATCCGTGCTGGCGGAATGGCGGAAATCGCCGGCTTCAGCAAGGACTTGCCCGCAGCGCGGCAGGCAACGCTCGCCCATTCGGTGGAAGACCTGTTCGGCGGCGCGGGCGATCAGTCGCAGGCGAAATTCTGGTGTGGCCTGCGCCCGATGACGCCAGATGGTACGCCTGTCATCGGTGCCACCCGCTACAGCAACCTTTACCTCAACACCGGCCACGGCACGCTCGGCTGGACAATGTCTTGTGGCTCCGCGCGCGTCCTTGCGGACATGATCAGCGGTGCGACGCCCGAGATCGACACCCACGATCTGGCAATCAGCCGCTACGCGGCATGACCGGCACGCCGCGGTTTCCGCTGATATCGCCCTCGCACGTCGTGTGAGGGCCGATGCACCGATATCCTAAAGCGCCAGAGCGTCCCTAAGGGCTAGACCTTCCTTGGTACGAAGGTCAAGATCGGCCTCTATATGATTGAGATGTTGCAGCATCAGCGCCCGGGCCCTTGCCGCATCCTTCGCCTCCAGCGCATCCAGAAGATCGGCATGTTCGTTATGACCGCAGCTCGATACGCCGGAGCGCCCATAGAGCGCGATGACCAGCGATGAGCGCGCAACCAGTTCATCCATGAATTTTTCCAGGATGGCATTGCCGGCAATTGACGCCAGCATCAGGTGAAAATCACCCGAGGCCTTGATTTCGGCCCGCCGTGCGCTCGGCCCGCGTTCCTGCTGATGCCTGCTCTCCTCCAACAGATGTTCCCGCAGCTTTTTTACCGCCGCAGGCGTGATTTTTTCGATTGCCGAGTCAACGACGCCGGGCTCGATCAGCCGGCGGGACGCAAATACCTGCCGCGCCTCGTCGGGCGTCGGATTAGAAACGAAAGCGCCCCGATTGCGCTCGGCCTTCACGAGGCCCTCATAGGCAAGCATCTGCAGCGCCGCGCGCACCACCGTGCGACTGACATCGAACAACGTTCCCACTTCCGATTCCGACAATTTCGTTCCCGGCGCCAGCCGGCGATCGACAATGGCGTCGCGCAAAGTGTCTCGAATGGCCTGGGCACGATCCTCATGTGATGAATCGGGAGATACGGTTATGTGGGCAAGGCTCATGGGCGCGTCCTGTTTGCTCCCGAGTTTTAGCGCGAAGCGTGGGACGCAGGCAAACGGGAATTGTGGGCGACAGCCGGTCTGCCACAATTCATTCAGCGACCGTTCAGCAGGCGGGCTGTATTTCCTTAACCATCGAATTTGCAACTGGCAGCACCCTGCCAACTGGATGGAAAAACACCATGTCGTCCTTTGCAGCTAAAACCGTTATGGCTATCGCCGTCGCCGCCGCAACCATCGCTCCCTTCAACAGCGCATCCGCCGGTGACTGGGACCGCCACGACCGCCGCGACGCGGCGCTTCTGGGAGGTGTGCTTGGCCTTGCCGCCGGTGTTGCCGTTGGTTCCGCCCTTTCCCGCCCGGCACCGGTGGAGGAGGAACGGGTCTATATCGATCCGGCACCGCGCCGTTATCAGGCCTATGAGCCGAGCTATGTCTATGAAGAGCCGGACTATCGTTACTACCGGCCAGCACCGCAGCCGGTTTATCGCCCGGCGCCGGTCTATCGCGCCCAGCCGGTTTACGACAGCCGCCCCGTCTATAATCAGCGCCAGACCTATCGCACCATCGAGCCGTGGACCAACGCCTGGTACGATTATTGCTCGCAGCGTTACCGCAGCTTCAATTCCCGCACCGGCACCTACACGGATTATGACGGTCAGCGTCATTTCTGCGTAGCAGGCTGAAACGGCGGCCGTTGCCGCAATTGCTGCGATTATTGCCAGGCCGCAGACGGAAAAGTCTGCGGCTTTTCAGTGGGGGTCGGAGCAGGACGACGTCGCGCTGTCGCCATAAGTCGTCCTCTGCGCAGTTTCAGGCCGCGCCGTTCTTCACATAGTCCGCCCGGTTGATACCATGGCGTTGCAGCTTGTCGTAAAAAGTCTTGCGGGCGATACCGAGCGTGGCGATGGTTTCCGCAACGTCGCCATTGGATTGCTCCAGTGTCTCGCGGATGATGCGCGCCTCGATCTCGTCCATACGCTCCGGCAAGGTGCCGGAAGCCGGGATTTCCGACTGCAGAACAGATGTGGCCGCCAATTCCGTCTCAAGCCCCAGAACTACCCTCTCGGCAAAATGGCCGAGTTCCCGGACATTGCCAGGCCAATCATGATCGTTGAGACGACGGGAAACCCCGGCGCCGATCTGCGGCACCGGCATGTTGAAGCGGTTGGCTGCCTTGGTGACGAAGTGGGAAAACAGGAGTGGAATATCCGCCCTGCGTTCACGAAGCGGCGGTATCGACAATGTGACGACATTCAGCCGGTAATAAAGGTCCTCACGAAACGCGCCGCGTTCGGCCGGATCGCCGAGGTCAACCTTGGCCGCCGCAACCACGCGGATATCGACAGGTCGCTCCTCGTTTGAACCAAGCGGCGAAACCTCGCGCATTTCCAGCACACGCAGCATTTTCACCTGCACGGCAAGCGGCATGCTTTCGATCTCGTCCAGGAACAACGTGCCACCACTTGAATGTTCGATGCGGCCGACACGTTTTTTCTGTGCCCCGGTAAATGCCCCCGGCTCATGGCCGAAAAGCTCGCTTTCGATCACCGTTTCCGGTAGCGCACCACAATTCAGCGCGACGAAATTGCCCTTGGCGCGCTTCTTGCTCCAGCGATGAAGGGCCGTTGCCACCACTTCCTTGCCGCTGCCCGTTTCGCCGGCCACCAGCACATCGACATCCGTATCGGCAATATGCCTGAGCGTCATGCGCAAGCGCTCCATGGCGGGTGTCTGCCCGATCAGCGGCAGATCGTCCTCCGCCTGCCCGGCTGCCCGGCGAAGCGCGCGATTTTCCAGCACGAGGCGGCGTTTTTCGAGGGCTCTGCGGGCGCTTTCCACCATCCGTTCGGCGGGAAACGGCTTGGCTATGAAGTCATAGGCGCCGTTGTGGAGCGCATCAACGGCCATGGGTACATCGCCATGGCCGGTAATGAGGATGACAGGCAAGTCCGCATCGATCTTGCGGACATGGTCGAAAAATTCCAGCCCGGTCATGCCTGGCATGCGCACATCAGTGATAACGACGCCGTCGAAATCTTCACTCAAAGCTGCAAGCGCCTGCTCGGCTCGGGAAAAGGAAGTGACCGGCAGCCCGTCTAGCTCCAGCGTCTGCACCATCGCCTTGCGCAGCTGCGAGTCGTCATCGACCAGAAATATAGTACCATCCGCCGTCATGTCATGCTCGCTTCAGATATAAGGAAAAACACGTGCCTGCCTCGCCACTCGTCACCTCAATGCGCCCGCCATAGTCCGAAGCGATATCGTTTGAGATGACAAGGCCAAGGCCGAGACCGCCCTCCTTGGAGGTATTGAAGGGTGAAAAAAGCTGGGCACGGATGGCTTCCGGAATGCCCCCGCCATTGTCGCCAACCGAGATTACAACCGCGTCGCCCTCTTCGCGAACACGCACCTCCACCCGGGCCGTATCAATCGCTTCAGTCGCTTCCAGCGCGTTTTGCAGAAGATTGATGAGGATTTGCTCCAGCCGGATGCGGCTGCCGAGCACTTTCAGATCCTGATCGGGCAAGACAATATCGAGCGCGTCCATCTGACCGGAAAAACGGCTGCGCAGCAGCATCACCGCGCCTTCGATGACGGTTCGAACACTGACAGGTTCAGCGCCGGTTCGGCCCTTGCGCGCGAGTATCTTCAGATCGCTGGTAATCGTGCCGATACGCTCGGTAAGGGCGGCAATGTCCTCAAGATTTTCACTGGCTTCAGCCAGACGTTCACGCTTCAGCAGAGTGCGCGCATTATCGGCAAAGGCGCGGATTGTCGCCACAGGCTGGTTTATCTCATGGGCCACGCCAGCCGCCACCTGCCCAAGAATGGAAAGGCGGTTGGCCTGCACCAGCTCATGCTGGACATTGCGCAACTCCCCGGTGGTCTTTTCGTGCAGGGCGATTTCCGCCTGAAGATGATCGCGCGTCTTCGTCAGATCTCGGGTTCTCTCCTGTACCTTAAGTTCAAGCTCGGCGCGGGCCCTTTGTTCTTCTTCCTTTTCTTTCAGAGCCTTGTGCCTGCGCCACAGCCACAGCGCCGAAAGCGCAATCAGCGGCATGAGCGTCGCCAGCGCCACCGCCCTGCCCTCGCGGATGGCGGCATTCAGAGCGGGTGCGACGGGCTGAAGATAATGCAGGGTCCAGGATGTCGTCGGCACCGGCATTTCCAGCCGAAGATAATCGCCGCGTTCGCGCCCCGGCTCATCAACGTGGATGAGCGGAACACCGTCGCCCAGTGATCGAGCCGTTCGGAAAGGCAGCGTCGCCAGCGCCTCATTGCCGAATTGCAGGCTTTCGGAAATGGTGTTTCGTCGCGCCTCGTCGATGGCCGCGACTGTCTTGAAGCGCCACTCCGGCACGCTCGTCATCAACACGACACCGTTTCTGTCGACGACATAGACCGGCTTGCCTCCGATATTCCAGTCCGCTTCCAGCCGGTTGAACTCGACCTTGGCAATCACGACGCCAAGCGGCCGGCCATCAGGTGCATCGATCCGGCGGGAGATATAGAGACCTGGCCGGCGACTGACATTGCCGAGCGCATAATGTTCGGACATGCCAGTCTTCATCGCCGCCTGAAAATACTCACGGAAGGCATAGTTGGAACCGACAAAGCTGTCCGCCTGCCGCCAGTTGCTCGACGCGATGGTCAGGCCGGTCGGCCCGGTCACGTAAATAACAGAGGACTGGGTTCCTTCGATAAGCCCTTCAAGCTTTCGATTGAGCCGATCAAGAGCCGAAGAGCCGCCGCCATCGAGAGCGACGGCAAGATCGGGATCGCCGGAAAGAACCAGCGGAATAGCCCGCGGCCGCTCCAGCGCAACATTCAAAAGGGCGATCTTCAGTTCCGCATCGGTGGAGGCCTCGGAACCCGCCGCACGCAGGGCCTGATGGCGGGCAAATTCATCGGCGACAAGCAGCATGCCAAAACCGATAAGCAGCCAAAGCCCCGCGAGCGCCAGCCATTGCGCCCGTCGCTTCGCCTGGGAATGAAGTGAATTCTCTATCTGGCTCATAAGCCAATTGTGCGGATTTACGCACAGACCGCAAGAGTTTTTGTCCGGAATTCCGCACAGTCACCTGCCGCGTCTTCTATCCCTCCAAAAAAGAACTTTTTGAATCAGTCAGTTACGGCAAATAATCAAGTCTGGCATGCGTATTGCACATGACTCCACAATCGGCGCGAAGCCGTCAACGACACGGCGATCCCGGGAGGCCAATCAAGGCAGGGTGAGGCCGAGGAGGAAAAAACATGATCGATACGACAGCCGTGGCCGCGGGCCACGCCAAATTGCCATTCTACAAGCATCTGTATTTTCAGGTTCTGGTGGCCATCATAGCCGGTATCGCACTCGGCCATTTCTATCCGGCCTTCGGTGAAGAACTGAAGCCGCTCGGCGACGGCTTCATCCGCCTCGTCAAGATGATCATCGCGCCCGTCATCTTCCTCACTGTCGCAACCGGCATTGCCGGCATGAACGACATGAAGAAGGTTGGCCGCGTGGCTGGCAAGGCCATGATCTACTTCCTCGTATTCTCCACCCTTGCGCTTATCGTCGGCCTCATCGTCGCCAACACCGTGCAGCCCGGCGCGGGCATGAACATCGATCCGGCAACGCTCGATGCAAAGGCCGTCGCGACCTACGCCGACAAGGCCCATGAGCAGACCATTACCGGCTTCCTGATGAACATCATCCCGACGACCATCGTCGGCGCATTCGCCAGCGGCGATATCCTGCAGGTGCTGTTCTTCTCGGTGCTCTTCGGTATCGCGCTCGGCGTCGTCGGCGAAAAGGGCAAGCCGGTCACCGATTTCATGCACGCCCTGATGTATCCGATTTTCAAGCTGGTCGCGATTCTGATGAAGGCCGCCCCGATCGGTGCTTTCGGCGCCATGGCCTTCACCATCGGCAAATACGGCATCTCGTCCGTCACCAATCTTGCGATGCTGATCGGCACTTTCTACGTCACGTCCTTCCTGTTCGTGTTCGTGGTCCTCGGCGCCGTCTGCCGCTATAACGGCTTCTCCATCGTCGCGCTGATCCGCTACATCAAGGAAGAACTGCTGCTGGTTCTCGGTACCTCGTCTTCCGAAGCCGCCCTGCCGGGCCTGATGAGCAAGATGGAAAAGGCCGGCTGCAAACGCTCCGTCGTTGGCCTCGTCATTCCGACCGGTTACTCCTTCAACCTTGACGGCACCAACATCTACATGACGCTGGCAGCCCTCTTCATCGCGCAGGCGACCGGTATTCACCTTTCTTTCGGCGAACAGATTCTGCTGCTGCTGGTCGCCATGCTCTCCTCCAAGGGTGCCGCCGGCATTACCGGTGCAGGCTTCATCACGCTCGCGGCAACGCTGTCCGTCGTGCCTTCGGTTCCGGTCGCCGGCATGGCGCTGATCCTCGGCATCGACCGCTTCATGTCGGAATGCCGCGCGCTCACCAACTTCGTCGGCAATGCGGTCGCCACCATCGTCGTCGCCCGCTGGGAAGGCGAACTGGACCAGGACCAGCTTGCCCGCATGCTCAGCGGCAAGGAAGAATTCACCGGCATCGCCGATGTGGATCAGCTTCCCGCCTCGGTGCAGCCGGCAGAGTAATACGACCTCCCAAGGTCCTGCCTGCCCGGCCTCGTCCGGACAGGCCTCGCATGAAGGCCGGCGCGTCATCTCGATGTGTCGGCCTTTGTCGTTCAAGCAGGTCTCGGAAAACAGTTTTTATCGGACCGGCGATGCTGTAGGCCAGATCAAACAAGAACTGTTGCGATGAATGGAGTGGCCCATATGAGAAACATTTTCCTGGCGTGGCAGTTCTGGGCCCTGTTATCAGCGGCATTCGCGGCTCTGACTGCCATTTTCGCCAAGATCGGCATCGAAAACGTCAATTCCGATTTCGCCACTTTCATCCGAACCATCGTTATTCTCGCTGCCGCAGGCCTGATGGTTTATATCACCGGCAACTGGCAGCAGCCTTCCACCATCTCGGGGAAAACCTGGGCGTTCCTCGTGCTCTCCGGTCTGGCAACCGGCGCATCCTGGATATGCTATTTCCGAGCGCTGAAAATTGGCGACGCGGCCCGTGTCGCACCCATCGACAAGCTCAGTGTCGTCTTTGTCGCCGTCTTTGCAGTGCTGTTTTTGGGCGAAAGGCTTTCGCTGCCAAACTGGCTCGGCGTCGTGCTGATCGCCTGCGGTGCGGTACTTGTGGCCTACCGGGGATAGGTCGGCCGGATCAACCGGCCGGCACAATTGCCAAAATTTTCAGCCTCGGGCGGCCGCAACCTTGTCGAGACCGCGCTTCACACCAGCAAACAGCTCATCCAGTTGCGCCGCGGTAATAATCAGCGGCGGGCAGAAACAGATGGATTCACCGATTGGCCGGGTTATGACACCCTCCTCCTCAATCGCGGCGGCAAGGGCAAACGTCGTATCGCCCGGCTTGATGCCTTCCCATGGCTTCACCTCCAGCGCGCCGATGAGGCCGATACCGCGCGAGGAATGAATGAGCGGGTGATCCGCAAGTGCCTTCAGATGATCGAGGAACCGGCCTTCGAGCCGCGCGACATTGCCGACCAGATCGCGTTCCTGAATGATCTTCAGGTTTTCCAGCCCTACAGCCGTTGCGACCGGGTGGCCGGAGGCGGTGTAGCCATGGCCGAACGATCCGATACGGTCGGACTCATCGGCGATAGGCTGGTAGAAATTATCATTCATGATGATCGCCGAAAGCGGCATGTAGGACGACGAAATCTGCTTTGAGACCACAAGCACGTCCGGCTTGATACCGTAGGTCTCGCAGGCGAACATCTTGCCCGTGCGGCCAAAACCGCAGATGACCTCGTCCACCACAAGCAGGATGTCGTATTTCTTCAGGATCGCCTGTACGCCTTCCCAATAGCCCTCCGGCGGCAAAAGAACGCCACCGGCGCCCATTACCGGCTCGCCCCAGAAGGCGGCGATGGTTTCGGGACCTTCGCGAAGGATCAGATCCTCCAACTCCCCGAGGATACGCGCGGTGAAATCCGCCTCACTTTCGCCCTCCTTCCCGAAATGCACATAGGAGGGGCAGGCCGTATGCAGCATGCGGTCCAGCGGCAGATCGAAACTCTCATGGTTGCGCGGCAAGCCGGTGATCGAGGCCGACGCAATGGTCACGCCATGATAACCCTTGATGCGGCCTATGATCTTTTTCTTTTCCTTCTTGCCCAGCGCATTCGAACGATACCAGACCATCTTGGCGACCAGATCGTTGGCTTCCGAGCCGGAGGAGGTGAAATGAACTTTCGACATCGGCACCGGCGAAAGCTCGATCAGCAGTTCGGCGAGATCAACGGACGGGCTATGCGTCTTGTAGGAGAAGGTGTGGTAATAGGGCAGCTTCTGCATCTGCTTTGTCGCCGCTTCCACCAGCCGCTGTTCACCAAAACCGAGCGCCACCGACCACAGTCCCGCCATTGCCTCGATGTATCGCTTGCCACTGCTGTCGGTGACATAGATGCCCTCGCCGCTTTCAATCACCAGGCCACCGGTCTTTTCGAATTTGCGCAGATTGACATTGGGATGCATCTGATAGGCGATATCGCGTGCCTCGACGGAATTCGGCAGGATGGTCATCGATAATGGCTCCGTTTCGGTTGATTGACTGAGGCGTCAGACGTGCTGTCCGCCATTGATGTGGATTTCCGCGCCGTTGATGTAGCTGGACTGTTCCGAGCAGAGAAAAAGGATTGTCTGCGCCACCTCCGCCGTGGTGCCGAGCCGCCCGAGCGGAACCTGGGCATCCACCAGCTCGGCAGTACCCGGAGACAGAATTGCAGTATTGATTTCCCCAGGCGCAATCGCGTTGGCGCGAACGCCCCGCGGACCGAATTCATGCGCCAGTTCACGCGTCAATGCGGCGAGTGCCGCCTTCGACGTGGCATAAGCAACACCGGCGAAGGGGTGAACCCGCGAACCGACGATGGAGGTGACATTGACGATCGAGCCCTTCGCCGCCTCCAGCTCCGGCAGGAGCGCGCGGGCGAGCAGCGCTGTCGAGACGAGATTGACATTGAGCACCCGCGTCCAGATATCCGCCGTCGTATCCATCACACCAAGGCGGCTTCCGCCTTCGCCCTTAGGCGAAATTCCGGCATTGTTGACAAGTGCCGCAAGCTTTCCTTCCGGAAGGCGTGAACGCACCTCATCTGCCAGGTCTTCTACGCGCGACAGGTCTTCCAGATCGGCCTGGATATGGCTCTCGCGTGCGGAGGGCCAGCGGCATTCCTCGGAAAAGGGTTGCCGCGAAACGGTTAGGATCCTCCAGCCCTTTTCCTGAAACAGCTTGACGGTGGCATGCCCAATTCCCCGGCTGGCACCGGTCAGAAGCATGTAAGGAACAGCCATAGAGAACTCCTGTGCCATGCGGATCGTTGAGCCGGCCTCGCATTCAACACGCATGTTAGAGCGCTTCGGCCGGGTGACAAGGGCTTTTTTGTCGCGGTGGGCGAAGTAAGGCCGCTCGCGGGCTAATCCCATTTGATGCGGGGGTTTCACCCGAACGGAATATTTGAAGCGGATCATTTGCCCATAAAATGAAACCTCCCGAATGTGTGATCTGTATTGGGAGGGGACACATGCGCATCGACATCATTGACACCGACGCCGGCTTCGAGGCGGTTCGGGAAAACTGGGAATCGGTATTCATGGCCGATCCCCATGCCCGGCATTTTCTCTCCTGGGGCTGGCTGCGCGATTACATGCCGCGGCGCAGGCGCTGGTTCGTTCTGGCTCTGAGGGAACGTTCGGAAGGCTCGCCCTATGTGGCGTTTTTTCCGCTGCGCATCGTCACCGAACCGGACAAGAAAACCGGCCGCTTTCACGACAGCATCGTCATGGCCGGCAATGCTGCCGCGGATTATACTGGTTTCATCACCCTGCCGGACTATGAAGATCACGCCGTCGCCGGTTTCTGCGCCTATATAAGACAACAGAACTGGACCGAGCTGAAACTCGATTATCTTTCAGGCCCGCCGGAACGGCGCGATGCCATGATCAGGGCGCTTCAGGGCCCGCTCGTCATGTTCCGCGACAATATGCCGACCAACCCCTACAACATCAACAATTGCATCTGCCCGGTAGTCGCCCTGCCGGACACGTTTGACGGGTATCTTGAAAGCCACATGAGCAGCCAAACCCGGCAAAAGCTCAGGCGTTTCATGAGAAAGGTCGAGGGCGGGGACGAATATCGCATCAGCTTCGCAACGAAAGACACCATCAAGCGGGACATGGACATCCTCTTCGATTTCTGGCGCATCCGCTGGGCGCCGCATAAGGGCAAGGAACGCACCGAGCTCCTGATCGGTGCGACCCGCCAGATGCTGATGGATGTCTATATTCGCGGTGATCTAGAGGTACCTGTGCTGTGGTTCGGCGACCAGCCGCTTGGCGCACTCGCCAACATCATCGATCGCCCGAAAAAATCTGTAATGTTCTACATCACTGGCCGCGACGAGAACTGGAAGACGCCTTCCCCCGGCCTCGTGCTGCACGGGCATTGCATCCGGAGGGCAATCGAGCAGGGTTTCAAGACCTACGATTTCCTGCGTGGCAACGAGCCCTATAAATATTTCTTCGGGCCGGAGGAGCAGAAGCTGAGCTGCACGCTGTTTCGCACCCGCTCGGGTGATAATCTGGGCGGCACGCTTCACCCGCGCAGTATCCGATTTGTCTACGAACAGGGACTCAAATTTTACAAGGCGGGCAGGAAGGCTGCCGCAAGCATCGCCTTCAGCCAGGTGCTTGCCGCAGCGCCTGGTCATTCCGGCGCCCAATTCGGGCTGGCCAACCTGTCTCTTGATCGGGGCGAGTTCCGGGAGGCGGAGATCGCCTTCCTGGCGCTTCTCGCCAGCGGCCAGGACCCGGTTCTGCTTTGGCTTCGCATGGGTGAGGCACGGCTGGCGCAGCAGCATTATCACGAGGCATCCGAGGCCTTCCGCCAGGTCACCAATCGCGCGCCGTTCCACCGCGAAGCGCTCTACAAATGCGCCGTTGCTCTCATCGCCGCCGAAAGAAAGATGGAAGGCGCCGAAATCCTTGAAAGATTGCAGCATTATCATTCGGACGAGGCCCAACATCTCGAATATGCGGAGAAGGCGCGGGCCGCGCTTGCGCGGCTGGAGCTGACGAAAACAAAGATCCCACTCCCTGCCGATGTCATCCCGCTCACCGTCAAACCGAAAACGGCGGGCAAGCGCTGGCACCCGCCAAAGGTTTTGCATTGAAGACAATGATCTGTAAGTTGCGGCAGCATAACGCCGACCGACCTGCAGGGAATTTTGATGTTTCTGACAAATAAGGACATGCTCGATCTCATCGAGCTTCGCCACGATTTGCATCGCCATCCGGAAATTTCCGGAGAGGAGAAAGAAACCGCCCGCCGCGTCCGTGCCTTTCTTGAGCAGGCACCACCTGACCGGCTTCTTGCCGGCCTCGGCGGTCATGGCGTGGCGGCCGTTTATGACAGCGGCAGAAGCGGCCCCTCGGTTCTGATCCGCTCGGAAATCGACGCGCTGCCTATCCACGAAAAGGGTGAAGTTGAATATCGTTCGAACGTCGATGGAAAAGGCCATCTGTGCGGTCACGACGGCCACTCCACCATTCTGACGGCACTGGCGCTTGGCCTTGCCCGCCAGCGGCCGGAGACAGGACGGGTCATTCTTCTCTTTCAGCCGGCGGAAGAAACCGGTGCCGGCGCAGCCGCCGTTATTGCCGATCCACGCTTTGCGGAGATAAAACTGGACTATTCATTTTCACTTCACAACCTCCCCGGCTTGCCCTTCGGCCATGTCAGCGTGGTGGAAGGGCCGGTCAATTGCGCATCGCGGGGCATCAAAATCACGTTAGCGGGCAAGACGGCACATGCTTCCTCACCGGAACACGGCATTTCCCCCATGCGGGCGATTACGAGGCTGATGCCGTCCCTGAGCGATCTCGGTTCCGGTTTTCCGCCGGCACCGGATTTTTCGATGGTGACGATCACCCACGCGATCATGGGGGAAGCGGCCTTCGGCATTTCCCCGGCTGACGCGGAAATCTGGGCGACACTCAGAACGCTGACCGACGACCGGATGGAAAACCTGTGCAACGCCGCGGAGACGCTCGCAAAAAGGGTGGCAGACGAAGAGGGGCTGGCGCTCAATATCACCTATGACGATATTTTCCTGCATTGCGAAAACGCCCCGGACGCCGTCGATCATATCCGGCAGGCGCTGGACGACGAGAAAATCTCCCACGGTTCCGAAGGTCTGCCCATGCGCGCTTCCGAGGATTTCGGCCGTTTCCGTGGCGTCTCGTCGTCGGCGATGTTCTTTCTCGGCGCAGGCCGGGACTATCCCAATCTGCACAACCCCGATTACGACTTTCCGGACGCTCTGATCGGTATCGGTGCGCGCATCTTCATGCGCCTCATTCGTAATCTCACTGACGGGAAATAAACCGTGGCCGGCTGCACGCCGGCCGCTGTCAACCGCCTTGCGGACCGTTGCTCGGCCGGGCGGCGCGCACTGCCGCGAGTCCCCTGATGCCATCGCGATTGCCGATGGAGGCGAGGCTTTCGAATATCTGGGCGGCTTCCCCATAACGGCGCATGGCGAGATAGGAGTAACCGCGCAGCACCATCAGATCAGCACGCTCGTCAGCCAGCCGGGCCCGTTGGTCGAGGAGCAGAAGCGTTTCGGCATAACGTTTCGACTGGAAGGCGGAAACCGCGCGATCGGCGAGGATCGAAACCTGCAGCTCCGTGGCTCGCGGACGATCCATGCGCGATTTCGTCGCCGAGACCGCAGCATGATCCGTCAGCCCCATGCGCAGATAGGCGAGGCTCTGACCATAGGCCGCATCGCTTTTGACACTCGACTGGCCGCCGGCAATGGCGGCTTCAAAAGCTTTCAGCGCCTCGGCCGGTCTATTCGTCTCCATCAGGCACCAACCGAGATCGAGTGCCTGCTGCGGCGGCAATCGCTGCGGATCAGGATAGGCCGCACAAGAGCGTGGACGCGAAGCCGTGTTGTTTGCTCTCTGCGCTGGCGAAGACAGTCTCGCCTGCTTGCGTGACGGTTCAGGCGCCTGGACGACGGGTTGAACATTGGTCACCATCCCTCCCTGCGCCGTCTGAGGCACGGGCGCTGTCTGCTGCGGGGCGGTGGCGAGAGGCGGCGCGGTTACCGCCACGGCCGGCTGGCCGGACTGATCCACCATGCGTGCAGTACCCACATCGGCAATACGCTGCGAGCGACCCGCCCATTGCTGCTGAATGCCCCGCAGGCCAGCGAGGTTGCGCAGGTCGTGATAGCTCAGTGCCACGCCATAGGCAGACGGCTCATCATCCGCTTTCCAGCCAAGCGCAGTGCTGAACCATTGCAAGGCGAGCTGGCTCTGACGGAACGCAAGCGAATACCAGCCGAACTGTTGTGCCGTCGCCGCGTCCTTGCGCGCAACGGTTTCCGCTGCAATGCGCTGCAATACATCCGGCGGCAGCACCACGGGCGGCTCCAGCGCGAGAAGATTGGCGGTTGCGGCAAGATAGGTTGCGAGCGCCTCGTCGGATGTCGCGCGCCATTTGTACATGACGTCCTCGGCTTCACGCGGCTCGTTGCGGTCGATCAGCGCCAGCGCCAGCCCTTGCGAGGCCGATGCGCTGTCCTCTTCCTCGCGCGCCTTGCGGAACCACTTTTCGGCCTCCGCCATATTTTTCTGGCGAATATTATACCAGCCGAGCAGCAGCGCGTCGCTTGCGAGCTTTTCCGTTTCGGCAAGCCGTTCAAGCCGCATCAGATAGGCAGAAGGGACGGTGATCCCCTCTTTCTCTCCTGCCTTCGCCACGAACTGGCGCGCGAGATCGTTCTTGACCGGCTCGAATTCCAGCTGTCCATCGGCGCCGGGCTTTTCCTTGGCCAGAAGCTCACCCATCATTTCCGCCGGCAGCAGCGCGGATGCCTTTTGCACGGTGGCGAGCCTATCACTTGCGACAGTGCAATTGTTGAGAATGTAGAGATAGGCGTCGCGCGCCCGTGCCATCCTGTCCGTATTGGCAAAGGCATCGGCAACCCGCCACAGAACGTCGACCTCGCTGCAGGTCAGCAGACCGGAATTATTGGCGGCCGTATCCACCACCGTCGCATATTGCTTGAGGTCAGATGCGTTGACGAGGCGCTGACGCGCCTCGGCCAGAGACAGCATGCCGGTCAGGTTGTCCGGCGGCTGCCAGCCAGGCTCTGTCTGCTGGCGGTCGGCAATCGCCTTCCTGACCTCGGCATAACGGCCATCGGTATAAAGCTGCCACATGGCATCGAGCTTTGCATCGCCATTTTCCGGGACAGCAAGCGGATCAGCCGGTGGCGTCCAGTTTGGATAAAGCGTGCGAAGTCGCGCGATTTCGGCCTGAAGGCGTTGCGTATCGCCTCTCGCGGCGAAATAGCGCAATGCGCTGAGATCGACTTCCGGCATATCACCCGACGCCGGCTCCGCCACGCGCGCGGCAGGCGCCTGCGCCGTCTGTGTTTGCATTGTCTGGGCGCCGGTCTGTGGCAACGGTCGCGGCTCCGTTGCCGGCACCGTTACCGGCGGGGTCGAGGACTGCGCTAACTGCGCCATCTCGCGATTCTTGACGAAAGCGTTGATTTGAGCCGGATTTGCCGCAGGAGATATCCGCTGCGCGGCGCGATTGTCCCCCACCGCGGAGGTGTGGACGTCCGACACGCGACCGAGAATGCTGTCACGCCAGTGGAAGGCGGCAAGCGCGACTAGAAGCAGGATGAGGGCCGAAGTCGATAGAGGCTTGTTCATCGGCATTCCCCGTTATTCCTTGCCAGAAACGACAATGCCAGAAGATGCAATGTGGAAGGATAATAAAGTGTTGGCTGAAAGCTCTTCAGTTCTTCCGGAACGGCGGCCCCGCCTGCGACACAGGCCGCAAGTGCCGGAATGATGCGATAGCCTGGATCCGACAGCACATCCTTGACCGCTCCGCTCTTCAGATCGAAAGTGCCAGCCGCACCGCTTTCCAGCGTCATGCCGTTCTTCAGCCGGTTGAGCAGCTCGGGCGAGCCCATATTCGCCCGAGAGAGATAAAGCGGAATGCGCACCGCATTGTAACCGAACTCCGGCGGGAAACCCGATGCCGGCTGGGCTCGCGTCCGCACCGATACCCAGTCGGCCGGTAGTTTCCTCTCGCCAAAGGCAAAGGCACCAATCTGCGTCACCCCGTCATCGGCTACCGCTTTCCAGAGCGGCGACGGCGCGACGAGATTGAGCACCGGGAAGGCCTCGAATATCAGATACGACGGATTAACCACCGGACCGTCATCCCGGTCCCCCTCGCCAAAACCGGTTGCAGCCGGCAGGAGCAACGTACGGCCTGCGCGCTGAACTACGGTTTTTTTGAGGATGGCGGATGCCATGGCTGTGGATGCCTCGGCGTAATCCTGTCGATTCCATTGCCCGGCAGCCAGCGCCAGCGCATAGGCGATCAGGATATCGCCATCCGTAGCGTTGTTGATATCGGTCACATGCGGACGTGTGCGCGGATCCCATTTCCAGGCGGACAGTCCGTCATCCCGCACCAGCAGTTCGGTGCGTGTGAAACTCCAGATCAGCTCGAAATCGGCGAGGCTGTCGGACAATACCGCAAGCCACATGCCATAACCCTGACCCTCGCTGTGGCTGATATTGCCGTTGCCCGTATCGATAATGCGGCCACCGGGATCGAGAAACGCACTCTTATAGGCCGACCATGCCTCCGGCGGGATCGACGCGGTGCGGCCCGCTGAAACGGCTGACAGCAACGTCATGATGGAAAGGACGACAACACCGGCCAGTTTCGAAATTCCGCTCTTCATCGATGTCGCCCCATCATGCGCAGCATGGCAAATGTCGCGAGACCGAGGAGCGACACGAAACCAATGAAGGCCAATGAATAGGAGAGAACGTTAGAAGACAGCCAGTTGGCCGCAATCAGCCTGAAGTTCGAGAAGGAAAATGGCCGGGTGCTATAAAGATATGGCCGTTCCACTTCGACGGTCTCGATTTTTTCAGCACCTGCGTCGTAAGCGGCGACACGCCCCGTGACGCCACCCCACCGGTTTTCACGCGTCATCGCCGCCATGCCCCCCAAAAGCTCTCCCGAACTTGGCGCGGTTGCGAGCGTCCAAACCCCTTCACCTGAGGGGCTCAGTCCCTGGGCCAGCATGAAGGAAACATTGGCAGGCGGCGCATAGGGCTGCTCGGCTGCAGGCAGGAAGCGCAATGTATCCGAACTCAGGTCGAAGTTGCGCTTCATCCATTCCTCAAAGGACGAAACCTGTCCTTCCCAGATGCCGCCGTCGACCCGTTCACGCCAGTCATTAAAGAGGTTTTCACTGTTTTGGGCAGGCTGCTGAACACCGGCTCCCACTTTCCAGGAGATCTGGCTGGAGGGAACGAGATTGAACTGGCTGATCAAAGCCTGCGGAAATTGTGAGATCGTACCAACGAATAATGCGTCACGGTCGCCGATCACCAGTGGCGACGCGACGGTCTCAATGTCGATCGGATGCCCCGCCACGCTCGCCAGCCGGCTGATGAGCGTAGCCGCGGCGGACATCGTGTCCGTGTCAAAACGATCAAGAGACAGGGCGACGGGAGTAGTCCCAGTGCGGTAGGGCTGCCCGGCGCCAGCCATAGCAGCGAGATCGGGTTTGCGACCGATCTGCGCATAGTCCGGAATATGAATTTCCGATGTGTCGAACAATGCAAAACGGGGCGTTGCGCTCGCTGGCGCACCCGGTGCGCAGGCCTGATCCTGCGCCGTCATCAACACCGCTTCAATGGTCACCTTGTTCGGACCCGGCTTGAAGTGCCGCATTGTCACATTGATCGGCAGATGTCTGAAAATACCCCCACCATTATTGGAGATAGGCACGGTGGAGGCGATCTGGTCATTGACATAGATGTCGACATGGCTGCCGGGCAACACCTGCGAAGAATAGGCTGCATCCAGGAGAAGCGACGCTTCGCCATAGGCCGACGCATAAAAATCGGCGGGCATGCCGATGTAAAATTCATTGCGGAAACGCCGGCCGCTGAACTCGCTGCTTTCGATACCGAGTTCCGAAAGCGCGATCCGACGGTCCGACATGATCAGTGGCACATCGGGTGCGTGCCAGCTGCGCGTCGAAAAAGTGGCTCGCTGAGCGCCCGGTGTTCGCGAGATCGAGGAAAACAGCGTCTCTATCGCCGCTTGCACCGCCTGGGGGGTCGGACCGGTGACGAGAAGCGGCGACGCTCCGCCCGCGACGGCGCTGCCGAAGCCTGCGAAAGCGCCCGCTGATGCTTCAGGTGGCAAAGTTCCGGCCATGCCGGCGATTTCCCGAGCGGTGCCGACGAGGACCGACAGCGTTCCCGCTTTCCGTTCGACGGGAGGGGCCGTCACAAAACGGACCGTCTGGTTCGGCATCTGGGTTCTGAGCGCCAGCGCCTGCGAAAGACGCAGGAGAGAATCCGCAAATGCCGGATTGCCGAGCGCCGGTGCCACGATTTCGATCGACGTCGTCGCCTTGCCATCCGGTCCGGTCGCCTGGATGTCGTCGATGTTGGCGAAACTGCCCGCAACATCGGCGTTAAAGCCTATGAAGGTATTTGCCGGATCGACATCGGTCCATAGATCGTAAGTGGACTGGATCGTGCAATCTGTTCTGTGGCGCTGCTGCACCCCGAGCGACACGACATTCGCGCCGACCTGAAGGACACCGGGCGGAATTTTAAGGGAAATATTCCCCTGACTGTCCGGCGCCTCGATACGCGCTGCACCAAGCCCGACATTGTTCACGCTGACCTGAAAGTTCGAGCTTTCCGGGGCAACAACGATCGCGTTCTGATAACCGACATTCAGCGATACGGCTGCATTCACCTGCTCTGGCGTCAGATAGATACTCCATTGCCGCCGGTCCATTTCCCCCGAAAGGCTGAGCTTTTCATAGGGAAGGATATAGCGGCGGCGGCCATCCGCTGAAGAAGACGAGGCGCGCATGGAACCGGGTGAGATGCTTTCCCGGCGCGCGGGCACGGTCACCGGGGGAACCGGCGGCGGTTGGGCCGTCACGTCTGGGGAAGGCGCAGGCTGAGCCGCGAAAGGTGGCGGAACAGGTGGCTGCGCCGGCGTCGGGACCTCCGGCTCACGACGCGGTTCCACCGGAGAAATGGCGGGCGGCTCCGCGGGCTTTAGCACGGTCTGGGCCGGCCTTTCCGGGGACATGTCGAAGGGGGATGACTGCGCAATGGCGCTCGTCGCGACTGCACCCCAGATCATCACTGTCAGCGACTGCCTGATAGGTCCGCGGCCGGTCATTTTACGGCTCCGGCAGGTTTGACGGCCTTGGAACCCGGCCGCAGCGCGCGCGCCAGATAAAAGAGACCACGCTGCGTCTGGAAGAGCGATATTGCCAGGAAGGTCGCCGTACCGCGAATGAGGCCGGGGTTCCTGCGTCGCACACGCTGAAACTCGCTCCATTGCTCGGAATTGGCAAAAATCAGGTCGGCGATAAGGCGATGATCGACAGCCCGCTGTGGGGAGAAGGTGCAGCCGATCGAAATGAACCCCTCGCCTCGCACCGTCCGCACAATATTGAGAGGCATCGTTTCCGGCACGCCCTCGCTGTGGGGTTTGACCCTGACGATCGCAGTCTCGCCTTTTTGGACTGTAGTTGCGTTATCGAATAGATTGATGAGCAGACCGTGGACGGAAACATTGTCGATGGAGGCCGGCACCCAGGTGTCGCTGCCCTCAAGCTTGACCTCGCAGCGCCGCTTCACGGTGATGCGCCGCGAGGCGGACTTGTCGCCGCGTTCAGAAACCACCCCCAGCGCGCAACCGGCGAAGATGAGGTTCAGCAGGTTCCAGCCGCCGACCACGAGCGTGACATCCGCCTTGTAGGGCTCGCTGTAGATACGCCAGACGGCAAAGATCATCGCCACCACCAGCAATCCGAAAATCACGAAGAACGGCCGGCTGATTTCCGAGAGCCGCGCCTCAGCGATGGATTCATCCTTCGCCGTGACCTTGAAGGTTGGCTTGCCCGGATTGAAGATCACTGAAACGACGGCGGGCAGGAGGTGAACCGTCTGCACATATTCGTAGAGTTCCGATATCCACGGCCAGCGGAAACTGCCGTAGAGATAGTTCTGCATCATGAGGTTCACGAGCATGTAGGCCGCCGTATAGGCTAGAAATTCGCCGCCCGAGGCCACAAATATCTGCAGGTCGAAGAAAAGATAGAACAGCGGCGCAAACAGGAAGATCGTGCGCGGAAACGGAAATAGCCAGAACAGCGTCGAGGACATGTAGCAGAGGCGCTGCGTGAATGTGAGGCCACGCTTGAACAGGGGCTGACGGAAAATCAGGATCTGCATCATGCCCTGCGCCCAGCGGCTGCGCTGACCGATGAAGCTTGCGAAAGTGGCCGGCTGCAGCCCGGCAATCAGGGGCTTGTCCACATAGATGCTGTTCCAGCCGCGGGAATGCAGTGCGAGGGCTGTTTCACAATCTTCCGTGATGCTGACACCGCTGAAACCTTCGGTATCCTGCAGGGCCTCGCGCCGCAGTACGGCGGCGGAACCGCAGAAGAAGGCGCCGTTCCACTTATCCAGACCGCGCTGGATGATGCCGTAAAACATCTCATTTTCGCTCGGCATCGTCTCGAAGGTTCGCAGATTGCGCTCGATCGGATCCGGATTGACGAAGAAATGCGGCGTCTGCACCAGGAACAGCCGCGGGTCTTCTTCGAAATAACCAACGGTTTCCAGCAGGAAGTCGCGCGCGGGCGCGTGGTCGGCGTCGAAGACCGTGACGAGTTCGCCGGTCGAATGGGCAAGGCCGTTATTGAGATTTCCGGCCTTGGCGTGGACATTGCGCTCGCGCGTCAGATAACGCACGTCGAGGTCTTCGCAGAGCTTCTTGAGCTCTTCATGGCGGCGCTGCGCGGCCTGCGCTTCGACAATATTGGCGGCATTGCGCTTCTGAACCGAGCCGCCATCGTCCAGCAGCCAGACCGTGAAGCGGTCCGCCGGATAATCCATGTTTTTGGCCGCCGCCAGCGTATTGGCCAGAAGCTCCGCATCCTCGTTGTAACTGGGCACGAAGACATCCACTGTCGGACGGTATGTGGGCGAGCCGGGCCTGGTCTTGCGCGACGGCAGCGGCATGGACACGATGACAAGGCTGAGCGCCAGCATCACCACGCTATACATTTCCGCCAGATAGAGCAGAAAACCGGGAATGAAGTTCTCAAGCTGATTGACGGGAGGCAACGTGCTTGTCGTGCGCCAGTAGACGTAACGAAGCACGATGGCCGTACCGAAACCGAGCGCCACCAGCCGCCAGACCCCCTGCCCGTTGAAGCCCTTGATCGTTGCGAGGAGAATAAGCGAGATTGCCGTTGCGACCAGGTGGGTCTGCAAGCTGACCGGCATCGTGATGATGGCCAGAACGCAAAGCGACACAAGCAACCAGACAATGATTGTGATGGCCTTGTTCATCCAGAAACTTTCCGTTCTCGTCCCCATCCGGAATTTCGGCCCGGAATCTCCGCTCTCGTCCCCGCCATCATCTGCATCCCTGCCC
>NZ_QLNF01000024.1:0-41795 GCF_003261015.1 Agrobacterium sp. MS2 | reverse complement strand
GCCCGCAAGCCCGGCGGCAGCGGCGCCAACCGCCACGCCCCTGCCGGCGGCAACGGCCAGGAAAAACGCGCTTCCGGTAATGGCCATCGCGGCCGCAACCGTTAAGTCGTTCTGAATGGATTGAGGACGCCGCGGCATTGCCGGGCGTTTCTTCTCCCCGCCGGGGAGAAGATGGCTCGAAGGGTCGGATGAGGGGGTAAAGTTGCCGTATCTCATCACCCTTGCCCCCTTATCCCGCTGCCGCGACCTTCTCCCCGGCGGGGAGAAGAAACAAGCGGCACGCGCTCGCCAATAATCAAGCCCCGCAGCCACACCCGGTAGCGGGGCTTTTCTTCGCCTTCAGTTCCCCTGCGCGACCGGACGACGCCGTGACGGCAGGGTCATCGCCAGCACGCCCGCAATGACGCAGACGAGCCCACCCCACATGGCAGGCGTCGGCATTTCCCCCAGAAACGCCATGCCGATGGCGACCCCGACCGGCACCCTGAGATAGGCCTGCGAGGTGGTACCGACCGAACCGAGCGTCTGCATCAGCCGGAAATAGATCATGAAGGCGAGCGCGGTCGAAAACACACTGAGGCACAACAGCGCCGCCAGTGATGCCGCCGAAGGCGACAAGGTCCAGGGTCGGTCGACAATCAGGCTCACGGGCAGTAGCAGGACAGCACCGCAGATAAGCGAGCCGGCGGCCGGCATGATCGGATCGAGCCCTTTGAAATTTTTACTGAAAATGGCCGCGCAGGCATAAGAAAATGCCGCTGTCAGCACGGCGAGCTGGCTCCATATCGCCTCGCCCGCCCCATCAAGTGCCTCCATGCCGATAATGAGGCAAACGCCCGTCATGCCGGCAATCGTGCCGAACAGCTTGCGCCCGCTGACTGCCTCATGCCGGATCACGAGCGCCGTGAGAAGAAAGGTAAAGATCGGCGTCGTGGCATTGAGAATGACGGCGAGGCCGGCATCGATGCTCTGTTCAGCCCAGGCGATCAGCGTGAAGGGGAGAACGCTGTTGATACAGGCCTGAATGAAGAACAGCCGCCATGTCGCTAAATCCGTGGGCAAACGCAACCCGCGCAGCCGGATCACCGCGAAGAGCAGCAGACCGGCGATCATCGTGCGCGATGCGATGAAGGTAAGGGGCGGAATGGTCTCCACCCCGATCTTGATGAAAGTGTAGGATGCGGCCCACAGCGTGGACAACAGGGCCAGAAGCAGCAATTCGCGGGCGATGGGGTTCTCAGAGGTCACGGATCGATTTCCAACTGCATTGGGGGTGACCCGTTCTTAACCGGAAAACAGGCGCCTATGCTTCGGCCGCGGCCGAAGTATCGATCCTGCTCTAAAAAGAAGCCCCGCGCGGCGTTGGCCACGCGGGGTTTCGGCAAAACAAATCGATGTCCGGTCAGGCAGATCAGGCCCGGCGCTCATCCACCGAGAAAGCGCCCGGACCGGCCACGAACAGATAGAGGAAGATGAAGCAGAACAGGATGGCGGCATCACCCCCGTTGAGTGCCGGAAAGAAGCTCTTCGGCCCATGCGCGATGAAATAGGCAACCGCCATCTGGCCGGACAGGATGAATGCGACCGGACGCGTGAAAAGGCCGATCAGCACGAGAATGCCGCCGACGAATTCCAGAATCGCCGCCACCAGCAGCATCGTCGGCAGGGAGCCTTCCATCTGCGATGCCGGAAAACCGAACAGTTTCTGCGTTCCATGCGAAATGAAAAGCAGCGCCGTCATGATGCGCAGCGCCCCGAGTGCCTGTGGGCGATAGCGGGAGAGAGAATCGAAAATTGCCATGTTGATGTGTCCCCGTTGAAGTGGTGAAGCGCCGATATGAGCGCGATGGCACGTTTATGGATACACCTCCGAAATAGCGGAAATCACGTTTCCGATATTGCAGAACTACCTAAAATACTCAAAACGCCATTTTCTACAAATAGTTGATTTCACCATAGAAAATTGACTTTCTTACAGAAAAATCAACTCAGGGCTTCAGACATTTTTTCGATCGCAACAGGCGGAAAAACCGTCCCGCCTCACGCCTGCAGCACCACCACCTTCGAACCGACAGGCACGCGGCTATAGAGGTCGATGATGTCGTGGTTCAGCATGCGGATGCAGCCGCTCGACATGGCGTGGCCGATGGACTGCGGCTGGTTGGTGCCATGCAGGCGGAACATGGTGTCGTTGCCGCCGCGATAAAGATAGAGCGCGCGTGCGCCAAGCGGATTGTTCGGGCCGCCGGGCATACCGGCTGCGAATTTCAGATTGCGCGGATCGCGGCGCATCATGTTCGCGGTTGGTGTCCAGGATGGCCATTCCGCCTTGCGACCGATATAGGCGTCACCCTTCAGGGCAAGACCCTGGCGGCCTACACCGACGCCGTAGCGCATTGCGCGACCGTCGCCGAGAACATAATAAAGCCGCCGCGCCGGCGTATCCACAACCACCGTTCCAGCCGGATGGCGCGTATCATAGGCCACCTCCTGCCGGCGCAGTTCGGGCTTCACCTTATCGAGATGCATGGCGGGAAGCGGGAATTTTTCCTCCGGCTTCGCCGCGTAATCCAGCCTGTGCTGGCCGATGCCGGTGTTTGCGCAGCCAGCCAGAAACAGCGGCAATCCAAACAGAACACCACGACGTGAAATAGACATGTAACCCCCGCCAAATCATGTGATTAACGAGAGGTATAATTTTATGGTTAACAAACCCCTAATATGAGGTTGCAGTAATTAACCCGCCGCAACCGATGCGGCAGGTTTGCGATTGGCGAGATAAACGCCTGTCACCGCAAGAACCGTACCTGCAATCATCGCAGGCGTCAGCGTCTCGCCGAAAAGCAGGGCGGCTTCCACCGCGGCAAGCGGCGGCACGAGATAGATCAGCGAAGCGGCGCGCGAAACCTGGCCGCGCCGGATCAGATAAAGAAGCAGCGCCACGGCCCCGATGGAAATCGCGCCGACAGACCAGGCGAGCGTGGCGGCAAGGCCGAGGCTCCAGTCCACATGCCCATCTTCCAGCAGAAGCGCGAAGGGAACCGTTACCAGCAGCGCGCCGACATATTGCAGCGTTGCCACCGCCATGATGTTGCCGCCATGCACGTACTTCTTCTGGTAGAGCGTGCCATAGGTGACCGAGGTCATGCCCAGCACATTCACCGCCACGGCGTAAAGCGGCACCGACAGCCCGCCAGCGCCCGCGGCCATGACCTTCGGCAGCACCGCGATGGCGATGCCGGCAAAGCCGATGAGCAGGCCGGCGCGCTGCAGCGGCGAGATCCTTTCGCCGATCATGAAACGGGCGGCCACCGCCGTCATCAGCGGCTGCAGGCCGGCGATAATGCCGCCGATCGCCGCAGGCACGCCCTGCCCTATCGCCCACCAGATCATGCCGAGATAAAGACCGTGCAGGAAGACGCCTGACAGGATCGCCCGGAAGATATCGACACGACTTTCGGGCCACTGGATGGACGAAAAGCGGCAGATCGCCCACAGCAAAACGCCCGCCAGAAGATAGCGCAGACAGAGGAAGGTCAGCGGCCCCGTATAATAGACCGCATATTTGGCGGTCACCCAGCCCGTCGACCAGAGAAAGACGAAGATGGCCGGAGCCAAACGGTCGAGCGACATGGGCGCATCCTCTGTGTTGCATGATGTCCGCTACCGGTGCGGAACAGACGGCGAATTGATATTTCTGCGGCTTCACGCAAACCGGCGAATAGTCGAGCCGGGTGTTCAGCATGGCGGTATCCGCATCCCGGCAAAAGGTCAAAGGCGTTTTGGTGATCACATCTTTCAGATTTTCTGATGTGACGCCGGACATTCATCAACCGAAAGCGAGCGAACAAAATTTATGCATTCGCCCACGGCGCAAACAGCGCCACCGCCCGCTTACACCGCTCGTCGCCCCGCAACCAATTTGCCGATGCCGCATTTATAGGCGGAAGCCGAAAAAACGCTTCTTTTTTAAAACTCTAGGGCGACAAAAAATCTTCTCGGGGAGGCCTGCATAGTTCTTGCATTGCATTTGTCGTTGTATTCATATGGCAAAAAAGGGGACATCGAAGTTGGCATTTGACGAAATGATAAATGCGGACAACACGCCGCGAAGCCCATATGAAAACTATAACGAATGGTACAGCCGGCAGGACAGGGCGCACCTGATCCAGAAATCAAAAGACGCGGAAAACATCTTCAGAAAAACCGGCATTACTTTCGCAGTCTATGGCCACGCCGATAGTTCAGAAAAACTGATACCCTTCGATATTATCCCGCGCATCATCTCCGGCCGTGAGTGGCGCAAACTGGCCCAGGGCATCGAACAGCGTGTTCTCGCCCTCAATGCCTTCCTCGACGATATCTACCACAAACAGGAAATCATCCGCGCCGGGCGCATCCCCCGTGAGATCATCGAAAAGAACGAAGCCTTCCTGCCGGAAATGATCGGCTTCACGCCGCCTGGCGGGGTCTACACCCATATCGTCGGCACGGATATCGTCCGCACCGGCGAAGACCAGTTCTATGTTCTGGAAGACAATGCCCGCACGCCGTCAGGTGTCAGCTACATGCTGGAAAACCGCGAAACGATGATGCAGATGTTCCCGGAACTTTTCCATGAAAACCGCGTGCGACGGGTGGAGGATTACCCCTATCTGCTGCGCCAGTCGCTTGCCTCGCTCGCCCCTCCGGGCTGCACCGGCAAGCCGCGCGTCGCGGTGCTGACCCCCGGCATCTATAATTCCGCCTATTACGAGCACTCGTTCCTCGCCGACATGATGGGTGTGGAACTGGTGGAAGGTTCCGACCTTCGCGTCATGGACGGCAAGGTGAAGATGCGCACGACGCGCGGTTATGAGGCCATCGACGTTCTCTACCGCCGCGTCGACGACGACTTCCTCGACCCGCTGACTTTTCGGCCGGATTCGGCGCTTGGCGTTCCCGGCATCATGGATGTCTATCGGGCCGGCAACATCACCATCGCCAACGCCCCCGGCACCGGCATTTCCGACGACAAGGCGATATATTCCTACATGCCCGAGATCGTCGAATTTTATACCGGCCGCAAGCCGCTCCTTGAAAACGTGCCGACCTGGCGCTGTTCCGAGCCGGACAGCCTGAAATACGTTCTCGACAACCTCGCCGATCTCGTCGTCAAGGAGGTCCACGGTTCAGGCGGTTACGGCATGCTGGTCGGTCCCACCGCATCGAAAAAGGAACGGGCGCTGTTTGCCGAAAAGCTGAAAGCACGCCCATCCAACTATATTGCGCAGCCGACGCTGTCGCTCTCCACCGTGCCGATCATGGTCAAGAACGGCATCGCGCCGCGCCATGTCGATCTGCGTCCTTATGTGCTTGTTTCGGACAAGGTGCAGATCATTCCCGGCGGCCTGACCCGCGTTGCGCTCAAGCAGGGCTCGCTGGTGGTCAATTCCAGCCAGGGCGGCGGCACCAAGGATACGTGGGTACTGGAGGATTAAGCCATGCTGGGCAGAACGGCAAACGGGCTCTACTGGATGTTCCGGTATATCGAGCGCGCTGAAAACATCGCCCGGCTCATCGATGCGGGCCTGCGCGTTTCACTGACGCGCTCAGGCAGCGGCGACGAGGATTGGGACGGCGTGCTGCAGAGCGCGGGCGTGCACGAGGAATTCCTCGAAACACGCGAAAAGGTGACGGCGGCAAATGCTATCGATTATCTTCTCCGCGAGAAATCGAACCCATCCAGCGTCATGTCCTGCATCGAAGCGGGGCGCAATAATGCCCGCATGGTGCGCACGGCGTTGACGCGCGAGACATGGGAAGCCACCAACGAATTCTGGATCGAGCTGAAGAACATCCTCGGCCGCAAGCTCAACCATGCGGAACTGCCGCAGACCATCGACGTGATCAAACACCGCGCCGGTCTGGTGCGCGGCGCCTTCCACGGTTCAATGCTGCGCAACGATCTCTACAATTTCTCCCGTATCGGCACCTTCATCGAACGCGCCGACAATACGGCGCGCATTCTCGACGTCAAATATTACGTGCTGCTGCCAGCTGTGGCGCATGTCGGCTCATCGCTCGACAATGCGCAGTGGGAATCCATTCTGCGCTCGGTTTCGGCCCACCGTTCCTATGGCTGGGTCTATGATGCGGAATACAAACCGGCCAACATCGCCGACTTCCTCATTCTCAATGGACGCATGCCGCGTTCGCTTGCCTATTGTTACGAGAAGATCGCCAGCAACCTCAATTACATCGCCGAGGACTACAGCGAACGGCACAAGGCACACGATACGGCTGAAAGCATCCGCGACAGCCTGCGCGCGACCACCATCGCCCGGGTCATGGACGAGGGCCTGCACGAGTTTCTGGAAAGATTCGTCCATCGCAACGGGCAACTGGGACAGGAAATCACGGAAGGCTACCGCTTCTATCAATGAGCGCGTAGACGGGGACAGCTTATGCGTCTGAAAATCACCCATACGACGGAATATGTCTATGACGAGCCGATGCCCTATGCCTTGCAGCGGCTGCGCCTGACACCGCAGACCGGCCCGAGCCAGACGGTGGAGGACTGGGATGTCTCGGTCGATGGCGCGACCGTCGAAGTGACCTATGACGACCATTTCGGCAATCGCGTCGCGCTGGTGGAAACGGAAGGCCCACAGCAGCGGGTCAAAGTGGTGGCGAGCGGCACGGTGAACACGCAGGACAAGGCCGGCGTGTTCGGTCACCACATCGGCAACGCACCGCTCTGGCTCTTCCTGCGCGAAACGCCACGCACCAAACCAGGAAAGCTGGTACGCGAACTGGTGAAGGTGAGCGTCGGCGAGAGCGAGCTTGCCCGCCTCCACAATCTCATGGAAAACATTCACGGCAAGGTGGAGTATGTGCCCGGCTCCACCGACATCGAAACCACGGCCGAAGCGGCACTGGAGGCTGGCAGGGGCGTCTGTCAGGACCACGCCCATATTCTCATTTCCACTGCCCGGCAGATGGGCCTGCCTGCCCGTTATGTATCCGGTTATCTGATGATGGAGGCGGTGGAGGAACAAACCGCTACCCACGCCTGGGCCGAGGTGCATCTGCAGGGCCTTGGATGGGTCGGCTTCGACGCCGCCAACAATATCTGCCCCGATGACCGTTATGTCCGCATCGCATCCGGTCTCTGCTATCGCGATTGCGCGCCTATATCTGGCATGCGCATCGGCCCGGCCGGTGAGACGCTGAGCGTTTCAGTTACCGTGCAGCAATCGCAGAGCCAGAGCCAGTCCCAGAGCTGAGATCATGGCCGCCAGAGACGACGATACGATCGGTTTCTATACTGACAACGCAACCGCCTATACCACCCGCGGGCAGGCAGCAGACCGCCCGCATCTCAAGACATTTCTGTCGCAGTTGGAAAAAGGCGCGACCATCCTCGAACTTGGATGCGGCGGCGGGCAGGACAGCGAATATATGCTGGCAGCCGGTTTCGACGTGCATCCCACCGATGGAACGCCCGATATAGCGAAGGCTGCGGAAGCCCGACTCGGCATTCCTGTCAGGACATTGCTGTTCGAAGATATCGATGAGGTCGGACGCTATCACGGCATCTGGGCCAATGCCTGCCTGCTGCACGTGCCCCGCCCTGCCCTGCCGGGCATCATCGGCCGCATCCACACCGCGCTGAAACAGGGCGGCGTCTTTTATGCGAGCTTCAAGGCCGGAGAGGCTGAAGGACGCGATACGTTCGGCCGCTATTACAATTATCCGTCCAGGTCATGGCTGGAGGAGCTTTACGGGCAATATGACTGGACGGGCGTAGAGATCGAAGCCCGGCAGGGAAGCGGTTACGACAAGCTGCCGACAGACTGGCTGCATGTCATGGCCAAAAAGCACTGACCAACCGCGACAGGTTGACGGTTGCAAAAAGGCGCAGCACCCGTTTTAATCGCCGTTCTCAATTGAAAGCATGATCCGGTTTATCCTTTTGGGACAAAACCGGCCGGGAGACGGCATTGTACAGCATTTCCGACTATCGCGACTGCCAGTCGCATGGACCCATCATAGCAGAAAGGGTCTGGACGGCGTGGTGGCAAGATAGCGGCCTCAAGGTGGGCGATGTCCTCGAGCACCTGAAAGAGATGACAAATCCTCACGCCCTCCCCACCGGTTTCGTCGCCCATGATGGCGACGCCTATGTCGGCTCCGCTTTTCTCATTCATTGCGATCTCGAGGAGCGCCCGCACTATCTTCCCTGGGTCGCGGCCCTGTGGGTGGAAGAAGACCGCCGACGCTCTGGCGTGGCGCGCGCGTTGATGCAGGCCGCAACAAAAAGGGCCGCCGAACTCGGTCACGAGACGTGCTACCTCTGCTGCGAGGCAAGTCTTGAGGACTATTACCTCAACTGCGGCTGGACCATCCTCGAACGGGGCGTCGGCAAGCACGATCTTACGGTGCTGACCTACAAGACATGACGCCGCCCGCCGCCTACCCATCATTCCTGACCACATCTCGACCATAGGAGGCACCATGCAACCGCCAACAGCCATCATGGAAACCGCGATCTATGTGAATGATCTCGAAGCCGCCGAGGCTTTTTACCGCGATGTGTTCGGGCTGGAGATCATCCGCAAGGTGCCCGGAAGCTTCGTCTTTTTCAGATGCGGGCAGCAGGTACTGCTGGTTTTCGACCCCGAGAAGTCGCGCAAGGCCGATCCCGATAATCCCATCCCTCGCCATGGCACGGCAGGTGAAGGCCACTTCTGCTTTTTCGCAAGGGACAAATCGGAGGTAGACGGCTGGAAAGCGCACTTCGAAACGCTCGGGATTCCTATCGAGCACTATCACCGCTGGCCGAATGATAGCTATTCCGTCTATATCCGCGACCCCTCCGGGAACTCGGTGGAAGTGGGAGAAGGCAAGCTCTGGGGTATTTGAACAGGGCTGACCGCAAAGAAACAGGACGCCACCGTGAAGAACATCTATGTCGTAACTCATCCTCAGTCGGTCCACCATATCGAGAACCGGGTCGGCGGCTGGTATGATACCGGACTGACGCCGCACGGCAGGACCGATGCCAGGGCGGCGGCTGCCAGACTGGCGACGCTGGTCGGTGGTGAGCCCGTGGAAATCTTCAGCTCCGACCTGCTTCGCGCCTCGCAGACCGCAGAAATCATCGCGGAACGCTTCGGGCAGCCAATGGAGATCATGAGTGACCTCAGAGAAATGAGCTACGGTGAGGCCGAAGGCATGTCGCAGCAATGGCTCGATGAGCGTCAAATCCCGGCACCGCATCATAATCGCCTTGACCATCGTGGCGGTATTGCTGATGGCGAGACGAGACGCGAATTTGCTGAAAGGGTATATCGGGCCGTGGACATGATCATCGCGCGGCCCTGCGCCACGCAGATCATCGTGACCCATGGCTTCGCCCTGACCTTCGTCATCGCGGCATGGATCAAGATGCCGATCGACAGCGCCGGTTATGTCAGCTTTCCGGCGCGCTCCGGCAGCATAACGCATTTGAAGGAAGACGATTACTGGCAGAACCGCGCCGTCGTTTCACTGGCGGATGTTTCGCATCTGCAGGATTTTGCCTCGCGATAGCCATAGCGACATTTGCTCGTGATCAGGTGACGCAGACAATATGACCTACGTCATTCCGGCCCTGAGCCGGAAACCAGCCGACGCGCGTCTGCGCGGAGAAAAGACTCTTTTCAGCCCAAAGACTTGGGCTGGCTGGATACCGGCTCAAGGCCGGTATGACGAATAGAGGGAGCAATTGCTCCCTCTATCATTCCCAAAGATCGCCCGCAGATCAGATCTGCCGAACCACGATCTCTTCTTCCGCATCAACAGCGAGCGGGTTCTTCAGCGGCAGGCCGAAACCGGCAGCTTCGATTTCGAACACGTCTCCCTCTTCCGGTTTAATGCCGTCGGCGAAGGAAAGCGTTGCCGTGCCAAACATGTGCACATGCACATCGCCAGGCGCACGGAACAGGCCATATTTGAAGTGGTGATATTCGAGGTTCGCGAAGGTATGGGACATGTTGTCCTCACCCGAAACGAACGGCTTTTCAAAGATGACCTTATCACCGCGACGGATGCGCGAGGTGCCGCGAATATCGGACGGCGGAGCGCCGACGCGAATTTCCGGGCCGAAGCTTGCCGGGCGCAGCTTGGAATGGGCGAGGTAGAGATAGTTGATCCGCTCGGTGACGTGATCGGAAAACTCGTTCGAGACGGCAAAGCCGATACGCACGGCTTCACCCTTGTCGGAAATCACGTAGATGCCTGCCATCTCAGGCTCTTCGCCGCCATCCAGCGCAAACGAAGGCGAGGTGAGCGCCGCACCGGGCGCTGCCGCCACATGGCCGTTGCCCTTGTAGAACCACTCGGGCTGAACGCCTTTTTCACCGGCCTTCGGCTTGCCGTTTTCCAGACCCATGCGGAACATCTTCATGGAGTCCGTCAGGCTTTCCTCGGCGGCTTCCGTGGTTTTCTTGTGCATGCTGTCGCGGGTCGCGGCCGAACCGAGATGGGTAAGGCCGGTGCCGGTCAGATGCAGATGGGCCGGATCGGGATGGGTGATCGGCGGCAGGAAGCGACCTTCGGCATAAGCCTTTTCAAGATCGACGGCATCGCCCAGACCATGGGCGGAAATGACATCTGCAAGGTTCTTGCCGCCATTGGCGGCTTCCATGGCAAGCGCATAAACGGACTCTGCGCCCTTGACTGCGCGTGCCTCTCCGCCTTCTTCGCGAACCGCTACGGTGATGTTGCCGCTGGCATCTTTAATCTGTGAAATGAGCACGGGATTTCCTTCCTCCGGCGCAAGGCGCCTTTATATCTTCTACGCGACGCCTTGCGCCTGCATCTTATGAAAGTGGCCGGAAACCGGCCACTTTTTGGACTGCGATAAGTGTGAGCCGATCAGCCCTTGTTCTTGTTGTAGACGTCGAAGAACACGGCGGCGAGCAGCACGAGGCCCTTGACCATCTGCTGGAAGTCGATGCCGAGACCGACGATCGACATGCCGTTGTTCATGACACCCATGATGAAGGCGCCAATGACCGCACCGGTGATCTTGCCAACGCCGCCGGATGCCGAGGCACCGCCGATGAAGCAGGCCGCGATCACGTCAAGCTCGAAGCCCACGCCGGCCTTCGGCGTTGCCGAGTTGAGGCGGGTCGCGATGATCATGCCGGCGAGACCAGCCAGAACGCCCATGTTGACGAAGGTCAGGAAGCTCAGGCGTTCGGTGTTGATACCCGAAAGCTTGGTCGCCTTTTCATTGCCGCCCATGGCGTAAATGCGACGGCCGATGGTCGTGCGACGCGTCACGAAGCTGTAGAGCGCAACGAGAGCAAGCATCACGATCAGCACGTTCGGCAGGCCGCGATAGGTGGAAAGCTGGTAGCCGAGGAACAGGATCGCGGCCGAAATCAGCAGGTTCTGGGCGATGAAGAAACCGAAAGGCTCGACATCGATACCGTGCTTCACATTCACGACACGGCGACGCCATGCGAGATAGAACAGCACAACCGTAATCAACGCCGTCAGAATCATCGACGTCGTGTTGATACCTTCAATGCCGCCGATATCAGGCAGGAAGCCGGTGCTGATGACCTGGAAATCGGTCGGGAAAGGGCCGATATTCTTGCCGCCGAGCACGAACAGCGTCAGGCCGCGGAACACCAGCATGCCCGCCAGCGTCACGATGAAGGACGGAATGCGGTGATAGGCGATCCAGTAACCCTGGGCCGCACCGATGATGCCGCCGATGACGAGACAAATCAGCGCCGCCAGGAACGGGTTCATGCCCCATTGCACGGTCAATATGGCCGCGATCGCGCCGACGAAGGCGACGATGGAGCCGACCGAAAGGTCAATATGCCCGGCCACGATGACCAGCAGCATGCCAAGCGCCATGATGACGATGAACGAGTTCTGCAGGATGAGGTTGGTGAGGTTCACAGGGCGGAACAGAATGCCGCCGGTGTAGAACTGGAAGAAAACCATGATGGCGACGAGCGCGATCAGCATACCGTATTCGCGGATATTGGAGCGAATATAGGTCCCGACCGAGATGACGTTGCTTTCTTCGTTTGTGGTGTTTGCCGAACTCATGAGTTCTTCTCCCCTGAGCGCATGATAGCGCGCATGATGCTTTCCTGGCTCGCCTCTGCCTTCGGCAATTCAGCGACGATGCGGCCTTC
This sequence comes from Agrobacterium sp. MS2, assembly GCF_003261015.1. NCBI lineage: Bacteria > Pseudomonadati > Pseudomonadota > Alphaproteobacteria > Hyphomicrobiales > Rhizobiaceae > Agrobacterium > Agrobacterium sp. MS2. Next base: position 29,607 of record NZ_QLNF01000024.1, on the reverse strand, counting down.
GTTCATGACGTAGATGCGGTCGCAATTGCCGAGCAGTTCGGGCATTTCCGATGAGATCATCAGAACGCCTTTACCATCGGCAGCGAGCTGGTTGATGATGGTGTAGATTTCGTATTTCGCGCCAACGTCGATGCCGCGGGTCGGTTCATCGAGGATCAGGACATCAGGGTTGGAGAACAGCCACTTGGAGAGCACAACCTTCTGCTGGTTGCCGCCCGAAAGATTGACCGTTTCCTGGAAGATACCCGACGAGCGGATGCGAAGACGCGTGCGGAAATCGCTCGCCACCTTCATTTCCTTGATGTCGTCGATGATGCTGGCATTAGACACACCGGCCAGATTGGCAAGCGTGGTGTTGTGCAGAATGTTGTCGTTGAGCACGAGACCGAGATGTTTGCGGTCTTCCGTGACATAGGCGAGACCAGCGTCGATCGCCTTGCGCACGGTGCTGACGTCAACGGGCTTGCCGTCGATCAGCACGTCGCCGGTGATCTTGTGGCCATAGGACTTGCCGAACACGCTCATCGCAAATTCGGTGCGCCCTGCGCCCATCAGGCCGGCAATGCCAACGACTTCGCCCTTGCGGACCGTGACGTTGATATCATGCAGAACCTGGCGGTCGCGGTGCTGCTGGTGATAGGCGTTCCAGTTCTTCACTTCAAGAATGGTTTCGCCGATCGGCACGTCGCGCGGCGGATAACGATCCTCGAGATCGCGCCCCACCATGTTGCGGATGATGACATCCTCGCTGATTTCTTCCTGATGACAGTCGAGCGTCTTCACCGTCATGCCGTCGCGCAGCACGGTGATCTGATCGGCCACCTTGCGCACTTCGTTCAGCTTGTGGGTGATGATGATCGACGTCATGCCCTGCTTGCGGAACTCCATTAGCAGGTTCAACAGCGCCTCGGAATCGCTTTCGTTCAGCGAAGCGGTCGGCTCGTCGAGGATGAGCAGCTTCACGCTCTTCGACAACGCCTTGGCGATTTCGACCAGCTGCTGCTTGCCCACGCCAATATCGGTGATCAGCGTTTCCGGCGATTCCTTCAAGCCCACTTTCTTCAGGAGTTCGCGGGTACGGTTGAAGGTCTGCTGCCAGTTGATCACGCCGCTTTTGGCGACCTCGTTGCCGAGGAAAATATTTTCCGCAATCGACAGAAGCGGCACGAGCGCCAGCTCCTGGTGAATGATGATGATACCAATATCTTCACTGTCATTGATGGCGCGAAAGTTTCTGACGGCGCCTTCATAATGGATTTCGCCCTCATAGGTGCCGGCGGGGTAAACACCGGAAAGGACCTTCATCAAGGTCGACTTCCCCGCGCCGTTCTCACCGACGAGTGCGTGGATCTCACCCTCTTTTACCTTGAGGTTAACGTTCTCAAGCGCTTTCACGCCCGGAAACGTCTTGGTGATGTTCCGCATTTCGAGAATGGTATTGGCCATATCGCAATCCAGCGCCCGATTAATTCAGGCGTTTTTATTTTTATGGAAAAACGGGGATGACGCCAAGTCATCCCCGCATGTGTCTTCAGCTTATTTCAGCTGGTCTTCCTTGTAGTAACCGCCGTCAACGAGAACCTGCTTGTAGTTCTCCTTGGTCACTGCAACCGGCTTCAGCAGGTAGGACGGAACGACCTTGACGCCATTTTCATAGGTCTTGGTGTCGTTCACTTCCGGCTCCTTGCCCTGCATAACGGCATTCACCATGTTCACGGTAACCTTCGCGAGTTCGCGGGTGTCCTTGAAGATGGTGGAATACTGTTCGCCGGCAATGATCGACTTCACGGACGGGATTTCAGCGTCCTGACCGGAAACGACCGGCAGCGGCTGATCCTTCGTGCCATAACCAACGCCCTTCAGCGAGGAGATGATGCCGATGGAAAGACCGTCATAAGGCGACAGAACGGCGTCAACCTTGGCGTCGGTGTAGTAGGCCGAGAGAAGGTTGTCCATGCGGGCCTGGGCCGTTGCCGGATCCCAGCGCAGCGTGCCGACCTTGTCCATGCCGGTCTGGCCGGACTTCACGACGAGCTTGCCGCTGTCGATGTAAGGCTGGAGAACAGACATAGCGCCGTCGTAGAAGAAGAAGGCGTTGTTATCATCAGGGGAGCCGCCGAAGAGTTCGATGTTGAACGGACCCTTGCCATCCTTCAGACCGAGCTTGTCGACGATCGAAGTCGCCTGCAGAACGCCAACCTGGAAGTTGTCGAAGGTGGCGTAGTAGCTGACGTCGCCGCTGTTGCGGATCAGGCGGTCATAAGCGATGACCTTGATGCCCTGCTCGCCGGCCTGCTTCAGCACGTCCGACAGCGTGGTGCCGTCGATCGAGGCGATCACGAGGACCTTGACGCCCTTGGTGACCATGTTTTCGATCTGGGAAAGCTGGTTCGGAATATCGTCGTCGGCATACTGCAGGTCGGTCGTGTAACCAGCTTCCTGAAGCTGCTTGACGATGTTGTTGCCGTCATCGATCCAGCGCGCGGAAGACTTGGTCGGCATGGCGATGCCAACAGCGCCCTTGTCCTGTGCGAAAGCCGGCACTGCGAAAGACGCAGCACCGATGGCACAAGCTGCCATCAGCGAAATAATGGACTTCATTAACTCTCTCCCTTGAGCCCTTCTCTGGACCCGCATGTTGCGGTGCACCAGGAAATTCATGCCGTCAGAGGAAGAAGCCGCGCCCTGCTCGCTCCCTTTTCGCAATTGCGAAATGGAACAGCTGCCGCTCCTCCCCGGCATTCCGCAAATTGTTCTGAATCCATATAACTGTCAAATAGAATAAATCAGTTTCCATATATCAATTATGATATATTAAATCGATACAAAAACCGATGAGGGGTATAAAATCGCGAATGAGCAACCAGAAAGTGTATGAGCAGGCGCAAACAACGGATGCCCTTTTTGTCTTTGAAGACAACCCGTTGCTGCGGGCCGGATTGAAGATGAGCCACCTGCGCATGCTGGTCATGATCGAGGAGCACGGGCAGGTCAGCGCGGCTGCCGCCGCCATGAACATGACGCAGCCGGCGGCCTCGCGCATGCTCTCGGAAATGGAAGCGATCGTCAAATCGCCGCTCTGTCAGAGAGCATCGCGCGGTGTGGTTCTGACGAAGTTCGGCGAGGCGCTGGCGCGACGGGCGCGCACCATATTGCTGGAGCTGCGTGAGGCGAGTCGCGAACTCAATCAGATGAAGTCCGGCAGCGGCGGATCCGTTTTCATCGGCGCGGTGACCGCGCCCGCCATAAGCCTCGTGGTTCCCGCCATAAGACGGGCCATGGACACCTATCCCGGCATTGAAATCAATGTTCAGGTGGAGAGCAGCAACGTGCTGGCGCGGGAATTGCTGGCTGCGCGCCACGATTTCATCATCGGCCGCATACCGGATGACTTTGATCCAGGCCTGTTCTCCATCCACGAAATCGGCATTGAGCGCGCCTGTCTGGTGGTGCGCGAAGGCCACCCGCTTCTGGGCGGCGATCCCGTCACCCTGCAGGATCTTTCCGGTTACGACTGGGTGTTCCAGCCCCCTGGCGCGCTTTTGCGGCGCACCATGGAGGATGTCTTCCTTACCCACGGCGTCGCCATGCCGCGCAACGTCATCAACACGCCATCCGTGGTTCTCACGCTTGCGCTTGTCTGCAACACCGATGCCATTGCGCCGATTGCGCAGGACATGGCCGAATTCGTGGCCGGCCAGCGGGCCGATATCGGCCGGACCCGCATATTGCCGACGGATTTCGAACTGGTCGTCAAGCCCTACAGCATCATCACCACCAAGGGGCGCGTCCTGCCGCCCAGCGCCCGCCTGCTTTACGATCTGGTGCTGGATGAAAGCCGCAAGCTGACTGCCCAGTGACGGCGGCAAGCCAGACGCCACCTTCATCCACTACAAGGGCCGGAAATCGTGACCGGCGAAGGAACAGCCATATGCTCTTCGGACAATCCGTTTTCCAGTCTGTCGTCGAAAGACTGAAGCAGGAGAAAGAAGAAGAAGGCGCAGAGCCGCCCCCGCCCGCGGATAACCGCATTGCCGGCTTCAGCTCAGGCTTCGTTGTCGATACGCATATCGAAGCGCCGGCGGCTGCGAACGGCAATCTCGACGCTTATCTCGCCTTCCTGGAAGACCCCGCGCCACCGGCGGAACCCCAGCCGGAACCGGAGAGCGAACCGGAACCGATGCCGGCCCACCTCGAAAAGACCTCACTTGCCGATGTTTCGGCGGAACTGGCGATCCAGGAGACCGACACCGCGGCAACACTCGCGGAAAAGCGCCGCGCCTTCGCCCGCCTCAATCATCCCGACCGGGTGAAACCGCAGTTCCGGCACAATGCGACACTGCGCATGACGGCAGCCAATCTCCTGATCGACCAGGCGTTCCGCATGCTTCGGATGCGAGAGCATTTCCGGTAAGAGGCGGGCAGCTCAAGACAGGCGATGAACGGAAAATCGCGACGCGTCAGCCGGCATCGTCCTTATCGGTGGGTGGATTTTCGGCGGCGGGCGCAACCGCCCCGTCCCCACCCTTGTCGCCGTCGCTTGCGGGTTTGAATTTTACCAACAGTTCATAGGCCGCATAGACGCCTATGCCGCCCACGACGGTTCCCCAGAAAAACTCGCGATTGACGAATTCGATGACAGCCCATGCCACACAGAAACAGACGATGAGCAACCGCACCCACAGGGGACGATAAAGCGGATGACTCGTATCGATATTCAGCATGGTGTTTCCGTCTCTGGCTTTTCCGGTCAGTCGCTCGCTGCCGCGCGGGCACCGCATGGCACGGGAATTCCATGCGTCTTGACCGTTTCGCAGACAAATTGCAACGCAAATCGGACCGAGGGATATCAGGCTGCCGTGATGGAGATTACCTGATAACCGGGGGTAACGTGCGACCACGGATGAAATCCGCCGCCCCTTCCGCCCAGCATTGCCGATCTGAGCATGGGGAACACCGGCGCCGGACGTCAGTCGCGCAGGCGGCCGAGCAGCGCCAGCAATTGGTCGCGGGCCTTCTTGCCGCCGATACGGTCGATCAGCTTTTCCTCGCGGTCGCGCCAGACATCGGAAAGGCGCTCGAGAAGACGGCTACCCTCGGCCGTCATGTCGAGGAAATGAACGCGCCTGTCCTCTTCCGACCTGCGGCGGACGAGCAGACCTTTCTCTTCCATGCTGTCGACGATGGCAACGAAATTAGCCCGCTGGATGCCGAGCGCCTCGGCCACATCGCTTTGTTTAAGACCCGGATTTCCGCCGACGATGACGAGAACGGAAAAATCGGCCGGCCGCAATCCCTGCTCCGCCAGCACATCGGAAAAACCGTTTGCCACGGCAAGTTGCGAGTGCCGCAAATGGTAGCTGATCGCAGTCGTCAGCAAACCGTAATCGATCGCGGTGAGATGCGTCGTTTGCGCGCTGCCGCTTTCGCCCTTTTCCGTCCGCGGCCCGTTGCTATGTGCCAATCGCAAAGCCATCCGATCCCCCGCCTGATTCGTCCTTTACCCTGCCAAAATCATAACTGACAATGTCACGAAACTGTATCCTAAATAAATGTAGATGATACTAATATTGTATAAGAATTTGACAGTTAATGGCCGGAAACCCAATGTTGCCCACCATCTGGCGACAAAATCTGCACCGAAAGCATGACTATTTACCCGCCAATTTTGAGGGGCCGGAACCGCGGGGCCACCGTTCTCTGGCAGGCATACGGGCACTCCGGTCCACGACGGATGAACATGCTGAAACTGCATGCGGAACCCGTGACAAGCTACTACTTATAAGTGAAATCGATTTCCGCGAGACCTGGGACGCCAAACGAAGCAGCCCCGCGCGCAAAGTCGCCAAAAACCCGCAAGCCCCCACTTCCGGCCCTCTTCACCCTGCGGTCTCGAAAACTGGCAAGGTTTCGCAAATCTTGGATTTTTAGTCATTGATGCGGAAAGAAAGCTAGGGTATGAACCAACCGCTGCACGCGATTCAAGCGTGACCGCTGCACCCGTAGCTCAGCTGGATAGAGTGTTGGATTCCGATTCCAAAGGTCGCAGGTTCGAATCCTGCCGGGTGCACCATCTTATTGCTTGATTTCATTGAAGTTTCAGTCTTTACTTGCTCTGACGCGTAGCGGAAATAAGCTAGCTCAGTCCTAGCTCAGTAGCGCGTATTCTTCGGAATTTCTCAATGATTTCAATGTAGCGTTTCCGGGCTCGGTCTCGGAGCTAGCGCAGTTTCAGCGCAGTGTTCCGACCATAGTAACTCCATTGGAGCCCAGGTTATGTTGCAACGCACCTCCGAATCACCAAACGCCCCCTTTACGCTTTTTCAGCGTGAAGGCACCCGAAACTGGTCCATGCGCTATTCGCTCGGCGGCAAGCAGATCAAGAAGTCGCTCGGCATTGCCGACTACGATGCCGCGCTACAGCGGGCAAACGAGATTTATCACGAGCAGAAGTACCGACATAGGCAAGGCCTGTCGCTGGTCCAGCATCCCTTTTGCGAGGTGGCCGAGGAGTTTATCGAAAAGGTCTGCGCGGAAGCGGAACGCGACGAACGCAGCCAATATCATCCGACCTTCTGGCCTCCGATCATCCGGCGTTTTCCTGTCGGCTATTTCGGGGACAAGGCAATCGACCTCATCACTACCGCCGACGTCGAACGCTATCTGGAATGGCGCAAGACCTATTGGACAACGGGGCCGGGATCAAAGATCGAGAAAATCCGTTGCGAGCGGGAAGATGGTCGCGTTTTCTCTCGCGCAGCACCCCGCAAAGTCGCTGCTTTGGCGACCATGAAAGGCGAAATGGTCATCATCCGCGAGCTTTTCCGTCAGGCATCACGATGGGGGTATTGCAAGCCTTTGGAGCTGCCAACCGTCGAAGCGAAGAAAAAGCCCGACAATCGTCGTCCCGGCTTCAAGCCGGAGGAATACGAGAAGCTGATCGCCAAAAGCATTGAGCGAATTAACGAACATCATGCGAAACTCAAGGTCATTAAGGCTAAGGATGGCCGTGTCTGGACACAAAAAGCTGTCACAGAAGGCATTCGCGCGGATCGTGTTCGGCTGCACGCTTATATCGAACTCATGGCCAATTCTGGCCTCCGACCAACAGAGGCAAAAAATCTGACCTGGGGCGACGTCTCGCTTTTCCGGGAAACACGGCACCTACCTCTTTACCAACAAGATGCTCGCTTGGCAGTCCACGGCAAGAGCAAACACGGCAACGCCGTACCGCTTTACGGTGCGCTGTCGGCTCTTGGCATGCTTTGGGACCTGTTCGTCAACGATATGGGACGCGAACCTCAAGATGGCGATCCAGTCTTCGCGGACGAAAAAGGCAATCGCATCCTTTCATTCAAAAAGGGCCTCAATGCGCTTCTGATCGCTTCTGGCTTGGAGAAAGATAATCGAGGCGTCCGTCGCACCTCGTACTCGTTCCGACACTTCTACATCTCGCAGATGCTCGCCAACAACGTCTCAGTCCATCACATTGCCCGTAACACCCGTACATCACTTGCGATGATCGACAAGCACTATGCGCAGGTGAATACCGAGCAGATTAAGGACTTCCTCCGGCCCGGACAGGAAGACTATGCTAATGAGCCGATCCTGCTGGATGACGAAACGTATGATGAAATCAAGCTTCTCGAAAAACGTATTGAAGAATTGAAGCGTGGCAGTAAGGACGGATCCACGGAGCAGCAAATCGTCAAGAGATATCAAGGCATGCTGGCCAGATAGATCGAACTTTATGGCGGATGGCTTGCGACAATTACGCCTATTCTGCCGGAAAGTTCGTTCGAACAAACTTCTGTTCCGCTCTGGCGCGGTAAGACTTGTCGGGACGCAAATTTGGCTTACTGATGCAAGAACCACTGAGGGGAGGCAGCGCTTAACAGCATGGTCAAAAAACTTTCTGAAACACACAATCTGGCGCATCAGTTTTTTTCGGATCAAAGAAAAATACTGGATCTCATCAAGAGGGATACGCCCGGTTCAGGCTTCGAGGCCGCAGTTGTTCGGCTAGTCGGCAACAAACCCGAGCAAGGGAAAACCGTCAGGATCGGCACGCACGAATTCAGATATTCAAACTATGAGAATAACCGTCTGAGCTTTCTGCCTGCGCAGTGGCAGAATGAGCTCGATAAGACTGAGGGCACATGGTCTGGTTGTGAAAACTGGTGGGCGGGATATCCGCTAATCGCGTGGGTCGGAATACGCGCGAACAATGACGGAACCACAGGTTATCTCACATTGAACGCCGAGGTTGGCCCTGTTTCAAATCATGCAGTCCGCAAGCGGTTAATCGAAGCAATCAGGATGGCAGCATTTGCTGCCGGCTTGGAGCGAATTCATTTCCCCGTTGTCGCCACTCAAAAAGGACGTCTCTATTCACGGTTTCTGCGGGAGAACTCGATTGCCGTTAGCGACATTCGCAACACCGACGAAATCGAGAAAAAGTGCGCGGAGCTCATCGCTGGCTTCAAGCTGGAGTTCGAATGTGTGGCCAGCGTCATACCGCAGTTTGTGAATTCGGGTGCTTCGACCTCTTTGCGACGTTAAGAGCTTGTTAACCATTCCTGACGTAGTAAGAATGAAGGAAGCGGTCGATTCGCTTGAACCCAAAGGAATAAAAGGTCCTAAGGGTAACGGTCTCGCCATTATGGCGGGCACCCTTCGTGGTTAACCGTAGAAATGTCCTTTCATTGCTGGCTCATTCCGCAGACCGCTGACACGGCCTGCAAGTCAGCGCATGGACTTCGACGGTTACATGACCAGTATTTTGACGAACACTTCTGCAATGGCCGCATTGCAAACTCTCCGCTCCATCGGTAGCCAGCTTACACAAACGCAAGGTCATGTCAGCACGGGGTTGCGTGTGCAATCCGCATCCGACAATGCGGCATATTGGTCGATCTCCACAACGATGCGGTCGGACGCGATGGCGATTTCCGCCGTGTCCGATGCATTAGGGCTTGGTGCAGCAAAAGTCGACGTCGCATATGCGGGAACGGAATCCATCGTCGACATCCTGACGGAATTCAAAGCGCGTCTCGTCGCCGCGAAGGAAGACGGCGTCGACAAAGCCAAAATCCAGGAAGAATTGAAGCAACTCAACGCGCAAGCAGAAAGCATAGTAAATGCGGCCAGCTTCAGCGGCGAGAACTGGCTCGCGACAAGCGCGCCGACGCATCTCTCTCTGGTCAGCGACATTAGTACCTCCGTAGTCTCGTCGTTCGTCCGATCAGGAAGCGGTGCGGTATCCGTTAAGACCATGTCCGTCGACCTCAAGACCACGTCTATGCTCAATACCGAAGGCGGCGGGATTCTACAAAAAGACATCGACAACATTCGCGATATCGGAGGTTTTGCAGATGCCAACTACAATGCGTTTGCACATAACGGTCACGAAACGCATGTTTTCACCGGTCCGGCGACGTTCACCTCGACCGACTACGTCGAGTTTTCCGTCGTTGTCGACGCGGTCGATACAGATCCGGGTGTGACTTTTACGAACCTGCGATTAGACAAGACCGTGGTCGACGCCGCGCTAGGCACGACCGACGGGACGATAAACAACGCGGTCGAAATGAGGGCCGTACTTCAGAAGGTGTTCACCGACAATGGCGTCCCACTTTGGACCGTACCGAGCGGTGCATATACACAGTTCTCCAGTTCGACCGACTTATCGATCTACGAGATCGGCTCGCTCGAAACCTCTGGTCACGACGGTTCGAGCGTGGACATTTTAAGCGTTACTTCATATTTCAACGGCGTGCATCCGGCCGGTTTCGCCCTCGGTCTCGAAGACCCACCAAACCAAAACCATGATAATATGTTCCCCAAGGCAACGATGTCGTTCACGGAGCCGTTCACGATCTCCGGACTGACGGAGATCACGTTCGACGTTCAGGTCGCGGGCGGCTCGACCCAGCCTATAACCGTAACGAAGGCGACAGTCGATGCGGCGCTCGGGACGACGGACGGCCATGTCGCCGACATGGACGCTTTCGCAAACGTGTTCGCATATGCGCTTGCAGGGACCGGACTGACCGCAATATCCAACGACCCGGAATACCCAGGACTCGTCGTTTTCCGCGCAGATCCGACGATGTATCCAGAAGCAGGAAACAAAGCTGTATCATTCTCCATACACAATGTCGAATATACGCCTTGGGTCCTGCGTTTCGACCTCGCCGAAATAGACGTAACGACCGACGCCTTCACCGTGGACGACTACATTGAGGGCGTAGAATATATGCTTCAAACCTCTATTTCGAGCGCGAGCTTTCTCGGCTCACTCCAGATGCGCATCGACCTCCAGACCGACTTCGCGAGCCGTCTTTCAGACTCTATCGACAAAGGCATTGGCCGTCTTGTCGATGCTGACATGAACGAAGCATCTACCCGGCTCAAGGCGCTACAGACGCAGGAACAGCTTGCGATCCAATCTTTGCAGATCGCCAACGGCAATGCTGAAAACATCCTGCAACTCTTCCGCTGATCAAGCGCGGAGCCTCCTAGAGACCGCTAGAACGTTTTTCGGGTTTGCAATGGTCGGCAATGTTGATGAACTGGTGTCATGAGCAAGGAGATCGCAATTGTATTCGTACACGCTATGTTAGAGGCGGGTAGCGACATCCGGGCAATCGGTCAAAATCACTACGTTCTCATCGATCCCGTTGATCTGGAAAACGAGACGGCACAAAATCGCATCAACGAACTAGCCAAGCGATTTGGTTCGCAAGACCATCTCAAAGATCAGATTATTGAACATCTTCACGAGCTGGGACGCGTGATTGAGACGGAGTAGGCCGTCCCTTCACGTGTGGCAAAGATTGCCCGCCTTTCCGAAATAATCGCAGCGGTCGCATTCTAACTCTTCGCTCGCCCTTCTGGCACACGGCTATATCCGGGAAACAAGTGCAACGGTTTCGCAAAGGATCACACCATGTCGCATCTCAAAGCCCTCAAGCTCACTTCCGCAGTGCCGGTTCGCGCATCGGTCGACCCTGTGCAGCGTTCGCGGGAAAAGATGATTGCCGCACTGGCCGAACAGAAGCAGATGGCCGAAGCAAAGATCGCCGGTCAGGCGTTCACGCCGACGCATATCGTGCGCCGTAAGAATGCTGACGGCGTTCGGATCGAGGTCGAAGCTCCCAAGCGCGTGCGTCAGGGTTGGTTTACGGATGCTGCAGGCAAAGTCTTTTTTGCTCTGCGATATGCGGGCAAGACTATCGAATTCGCTAAGGACAAAAACGCCATCGAGGCCGGTGAGCTTTCAGCACTGCCAAAGATCATCGACACGTTGATCGAGGCCGTGCGTGAGGGCGAACTTGACGCGCAGCTGACGGCTGCTGCTGTCGAGCGCGGCAAGATGCTGCGCAAGTCCGCATAAACTGCGCAGTTTTTACAAGGCAAGCATACGAACCCAATGGGATCAAATGATCCCATGGGGTTCGTGCGTTCCGCTGATGCCGGGATGCCGTCAAGAAGTATCACGGAAACGCGGGGTCGTCTTTATGCTGTCATGCTGCACTTTCGCCCTTAGCCGCATTCCTCGACGCATCTGTGCTTCAGTATGATGCAAGTATGCTGCAAGAGGGAGCCCCACCCATTAAACGCGGCTTAAAGTATTCGTCGTAGCGTCAGCTTCATGACGAATAACGTTTACAGGTTTCGACGTGTCAAATGGGGTGATCCAAGGCCAAAGCTGAAAGTTCTGGTTGAAGATTTCAAACGCGTGCCATGGATTGACCGTTTATCCAGCGGAGCATTTGTTCTGATCGTGGTAATTGCGGCCGCCCTGACGTTCGCAGCGTCTGTCGTGCTCACACATCTACTGAAATAATTGTGCTCGAAACGGGGTAATCTTCCGGCAAAGGGCAATTCCAAAGTTCGCCTTTGGGATTTCCAAATTCGTCGAAGTTAAGTGCCAGACGAACACTCTCTCTTGCGTTTTCCGCGAGTGCTATCGCGTTTTGCGCGTGGAAACGGACGGCATCAGTCTTGAGGGAATAGCGCACCCGTACATAGTCGTTGTTTTCTTCAAAGACTTTGAAGGCTCTCAGCATGCCTTTCTTCGGCTGCAATCCCATTTCGGTTGCAGCGGCCAGCATAGCCGCAAGATCATGTTGGAAGGCCCGCAAATCTGCAATCAGCATTCCATGCGACCGCATGTACGCTTTTAGGAAAAGCTCGCAGGAATGATACGCCAGCAAGCGTGTAGGACCATAGGTCAAAGCTTGCCTCGTTTCGAGCGACGCCCGGGCAGCGGCTAGGTATTCGTCAGCCAACAGAAAGATGCCGAAAGGCGTCGCACCTGAACTTTCAGGGATCATGAGCTTCCTTCCAACTGGAGCATAGCGGCGGTTACTCGGAACATTACGTCTCGCCCATTTCCGGCGCAAGACGGCATATCAGTTGGGCTTTTAGCCTGTGCGCGCTTTCGTTCAACCGGTTAATCTGGCTAACTCATAGCTCGCCCTTCGAGCCATTTGGAAATTTGTTTCCGCCGAAATCGAGCGGAGACCAGATGCAAAATCATTCAGATAGCGATCATCAAGACCAGCCGACGCAGTTACAAACCGATCTGGCCTTGCTGTTCACGACCGACCTACACGTGGGGTCCGAACGCCTCTACAAGATCAAGCGAAGAGACGCATCCCTAAACCTGCGATATGACATCGACGGAGAAATGCACCAGCGCAACTATCTGTCAGCGCTGTCGTGGCGGGCCATCATGCTGTTTGCGCTAACAGAAGGCAGAACCGTCACGGCGCATGAAATGGATCAGCCCGGACGATACCGACAGATGTTCCCAAACACTCTCCTGCGCCGTCTTCAATGGCATGCGAGATCGAATGCGAATTTTCCGCCGGTTGCTCGCTTCTATGACTCCAATTGCAGCGCAGTCATGCTGCTGACCCGGAGCCGCGTTTGCGGTCATGCCGTCGATGCGCTCCACAATCTCACGGATGGCGCGCCGGTGTTTCAGCCCCTATGGATTTCCGACATTATGGCATTGCGGCCCATTCTCGGCATCGAGCTTGTCTGTGACGCGACATTCTCGGCCACCATGCCGATCAGTGCGTATCTGGAAGCCGCCGCAATGACGGGCCGCATTGTCGAGGAACCGGAACTTTCCGGTCTGCCGCTGACTGGCCATGTCTCACGGCTCGTCACCCTGCCATCATCGAAGCCAGTTGCCAGCGTCTTCGATCAGGCGTGCCGGGAGCACCCGATGATGGCGAAGCTACGGGGCCGCACGATATATGAGGACTACTCATTTCCGGCTGCTGTCGAAAAAGTTCGCTGAACAAACTTTCTACGGCTGCGTCATGTCTCCGCGTGGAGCGCCGCTGGCTTGCTTCATAGCCATGATGCTGCGCAGGCGCTCGGAAAGGCTCATAACGTTTCCGGCGTATCTGGATTTCTTGCTGCCAGCGTCCATGACCGTGGGAAGCTCTGCTTTTTTCGTAGTTGATTGCGGCATCTTCATGCCGATATCTGTCCAGTTCGTATCCTGTATAATATTATTATACACACAATGCGTTAAGTGACTTCCCACATCGAATATATCCGCATCACTCTTTGAAACACAGCGACTGTCTTCAACAACGAAAGTCCCATTCATATCCGATACAACGGAATTTGCTTTCACTTCGTTTCGAGTACAAGGGCGGTTAAACATCGAATTTGTCGATTTCTCACCGGCTTCAATCTCTTCACCAATTGAAATGCTCGAAGGCGTGACAGGTGGGACACCGCCAGCCAATTTGTCTTTTGCTTGCCCGATAACGACGCGAAGCGATCGAAAGCCGGATCGCTCCAGACATAACCAGTCCACATATGCGCGGATATCTTCGGCTGGCCACCAATTGCGTAAGGTTGGCTTTGTCTCATCAGCTTGTTCTGCCTCAATCAAATCCTGAGCGTCTGGCCGCTTGTAGTCGCACTCGATGCGGAATTTCAGGCAATACCGGACGATATTCTGAATATTGTCGCCGGTATCGCGATATGCGCGAAATGGCTGGATATCCACCTGATACTTTGCGGTGTGGGTTTCCTTGCGTAAGGCGGCAGCAATTTCTTTCGTGGTCAATCCACCCTTGCGGACAATTGCATGAAGATGCGGACGCCAAATTGTTTTGTCCGGGGCTTCTATCAGCGGAAAGCCCAATGCATCCAAAGCCAATCGCGTGTTACGGCCACAGGTTTCGAAATCACCAAAGCTCATGCGATCAATTTCCCACCAACCCAGCAATTGGAAATCATCCCAGCGTGCATCCTTCTTGCGCTGGCGATCTATGAAAGTGCGAAGGCGACGTTTTTCATTCTCCACGAGATCGGTCATGCCGGTGAAGTCGAGTTGCGGCGGAAGCAGGATCGTTGCAAAAGCAAGCTCCTCGTTTGCGGCATCGCAAAATATCTTCTTGACCGCCTTTCCCGTTTGAACACCACGTTCCCGCAGATGACAACGCGGACAAAGCGGGACACCGCAATAATCGATGTTGCCGTAGTCATCGACCTCGCCACAGGTTTCCATCCAGCGTCGGGCCAGATGGTTCACGGGAAGCGCCGCCTTTACATATTGGCGTTGTGCTTCATTCGCTTTGGTCAACGTTTTGATTTGGCGGCGCTCATAACGGGTGAAGACGCCCTTCGTCATCATGCCTGCCCGTAGCTGTTCCATTTCTGTCTTCATTGAAAATCCCTCTGCTGAAATAACGTGCTATTTATCCAGCACCATTTTAGCGCCTTGCCTTCTTGGAAATAAATATTTGTTTCAAGGAGATAGCAGAATGAAGATCAAAGACATCTACGAGGTATTGCGGGCAGATGGGTTGACCAGTTCGCAGATGGAGTTCTCGCGAATATGGCTTGGACGTAGCCCGCGCTACTATTCGCACCTCATCGCCGTCGACCGAGAGCCGGGGCTTGCCACGCTTTGCGGAATTTCATGGCGGCTGAAACGAATGCGGTTGGACAACTACCCGGCCCTGCTAGATTTCCAGCGACAGCTTGCCCGCGAGATTGAGCGGAGAGCGATAACCGATGTTCGCCGACACCGATCTTAACGTTTGGCCAACAGCCACCCAATACAATCGCCGCGTTTATCCTCCGCATCTTTCCGCATCAGGAATTTCCAATGAACGTGCATATCTCATCCGGCAAGGCAGCAATTGTTGCCGCGCTTGCGATTTCGACGGTCTCCATCGCCACACCTGCCTATTCCCTCGATAAAGTCCGTTTCGGCACGGATTGGCTCGCCGAGGCGGATCACGGCGGTTTCTATCAGGCCGTCGCCGACGGCACCTACGCCAAATACGGCCTCGATGTTGAAATCCAACAGGGCGGGCCGGGAGCACAAAACCGCGCCCTGCTGCTAACCGGCAAGCTCGACTTTTATTTGGGCACCCAGCAGGAGCAGCTTGTCGGCATTGAGCAGGGCATTCCCCTCGTTGATGTCGCGGCGTTTTATCAAAAGAACGCACAGGTCATTTTGGCCCACCCCAATAGCGGCGTTGAGAAATTCGAAGACCTCGCCAAACTCGAAACGATTTTCATGACACAAGGCGGGTTTGGTGCGTATTTCGAGTGGATGAAGGCCAATTTCGGCGGCTTCCGCGACGAGCAGTACAGGCCCTACACTTTCAGCCCCGCACCGTTTCTCGCCGATAAGAACTCTGCTCAACAGGGCCTGATTACCGCTGAACCATACGAAATCCAGAAGCAGACCGGCGCGGAACCCAAGATTTTCCTACTCGCTGACAGCGGCTACAAGCCCTATGCGACCATGATTACCGTCCAGCGAAACCTCATCGACAGCAATCCCGATCTCGTACAGCGGTTCGTCGATGCCTCGATTGAGGGCTGGTACAACTACCTTTACGGCGACAACACAGCAGCCAACGCGCTGATCAAAACAACAAACCCCGAGATGACGGATGGCCAAATCGAATATGCCATCGACAAGATGAAGCAATACGGGATCGTGGATAGCGGCGATGCGCTCGACAAGGGCATCGGCTGCATGACCGCCGAACGTTACAAGCAGCTTGCCG
Organism: Agrobacterium sp. MS2; assembly: GCF_003261015.1. Taxonomy (NCBI): domain Bacteria; kingdom Pseudomonadati; phylum Pseudomonadota; class Alphaproteobacteria; order Hyphomicrobiales; family Rhizobiaceae; genus Agrobacterium; species Agrobacterium sp. MS2. Next base: position 13,540 of record NZ_QLNF01000024.1, on the reverse strand, counting down.
ACGAACTCGTGAAGGTAAAGTTGCTCAAAGCCGACACCGATTACACGAAGGCATTTGATACCCGATTTTCCTGTAAGGGCGTCGGGCAAAATTTGAAGAAATAGTTGCTTGTCTATCACCGTCGAGATCGATTGCCCGACGCCTTTCCTACATCAGCAGCGGCGATCAAGCCGCTGCCAGTGTATCGAGAAACGATTGCCATTGCGTCGTTTTCGACTGCGGGTCAGCCCAAATATCCTCGATAGCGAAACGCAGCCCTTTCAGGATGACGGGAATATCGTTCTCGTATTCTTCGGGATTATCGAAAATCCTGTTCACCTGCTGAAACACACGGACATAGGCTTCGGCGTTATGATTCATGAGGATCATGATGCTGTCATTGTCGAGATCGGAAGAGCCGCCTGAGCCCGCGCGAATTTCGCTGATCTTTACTAGTGCACCAATCGTCGTTGACGCGGGGATCGCATAAAAGGTGTGCTCATTTTGCGAGACGCTATTTCCCCGCTTGGCCTTGGGGCGTCGTTGCGCCATTTCCCATGCAAGCTCGTTAAGAGTTCGATGATCTGATGGGCTTCCCTCGTTTGGCATTGATGCGGGAGCGGCGAACGCCCAGCCGTCTTTATCGAGCCTGTGGGCCATCATCGCCTGAAACTTCGCAGCGGATATAAACGGGCCTGCCGTGTCGAACGTGATCTGGAGATCAGGATTGATGTCGGTCACGCAGCGTTGCAGCGCGTTGAACAGGTAGGCGATAGAGGGCGTGGAAATGCCCAATATGTGTATCCACTTCGCTGTTTGCAGCAGGCCATCGTTGCGCATGTCGCGAAGGCGGTTGAGCAGCAACGAAAAGGAGTTCTGGTGAGCCCCTGCGAATGCCCAACCTTCGAGGCCATAACCCTTCACGGCCTCATACCATGCCTTGCTTTCCGCCTCGTTGCGGCCTTGAAGGACGTTGAGGAGTTCCGTTGCCCCCGGCTTTCGGTTTTGCACGAAATAATCCAGATTGAGCAAAGACTGTTTCAGGCAGGCATTGAAATCCAGTGACTGGCCGTTGGCCGCGCTCATTGCATCGAGATTGTGGCCTTCGGCTATCAGCCGTTCGGCATGCATGGCGACATTGCCGGGCGAGATGCCACCGGTTGGGAAGTCCAGCGACATCGAATAGTCGGAATGTGTTTCCAGCCAGCGCAACATTCGTTCGCATGTCGGATCGCCAGTGAACTTGATCCGGTTGCCCTGTATCTGGAAACCGCCGCTGTCACCGATAACCGTGGTCGCCTTCCGGTCGCGCAATTTGACGATGTTGTCTTCGAGTGCCGAGTTCGCCGTCTTTGCGGCCTGACCTGCGCTGTAGAGCGCATAGGGGTAATGAAACAGGCCGCTCTTCGGATCGAGAAAGTTCAGATCGGTTTCCAGAAACGCAAAGCTGCGCTTGAGGTGCTGTGAATATCCGAGCTTCGCGAACTCCTGACTGATCGCAGGGGTGTAGATGGCATATTTTGAGGGCTTGTTAAACATGTCGTCCGTCAAAGAATTTTCGCATTGGGATCGTCTGCAAATTTTAAGGATTGCACCGTCTGATTGCGTCACGTTTTGTAGAGTGCATAGGGCATCCAATGGTAATGGCGGTTAAAAAACAAACAATTCGCGATCTGAAATATTTTGAGACGCAGTTTGCAACAGTGCAGCTTGCCGCGAGCGAATACGAACGCCATGAGCGCACCAACCGGCAGAAGCAGTTCTTCGCGCTGGAGAAGGTTTTTGAGTTCGGAAGAGAGATTGCCGGTCAGCCTGATGTCTTCGAAGCATTCTTGAACGCGCGCAAGCTGCCGCTGAACAAGACAACGCGGGACAACCCCTATAATGCCCTCGTGCAACTTGCCTTCGAGAAGCCGCCGAGCAAATCGTGGCATAGCCAGTGCAGCAATGTGCTGCACTATGCGATGTATGAAGCCGGAAACACGCCACTCAGCGAATGGCTGAATATCGACGGTGGAGTTACCGAACGCTACAAAGAGTCCGTCAGCTATTTTTCCCGCACTGCAAGCACGAAGGCCAAGCGCCTGAAATCGGCCCGCTTAGAGATTGCCAAGCAGCGATACAGCACCGTTGCGGGTAAATCGGCTTTGCCGGGTGTTGCAACTATGGCCGAGGGCTTCTATCGCTCGCTGGTCTATTCCGATGGAACCAACAGCTATGTTGTCGATATCCGCGAGGGCGATCAAGACGCCGTAGTCGAGAAGTACCTGCTCGATCTCGTCAGCGGTCAACAGCCGTCATCGCATCCGTTGGCCGAAAAGACATTGTTCCGTTTCTTCCGTGCCATCGACCTGATTTGCGGCCTGTGTGGCAAAGGACGTTCGAACGAACAAAGGTTTATCGGCCTGTGGAATGAAACCATTGCCGGTGTTGAGACCACCAAAGTCACGATCCTGTCTGACGCCTATATCTTCACCAATGCAACGTTCACGCTTGCCGAGCCTGTTGCCGCATTGACCGGCAAAGGAACGTTGCTGCTGTCATGGGCGGATGCCGAAGGATTTCGCGCCGATTTCAGCAAGAACGGCGATTGGCAATTCCATGTCCGCGACAACGGTGTTTGGCTCGAAAACGATGCAAAGCCGAAAACCGCGTTGCAGTTGCACCCGTTTGCCACGTTCAACGATGCGAAACTGCGCATGGGGGTGAAGCCAACACGGCAGTCCAATCATTTCATGGCACCGATTGCCAAGATGGACGCGGCCCTCAAGAAGAATAATGCGGCATCCACGGAGTTCAAGAAAAAGAACGCGAGGCAGGACACCTCGCTACCCACCCCCAACAAGTTCAAATGGGTCGTTAACAGAAATGACGCCCTGCTGGAAATCGATCAGCCACAGACGTTCATCGATCCATCCTACGACTTCATGGATTTTGCCGCACCAGCAACGCCGCTTGTGCCGGACCGTCATATCTCCATCGCAGACATGCGAAGGCTTTGGACCGTTCTTCCGGCCTTTGGCGAAGACAAGCGCGGCTACATCGGTGACAGCGACGTGGCAGACGCCGCATTCTGCATTGATGATACGTTCGAGGGTGACGACCACATTCTCTATGTTTCGCCGATGATTATCGGCAGCAACAAGAAAGATCGCACGCAGGTTTGCGAGGATTTTGCCGCTGCGCCGGTTCCGCTGCCGGTCTCTGTGGCTCCCTCGTCAGGTCCAGCGCCGGTGTGGCCAACCTCGGCCACATCGAATGGGGGAACGACCACAAAGACTGCAGGACGATCCCAGACTTCCGCGAAGTCAGAGACGGCACTATCGGCTGACCCTGAAGATTTGTGCCCCCCAATTTACAGCAAGAAACTGCAAGGCAATTGGCATAACAAAAGGCTGAGGGGAGTGGCCTGGCCGGCAGTCACATACAAAAGCAGAAAGGTGTTCGGCGCTTACATCACAAGCTTCATGCCGGAAAATGCTGAGAAACGTATATGCCGCCATTACGATCTGGAATGGCAACTTCGCTGGTGGCGACGGATGACTGATATCCCGGTGACCATCATCGCATCTGGTTGGACCGACGAAGAAATTTCCAGCCATGGCGAGCTACACCGGGTCGCGGAAAATGGCGGTCGGATCATTCGAACGGCGGGACGTGAGCTTATCGATAACAGGCGCCATAGCCTTCAGGAATTCTACGACAGCAACCACGACTGGGGCATCATCATGGATGACGATGCCAGCCTGCACCATAGCGACGGTCACAACAGCGGAGCCTCGTTTTTCTCTGAGATGGCTGCAAATGATCCGGCAGCTTATGAGGCGATAGATGTGTTTTCGCCGTTTACAGGGAAAATGCCGTCGCATAACGTCGTCTGGCGCGAGATTCCTCAGCTCTTCAAGGGAAATCACGTCTTCGATCCCTACTACGATCTGAAAGGGAGCATGTACGTTGTGCGCAACTTCCGCAAGCTCGGCCGCCCGGAGATACTCCCGCCCGCTTCGTTCCGATTGCACGGCGAAGATACGCTGTTCGGGATTGAGGCGATCAGTAAGGGCGCTTCGATCTACCGTTGTGACAATATCGTTTTGCGAGAGTTGCGATCAGGAGGGTCAGCATTTCCTGATCGGGAAACCAACATGAAAATCGGCAACATCGAAATCGCCAGAATGTACGCCCACGAGGAACTAAAGATGGGCAGCACTCACCTTCTCGACAGGTCGGACATGCTGCGGCTGAAGGGGCGATCAGACGACCAGCGCATCATCATTGCAAAGCCATAACAGAAAAGTTCGTTGAGCGAACTTTTGCCATGCCGGAATGGGCGACGGTCAAAGCAAATCGACTGCCGCCTTCATCATTTCGTCGCGCACATCGATGTAGCGTTGCGTGGTCGTCAAGTTGCGATGACCCGCCAGCGTCATGATGACCTTCGGGCTGACGCCAGAATGCGCAAGTCGTGTGATGAACCAGCGGCGACCGCTGTGCGAGGTCGCCCCGTCGAGACCGGCGCTCTTATATAATTGTCCCATCAACTGGCAGAGCGTGTTTGCGGAAAACGCCGTCCGCTTCTGCGTCACCAGCAGCGGTGCAGCGGCGTCCTTGTTTTCGGGCCATTCGCTGCGATACCGTTCGATCTCCCTGCGTAGCTTCTCGTTGAGAAACACCACACGCGCATGACCACCCTTGGTGATCTCGGCCCGCAGCCGCAACTGCTCGCGAACCTTCCCGTCGCTTTCGAGAACATCGCGTACCGTCAGGGCGGCAATCTCGCCAACGCGTAATCCGGCCAGATGTGAGAGCATCAGCGCCAGCCTGTTACGACCGGCATGCTTCATCTGCGCGACCACGGCCATCAACCGCTTGAACTCCGCATCCGTCAACACACGCGCCTGTTTCATCAAAACCTCACAAAAAGCAGCATTTTCATGCCGCAAGTTATGTTGCCAATGATCGTCGAGGACGAGCGCAAATTGATGCCGCAAAATGTTCAACGGGAGCAAGGCTTTAGGGGCACTAAGGGCGGAAACCTGAGAAAATGTGTGTTTTGTGACGTTGCCATATGGACGCTAGGGTCTGCTGCGATGCCCGAATCGTCACGATGTCACATATCAATCTCGGGACTCGACGCTATGACAGGTCCCGTCACAGCCGGCGCCGCGCAGTAGATCCATAAGCTAACCGAGGTTTCGAACGCTACCTGCAACTTCAAGAAGCAAATAGGCGAACTTGCTGCTGACGCGTCATGCGCGAACCTGCTAAGGCTGCTTCAATTACGCGAATGGGAGAAATGGCGTGGCTGTCTACAATCCGCATTTTGATGCAGAGCCAATCTATCAGGCGTCGAAGACCTGGGCGGATCGCTGCCTGCTCAACAATGGCTCCATCTTCTCGGAACTGTCCCTGTGGACGCCATCGTTGCTCGACGAACTGGATTTGCGCTTCGTCCAAAACCCAGACGAAGGCGAGGGCGATTTCATCGCGAAGCTACGCGATCAACTTGGCCAGGGTAGCTCCGAGTGCAAGATGCTCATGGCGGAAGCGATATGGCTTTTGATGCTGTTTCAGTCGAGCGCCAACATTGGCGTTTCTAAGAAGCGTGAAGCGATAAGCAAGGTCTGGTCGTGGTCGGGAAGAGCGCTTCCAGATGACAACGCATATCTTTCAACGGAAGTACTTTCCGGCCTGGGCTCGGCGGGAACCGCATACAATACCCAGAGATGGCGCGAGCTATCGTTCCTGATTTCTGTTTCACGGTCGTTGAAGGCGCTCAACGGCAGTGATAAGCAGCGGCTTATGGAAGACGGCTGGGCGTTCGATACCTGGCTGTCTGAGTTGCCGGGCGCGCGAAATAGGCAGCTCACGCAAATACTGCCTCACCTTATCTTCCCGGCCCAATTCGAACGGATCAGTTCGGAAAAGGACAAGCGGCTTATCATCAGCGCGTTCCGGGGAATGTCTGATCGAGACGCCCGCCGTCTTGGTACCGTTGCCATCGACAGAACGCTCCTAGAGATCAGGAGAGAGTTGGAGGCCCACCGAGATAGCGAGGTCGATTTCTATCTTCCCGACCTCCGATCTGCGTGGCGAAAAGAGGCTGTTCCCGAGAAGGCCATCCCAGTCGTGGAGACCCCGGTGGGGATCCTGTCCGCCGACAATGCGCTTCCGCTCAACCTAATTCTCTACGGACCGCCGGGGACAGGCAAAACACACAGATTGCAGACCCGATACTTCCCTGCATATAGCGACGGCTCACAACAGCGTTTTGATTTCATCACCTTCCATCAAAGCTATGCCTACGAAGATTTCGTCGAAGGCATTCGGCCCACCCTGCATAACAATCAGGTGGTTTTTGACGTGAAAGATGGTTCTCTGCTGAGCCTCGCAGAGCGCGCTCGCAAACAACCGGACGTCCGCTTTGCACTCTTCATAGACGAAATCAACAGAGGCAACATCTCCAAAATCTTTGGCGAGCTTATTACCCTAATAGAACCGGACAAACGGGCTAGCTACGCCAGCAACGGCGATCTTGTTTCCGGGATCGAAGTGAAGCTCCCATACTCGGGGAGGCGCTTCGGTCTCCCCACGAATATCGACATCATCGGCACAATGAATACAGCCGACCGATCTATCGCGCTGTTGGACACGGCACTCAGGCGAAGGTTCCAGTTTGAAGAGATGATGCCCGATCCGACCCAGGTCATGGGTAAAGCTGACGGCATTATAGACGACGGTGACGGGGGAGAAATTGATCTGCGACAATTGCTCGCTGTGATCAACGCTCGTCTGACAGTTCTTCTGCACCGCGACCAGACCATCGGCCACTCCTATCTGACCCAGGTGCGGTCCATAGACCAGCTCCGCCGTGTGCTCGCCCGTGAGATAATCCCGCTGCTGCAAGAATTCTTCTATGACGACTGGCAGCAGATACGACTGATTTTCGCAGACCAATCGGTTGTTGACAGCGAGTATCAGATTATCAGGGCCGCCCCGACATTAGCCGAGGACTTGTTCCCCAGTGCCGATGCGGTCGAGCTTTCTGATCGGCCCGTTTTTGAGATTGCAGCGCCTGACGACATCTCGCCTGATGCGATCAGAAAAATTTACGACGCCAGATGATCGCGCATTTCACACTAAGGGAGCGCCAGACGTTACCGGTCGGCGTGAGCGGTGGCATTTCGCCCGCGCAAGCCAACGAGTTTGCGCGGCTCGAACCCACATTGCCGCCATCGCTCATCGAATGGGTTCACAATGGAATTCGATTTGGCCCGTTCTGCGGCGTGATACGGGCTGGAAATGTTGTCGTTGAGCTTCTTCCCAAGATCGACGACCGTGACGACGATGATAGCCGTGCTAGGGGCACGTTGGTCGCAATGCTTCGCGAGACTTCTAATCTCGGAGTGCGACGCGGTGGAACCGCCCAGTTGGAAATGCAGCGTTTGCACCTGCTAGACCAGTTTATTGAGGATTTCTGTGCCAGCGTCACGACGTTACTGCGCACAGGCGCGATTTCGGTCTACCAGGATCAAAGGGACAATCTGACGGCGGTGCGAGGGCGTATCGATTTGACCTCGAACACAAAGGTCAACGTGATTGATCGTTCCCGCATCTACTGTGAATACAGCGAGCGCACAGTTGATAACGCTCACAACCAGGCGCTCAAAGGCACGCTGACACTTCTCAGACGATTTTCCAACAGTTCGACGGTCAAAGGCATCGTGGCGGCGCTGCTGCATCGGCTCGACGAGGTGACCAGCCGAAAGATCGGCGTGCAAGACATTGCCCGCCTATCGTTCGATCGATTGACCGATCATTGGCGGCCCTTGTTTCAAAGAGCGGAGTGGCTTCTGCGTGGGCTTTTTCCGGATACGCGGAGCGGGCCTGTGGACGGCACTTGCCTCGTCTTTAACATGGAGCGCCTATTCGAGGGCTTCATATCTTCGAAGCTGCGGCGCGGTTGGCACGGGCAAGAACCAAACCGGATCATACTTCAAGGGCCGCAATTGCACCTCGCCACAACATCTGAGCGGAGCGCATTCAAGCTCCGGCCAGACATGGCGCTTCACGATGGTGAGGCGGTCAGGCGAATTTTCGATGCCAAGTGGAAACGACTTGATCGAAAGCGGCCCAACTTCGGAATAGCCCCCGCAGACATCTATCAGCTCACCGCCTATGCGAGCCGATACGACTGCGATCAGGTCGCTCTTGTGTTTCCGGGCCGAGCCGATATTGCATCCGAGCTTGTTGGCGAGTTCACACTGACGGTTCCGAGCCGACCCCAGGTTCAGGTCTATGCTGTGAACTTGTTCGATCTATCTCGTGGAGGGCGCTTGCCGAGTGGCATGTTGCCATCATGATCATGAGAAAATGTGTATTTTCTTAGGTCCAATCTCCATTAGTTTACGCCACCAACTGCAAGATGACATTTCAGCCAGAAAACCTATGATTGTCGCACGAGAACGAAGAGCAACATATGCCCGCACCTGATAACGTATTGAAACTTGTGAAACGATTTGACGAACAGAAAACAGCTTATCTCTCAGGGGGCTATAACGAAACACAGGTTCGGCGTGATTTTATCGATCCTTTGTTCAAAGCCCTAGGTTGGGATATCGACAACGAAAACGATTACGCCGAAGCGTACCGTGACGTTATTCACGAAGATATGGTTTTGGTGGGAACGACTAAAAAAGCTCCCGACTACTCATTCCGGGTTGGCGGGATGCGTAAGTTTTTCGTTGAAGCAAAAAAGCCCTCTGTATCACTTTACACTGATCCTAAACCTGCGTTCCAGATACGGCGATATGGCTGGAGTGCAAAACTGCCGATTAGCATCCTTACGGACTTCGAAGAATTCGCTGTTTACGATTGCACCCACAAACCTGATGAGAAGCATTCTGCGGCTAAAGCAAGAATTCACTACTTTAAGTACACAGACTACGCCGATAACTGGGACGTAATATCGTCGCTTTTCTCTAAAGAAGCGGTGATGAAAGGTTCATTCGATCGTTTCGCAAACGGCAAAAAGCGGGGAACGACCACGGTTGACGAGGAGTTTCTGGCTGAGATTGAAAAATGGAGAGATTTGCTCGCCAATAACATCCTCGCAAATAATATTGTATCGCCCAGAGATCTAGGTCCTGTTGACAAAGTATGACAGCCATATCTTTGCGGCGGCCAGGGCGAGGAATGCTGAGAAGGATTTTCGGGTCTTGTCGTATCGGGTCGCGACGCGACGGAACTGCTTGAGGCGGTTGAACATCCGCTCGATGCGGTTTCGATCCTTATAGGCCCGGAAGTCGCAGGCAGGCGGGTTCTTCCGGTTGGCCTTCGGCGGAATGACCGGCCTGATGCCGTGGATCAGGAGTTCTTCACGCAGGAAATCACCGTCGTAGCCCTTGTCTGCAAGGAACAGTCTCGGTTTGCCGACCGGTATAGCCAACAAGTCAGGAACGGCGTTATAGTCCGAAGCCTCTCCGCCCGTCAGGACGAAGCCAAGAGGGCGTCCCTGACCGTCTGCTCGGGCGTGGATTTTCGTCGTAAAGCCGCCGCGTGATCGACCAAAAGCCTCCTGATAAGTCCCCCTTTAGCGCCCGCAGCCTGCGAATGGCCGCGAACCGTGGTGCTGTCGATCATGTGCTGCCAGTCATCCGTCAGCCCCAGTTCAACGAGGGTCTCAAGCAGAGCGTCCCAAACGCCCTGTTCGGCCCAACGGCGGAAGCGCACATAGACGGAATTCCACTTCCCGTAGCGCTCATGCATGTCGCGCCATGGGCAGCCGACCCGGAGAACATGCAGCATGCCGTTCAGATACTGCCGATTATCGTGCGAGGGTCGGGACTTCCTACCGCGTTCGGTGGGCAACAGCCCCTCAATGATCCGCCATTCCATATCCGTCAGGTCGCCGCGCGCCAAGACTGCCTCCTAAAAGGCAGTCTTGAATCACGCTTCCGCTGATTTGGGAATCCACTTTGTCAACACGACCTAAACCTTGCCGTTCAACTCATAATAGACAGAGTAATATTTCTACGTATATGCGAGGATCGGGGCATCGAGAACTATGAACGCTTGCTCAGGCTGTCCAAAAGCAAAAACGTCTACCAGAATATGGGGAAGCTCTTCAAGGACGCGGATGACCGCTATAATTCTGGCCTTTTTCACTTCAATCCAAAGGAAAAGCATGCAACCGAGGCCGACACTCTTACACTCACGTTGACGATTGATGACGCTCCGTTACGCGAGATAATCGAAAGTCTCTACCCCCCAAATCCATATGAATTTTCTGTGATACCTGCGGACATCCTTGGTCAGGTATACGAGCGTTTTCTAGGCAAGGTTATCGAGATCGATGGCAATAAGGCCATCATTCAAGAAAAACCCGAGGTAAAAAAGGCTGGCGGCGTTTATTATACGCCGAGCTATATCGTAGAGCATATCATCAAGGGAACCGTAGATAAAATTATATCAGGCAGAACTCCAAAGCAGGTAGAGAAAATAAAAATTCTCGATCCCGCTTGCGGATCCGGTTCATTTCTTATCGTCGCGTATCAACACTTACTCGATTGGCATTTGAATTATTATAGCTCGAATGGAGGCCTAAAAAAATTTAAGAAAGAGCTTCATCAAACCGACAAAGGAAATTTACGCCTCACTACTCAGATACGAAAATCCATTCTGCTCAATAATATTTTCGGCGTCGATATCGACCCGCAAGCTGTAGAAGTTACAAAACTTGCTCTCCTACTCAAGGTACTCGAAGGCGAAAACGCGGAGACTATTGGAAAAAACCTCACCCTTTTCCACGAGAGAGCTCTTCCTGATCTCGGCGCCAACATCAAATGTGGGAATAGCTTGATTAATAGCGATTTTTACGAAGAACCAACGTTGCCTGAATTGTCGGACGACGATCATTTTCGCGTCAATGCATTCGACTGGCCTGAAGAGTTTCAGGATATTTTCAGAGAAGGCAAATTTGATGTCGTTATAGGCAACCCCCCTTATGGGGCGACTTTGTATCCGATGGAAAAGGATTTTTTACAGGGACACTTTACGCATCAATCATATCAGCTCGATAGCTACCTTCTGTTCATGGAAATGAGTATCAAGTCCCTATTAAAGAAGGATGCATTTTGGGGCATGATCATCCCAAATCCATGGCTAAGCAATATCCGCCAAGACAAACTCCGGCGTCTTGTCATGGGGAATACTCGTATTGAGCAGATCATTCATTTTCAGTATCCGGTATTCAAGAGAGTTGTCGTCGACACTGAAGTCGTGATCTTCCAGAATGGATACAAGAAGGGACAGCGGCCAGAAGTCTACGTCGTTCCGACTGAACCCGCAGGGGAGCTCCTTGATGGCGCAAAGCTCATCGAAGGCAACCAAGACGACTGGCTAAAACTCGCCGACAAGCCGATTAACGTTTTCCTCTCCGATGCAGAAAGAAAGCTTCGGAATAAGGTTTTTGACCAAGCCTATTCTGTAGCCAGCTTGTTCAAGGTAAACGTCGGTATAAAGCCTTACCAAGTAGGCAAAGGAAAGCCCCCACAAAAGAAAGCAGACGTAGAAAATCGAATATTTGATGCATCGAAGAAGCTGACGCCGCGTCACCGACAGTATCTTCGAGGGAAAGACATCGGAAGATACGAGGTGAACCCTCTCGAGAAGAGATACATTGAGTACGGTCCGTGGCTAGCTGAGCCACGTCCGGCGGCCGATTTCGACGCTGACGAAAAAATACTTGTCAGGCAAACGGGCGATCAAGTCGTTGCTGCAATGGACACAGAACAGCATCTGTGCCTCAATAATCTGCATGTTCTTGCCCCTAAAGAAGGCTGCGTGAATACGTACGGCATTCTAGCTTTATTGAATTCCAGTCTAATGACGTGGTGCCTACAGGCTATGAACCCTGAAGCGGGTGAGGCCCTTGCGGAGGTCAAGAAAGAATTTGTCGAAATGCTACCGCTGCCCGATCCAGCAAAATTGTCCAATCTGGATGCGGTATGTAGGTCACTTATCAAACTGAAGAAATCCACTTCATCAATCGTTATCGACCGTCAAATTAGAGCTCACCTCAGCAAAATCGACGAAGCAGTTTACAAGCTGTATGGCCTATCTGCTGCCGAAATTTCGCTGGTGCAGAGAAACGCAGACTAAAGCTTTCTAGATAAGAGGCGTGCCGTAATCGGCACGCCTTTCTAGCACAAAGCACAAAGCACAAAGAATAAGAGAATTAATTCAAAAGCTTATTCATACGACGGCTCGAAAACATTTGCTTGTAGTGCAATTCCAGCACGGTTCAATAATATTCTCTAAAATTCAACCACTTTAAACCTGTATCGTCCAATTCCGATGACGCTCCTCGCTCGTGTCAGAAAAATCAGACTGAGCTACTCGCAGTTCCGAAGCTCTGGCAAAAATATAGCGCAGCTCTAACGCAGTGTGAAATACACGCTATAAAAATCATATAGTTATAACCAATGTCTTCCAATTCCGATTCCAAAGGTCACAGGTTCGAATCCTGTCGGGTGCGCCATTTTCCTCGTAAAAACGCAATAATTTCAGACGCTTAGGTTTTTACGGTCGGATTTTGTAACACATTTCGCAACACATTTTGCGCACTAGGGCCGCTTGCGGCAGCAACTATCGAGCGATAATTATGCCTCATGGCAATTATCCGTCGCGGCTCAACTTACCATCTGCGAAAGCGCGTACCTCTTCGATTTCGATTGATCGAAGTGCGCGAACACGTCGCCGTGTCGCTTCACACCGATTCCGAAAAGCTCGCTCTTCGCAAAGCGGAGGAAATTTGGTCGCAGTTGGTAGAAGGTTGGGAAATGGCACTTCGCGGTGACACTGGCGGCGCTCAAGCCCGATATGATGCGGCGAAGAACATAGCAGATCACCGAGGCTTCTCTTTCATCGCAGCCCCCGCCCTTGCAGCCGCGCCTCTCGAAGATATCGTAAAGCGCGTCCTCGCAGTTCCGACCAATCGGGACGGTAGCGTAAATCAGCGGATCGGCGATGCCTTGTTAGGCGGCGTCGAGGAACCGGCGATCAAGATCGAAAAAGCCCTCGAAGTCTTTTGGGAGCAGGAGGCCGATAAGGAGCGCGGTAAAAGCCCCGATCAAGTTCGTAAATGGCGCAATCCAAAGGCGAAGGCGGTCAAAAACTTAGTTTCGCAGATTGGAAATAAAGAGCTTTCCGCGATCACACGCGCCGACATGGTGAAGTTTCGCGATTGGTGGCGAGATAGGATGAGGGAGGAAAACTTAGTTGCCAACTCGGCGAACAAGGACCTCATTCATATTGGTCATATCCTGCGCACCGCGAACGCCCGTCTCGGTTTGGGGTTGGACGATCACCTAGACAAGATTTTGAAGGGACATTCTTTTAAGGATGACAAAGGGGACGAGCGCGATAGACCGCCATTTTCCGACAAGTGGATTCGGGAGACCATTCTAAAGGACGGTGCGCTAGATGGCTTGAACATCGAAGCGCGGTGCATTCTCCTGGGAATGATCAATACGGGGGCTAGACCGTCCGAGATAGCGGGCTT
>NZ_QLNF01000023.1:0-4149 GCF_003261015.1 Agrobacterium sp. MS2 | reverse complement strand
GAGAGTAAATACAACCTGGCGGAGAGGGTGGGATTCGAACCCACGATACCCTTGCAGGTATGCCGCATTTCGAGCGCGGCGCATACCACTTTGCACCTCTCAGCCGGAATAAACTACAAGGTTCGCGCGGGCACACCACCGATTATCGCAGACGGCATTAGGATTCTGAACTTGCGACAACAGCACTTTTCACTCTCACTGCCGCGTCGATCACGAGCCTGAGCTCACGTTTCCATCAAGCGATCCAAACTACAGGATTGTTGCAGGGATGAAAAGATTAGATCATTTGCTACCGACTCAGTCCAAGCCCCTGTGACCGGTTCATTTGCTGTTTCAGCGCATAGTCATGGCTGAGCTCGGCGTGGCGTGTACGATACACAATACGGGCGATCGCCTCGATCTGCTCGGCGTGCTTTGCGAGCTCCGGGCGTGTCTCAAGCTCTTCGCCGAACCTGCGAGGATCGGAACTACCAAACCGCTGCGTGAGTGCTTCGGCCACCAGCTTTGCTTCATTGAGCGCGGCTTGCCCCTCAGGTGACGATCGCAGCTCTTTGATGAACTTGCTTCGCCTCTCGACCGGCATCTTCTCCACCTGGGCAATGATTTCGGCACTAAGCGTCGTGAGACCGGGCACCTCGATCACGTCACGCTGTTCACGCTGCCATTGTTCGCTTTGACGCTCTTCCCCAAGCCTGCGCTCCCATGCCTCTGAGACATAGCCGATATGGGCAGCGAGAGACCTGGCATATTGCAGCGCCTCCTTCCGCTCCTTGTTGTTGCCGAACAGACCTGACTTGCCGCGTAGCTCCCCAAACCGCTCTGGCTGCTCCGCCATGACCTTTGCCATGATCTTGCCATTGCCTTCCTTCTCGGTCATCGCGGTGCGCAGTCTTGCGGCGACTTCGGCCGGATCACGGAACACGTGCTGCACGAGAGAGCCCACCATATCGAATTGCTGATCGATGACGGACATCGCCCTTTGCTGCGCCACCTCTTCGATACTGCGTTGGTATCGGGTGATGGCTGGAACAAGCGGCGCTGGCTTAGCGCGTTCCAGGGGCGAGTGCTGGCCGACAGCTTCTGTGGGGGCAGGGACGGCCCCGTCTCGCGACATGAGATCGGACCAGCGGATGCGGCGATATCCTTTATTGTCCTCAGTTCTGTGCTGATCTTCGCGGCGAACAGGGCCGGCCAGATCGCCGCCAGGTTCCTCGTAAACCCGCTGACGCTCTGATGCCCGGCCCTGCTGCTCCCGAGCCGGTTGGGCCGCGCGGGACAGGACCTCTTGACGCTCATCCCGGCCGGAAGCAAGTTCAATCTCGCTTCTGAGCCCGAGCTGATCCGCGATCGCTTGGTCGCTTGCGATCCATGGGTCGCTGGCGATCCCGCGCCGCTCGGCAAAGTCGCTGATGTAATCCAGCGTGGTTTCCTTTGCGCCAGAACGCGACAGGCGGCTTGCCAGCTTCTGGTAGGCCAGTTCATCATCCTTGACGGCACGCCATGCATTGCGTTCGGTCTTTGTACCGTCCGGAAGCGTGACGGGCGTGGCGCCTTCATGCTGCAGTCCGATCCTGTCACCGATTTTTGGCGATGCCTCCTGCATGGCCCGCTTGAGATCGACACCCCACACGGTATGCCGTTCGCCCTTGTCATTCTCCAGCGTCACAAAATAGCTCTCGCGTGATTGCGGATTATGCTCGTAGGGCGCAACGCCGTGATCAACCAGCCGGCCCGCATTGGTGAACTCCGTGATGTCTGCATAGAGTTGCACGCTGTCGCGGTGCCTGGTCATGGCGACATAGGCCAGATGCCGGTCCATGGTGCTGGACGCCAGCACAAAGGCGTGATCGACCGTCGCTCCCTGGTTTTTATGGATCGTCGTCGCATAACCGTGGTCGATCGCCTGGTAGCTATCCGTGGCAATGCTGACACTGTCGCCGCCTCGGCCATCGAGCCGGGCGATGATCTTGTTTGGTTCGACATACTCGACGGTGCCAAGCATGCCGTTTTTGACGCCGAGGTCGCGGTTGTTTTCGAGGAAGATGATCCGGTCACCGGGAGCGAAGGCGCGTTTGCCGTTACTGGTCTGGAAGGTGAGTTCCTCACCATCCCCACGCCCCGCACCGTCGCTCAGCCCGTGGCCGCGCTCGAGCCTTTGTCTGTTCTGAAGTTCGGAGCGGATAGCGGTATTGAGGGCGCGCACATCGGCGCGGCGATGCGCCATGGCAACCCGGCTGCCATCGGCACGCCGCTCACTGTCGGCAACATAATCACGCACGATCTGCGCCATCGCCGCGTCGCGGCTTTCTGCAAAGTGGATATCGCCGTGATCGCGATAGGCAGCGAGGCCCTCGGCCGTCTTGTGGGTGGCAAAGGCAACCGACGCTTGCCTCTGCCAATCATGGCGCTGGCGGCGAATGCCGGAAAGCTCGACGTGACCAATCTGCTCGGCAATCGCCCTGAAGGGTGCACCGGCCCCGATTGCCTGCAGCTGCTCATGGTCACCAACAAGAACAATCTTTGCGCCGCGTGCGTCGGCCTCTGCGATAAAGCGGGCAAGCTGGCGGCTGCCAGCCATGCCGGCCTCGTCAATGACGAACACGTCGCTGCTGCCGATCAGATCCCGGCCATGGTCCCAACTGTATGACCATGACGCCAGCGTGCGGCTTTGAATGCCGGAACTTTCCTCAAGTCCCTCGGCTGCCTTTCCGGCTAATGCCGCACCATGGACCTGATAGCCTTGAGCCTTCCACGCCTCGCGCGCCGCTGCGAGCATGGTGGACTTTCCCGCACCGGCAAACCCGACCACGGCCGCAATGCGTTCTCGCCCGGTAATATGCTCGATCGCCTGACGCTGTTCGGCCGACAATCCCGCAGACGGATCGCTCGCAGCCGACGGTCCGCCAGAGCTTGTCCGAAGAGCGTGATCCTGCCTTTCCATCGCGCGCTCGACATGGCGCGGATCGACACCGTGGGACTGCGCCTGATGCAGCCGCTCCGCCGATCGCGCCATTGCGAGTTCCAGATCGATCATCTCCCGCGTCGAATAGCGCGCATGGGAGACGTCGCCTGTGTCTGGATCGATGTGCTCAGGTTGAAGTTCCACGAGCGCTGGTGATGCCATGACAGCCGCAAAAGCGTTCCGGAATGTTTGGGCGTCATCGTTGATATAGCGATGCAGGGTTTTGGCGATATCGTGCCGGTCGAACACGCTCTTCTCGTTGCTGATCAGCGTCAGAACCTGCTCCGGTTTTTGCTGGATCAGTTCGGCATTTTGCCGTGCTGCCTCGTCATCCAGCCGGCCGCGCTCGACTGCCATTCCTTGCTGCTGCATCTGCGAGGCATGCACGCCCATATGTTCCGTCGGCGACAACTCGAGACCGCGCTCCACGTGCGAGCGATGATCGATGCGAACATCCAGGCCTTCGCGCTGAAGCTGACGGTTGGCAATGCCTTCCCATGCCTGCCGGATATCGCGCAGCTGCATGTCGGTTGTCGCCATGCCATGTGCCAGCAGCCTTGCGTTCTTGTGCTCGAGACAAGTTTTCTCGCCAAGGCGGGTTCTGCCAACCTCTCGCGTCGTCATCAGCACATGCGCATGGTGGTTCCTGATGTCACCATGCTCGCTTGGCGAATGGATTGCAAAATCCACGGCCGCGCCATAGCGGTTTGCCAGATCCTGGGCGAAGGCGCGTGCAGCCTTCAGCCGCCCTTCTGGCGACAGCTCATGCGGAAGCGCGATTTCGAATTCGCGGGCGACGCGGGCATCTTTTCGCTTTTCTGCAAACTCGGCAGCGTTCCACAATGCCGAACGATCCAAAGCCCAATCGGCAGAAAGACCCTCCGGCAGCACAATCTCCTTATGCTCCACGCCCTCTTTGCGGGTAAAATCATGCACGAGGCCATCGCGGTGATTGGTAAGAAGGACCGCACAACGATAGGCGGCGGATGCCACAGCGCTTCGGCCGGATGAGCGCGAGACAGGTTTGGTGCTGAGATGATAAATCGCCAACCGAAATCTCCGATCCGCAAACGGGGAAATTCAGCGCTCAATTGCGGTGCAAGTCGTAAGTGCGCCCTTGTCTGTTTACCGGTGGCGAGGCTAGCAACATCGAACGGGCATTTCGACTGCTAAAAGTGGTCAGCAAA